>NZ_LT906463.1:1527118-1854236 GCF_900186995.1 Haemophilus pittmaniae
ATGATGGAAAAGCAGTTCGCTTTTTTGTAATTAATCGTCAAGCCGATAAATTAAGCCTGGCGGTGGTCTTTGATGCCTGTTTGCTGTGTGGCGACCAAGGCTATGTAATGCAGGATAACCAGGTTATCTGCGTTGGTTGCGGAGTACATATGTTTATTCCGTCTATTGGTAAACCTGGCGGCTGTAATCCTGTGCCGATTGAAGATTGGCAGCAAACTGAAAGTGAAATTTTAATTAATCGTTCGAATTTAGAAGAGGGCTTAAATTTATTTAGCACCATTGTAGAAATCGAGGTCAAGGATCCAATTAGTGGTGCCAAAATGAAAAATACTCATACCGAACATAAGTACAGCTATGAAGGTAGAACGTATTTCTTTGAAAATGAGAAAAATCTGGATTTATTCCGTGATGATCCTGAAAAATATTTAGGTAAGGAGGAATAATGCTGGCAAGAATGTTGTTTCAGTCTTGGCGCTTTAGTATTAAGCGTAAGTTACTCGCCGTCATCACTATTTTCCTTGCTGCAGGGTTAGTTTCCGCATTGTTGGCGGTTTCGATTGATATCGGCGATAAAATGGCCAAGGAGTTAAAATCCTATGGTGCCAATATTTTAGTCGAGCCTGCCAGCAATGCCGCATTGCCGGATGAGCTCAGCCATAATGTCGATTTAAGTAGCCAAGATTTCTTGGATGAGAAAGAACTGCCAAATATTAAAGATATTTTCTGGCGAAATAACATTGTGGGATTTGCTCCGTTATTAAGTGCAGATGTGAAAGCAGAGATCGCCGCTACAAAAGAGGGTTCTCAAAAAACGGCGGTTGAACAGATTAATATTCTCGGCACGTTTTTTGATCATCATATTCCCGTACCGGATGAAGATGATTACCATACAGGCCAAAAAATCATTAGCCCGTATTGGCATGTACAAGGTGAATGGGTTGATGATCTGGAAACACCGGAAGGTGAATTTATTCCAGCACTGATTGGTGAACAATTAGCTCAACGAACCGGTTTAAAACAAGGCGATCACATTCGTCTTCATTACCAAAATAATGAGCTTGATAATCAAACGGCGGTAGAAATTAAAGGTGTGTTATCCACCGGTGGTACGGAAGATAATCAATTGGTTATGCCGTTGAGTGCAGTACAAAAGCTACTAGGATTGGAAGGCAAAATTCAATCTTTCAAAGTTTCTGCTCTGACAGTACCGGAAAACGATCTTTCCCGTAAGGCTCGAGCTAATACGGATGCCTTGGATGCGGAAGAGTACGACCGTTGGTATTGTACAGCTTATGTTTCTTCCATTTCTCATCAATTAGAAGAAGCAATTTCCGGAGCTATCGTGCGTCCAATTTGGCAGGTCGCCGCATCAGAAGGCGTGGTCATCGGGAAAATTCAGTTGTTGCTTGCAGTGGTGACTCTGGCGGCTCTAATTGCTGCAGCCATGGGTATTGCTTCATTGATGAGTACGGGAATTATCGAACGCTCAAAAGAAATTGGCTTAATGAAAGCCTTAGGCGCATACCAATGGCAAATTGCTTTATTATTCTATTGTGAAGCGATTATCAGTGCGTTAATCGGCGGTTTGCTCGGCTGTATCGCTGGATGGGGATTGGCCCGATTTATTGGTGCAGCTCTATTTGGGGTACCACTTAGTTTTGCATGGATTGTAGTTCCTTGTGTATTGGTACTTTCCATTCTGATTGCCTTAGTGGGCACTTGGTTCCCAGCCCATCGTATTGCCAAACTTTACCCTGTGGAGGTGCTGTATGGCCGCCAATAAAAGTATGTTTTGGCGTTTAATCTTCCAAGCATTACGCCTACGTTTACAACGGGTATTTATTATCTTCTCTGCGTTGACTGTCGGTGCGTCTATTGTGACCGCAATGGCAGCAGTATATTTTGATATTAATACCAAAATGAGCCAAGAGCTCCGTACTTTTGGGGCAAACTTTTACATTGGTGCGGCCAATGGTGGTTTGATGAAAGAGCGCCAATTAAAGCAAATTCTTCATCATGCACCGGATAATTTCATCACAGCAGCCAGCCCTTATTTATATGGCGTAGCGCGAAGTGATTTAGAAAAAATCGTTATTATGGGCGTGTGGTTTGAAGATATGCATGTTCTCGCGCCTTATTGGCAAATTACCGGGTCAGCTATTAATGTCAATTTTGACGATCGTAATGCCATGATTGGCAAAACTTTAGCTGAACGCCTTAATTTAGGCGTTGGAAGTAAATTAAAGCTTTCTAAAAATTCTGTTGAAAAACATGAATTCACAATTAAAGCGATAGTTGAGGCAGGCGATGCCACAGACAATATGTTAATCGTTAGCTTAGAATTTGCACAAAGTTGGTTAGATAAAGAAGGATTGGCAAACAATGCCTTGCTCAATGTGAAAAATGAACAAGGTAACGTCGCACAATTTGCGCAGGATATTATGCAACGCCAACCCGATCTAACCGCCCGCCCAATTCGAAAAGTCTCAGCGTCTGAAGGGCAGATTTTAGATAAAATCAAAGGATTGATGGGCTTAATTTCATTAGTCATTTTGATTCTCGCCACCCTTTGTGTGAATACCACATTGATTGCTATTGTTGGTGAGCGAGCAAAAGAATTTGCACTGCAAAAAGCCTTAGGTGCAAAACAAAGTGACATCATTAAGCAAATTAGTACCGAAATTCTGATCATTGCACTCTGTGCAATTGTCGCGGGCCTGATTCTCGGCTACATCTTGGCACAATTACTTGGATTAACCGTATTCAAATCTTATATTGATATGCGTCTGCCGGTGATTCCTATTACTATTATCTTATCGTTATTGGTTGCCTTTATTGCGGTGATTGTACCAACCAAACGAGCTTTAAATATTCAAACCGCAAATGTGTTAAAAGGGGAATAAAATGAGTGAATTTGTGATTGAAACGCAACATTTATATAAACGATTCGGGCAAGTCACTGCTTTAGAAGATATTAATATTCAAATTCGCCAAGGTGAGTTTATTGCAATCATGGGAGCATCGGGTTCGGGTAAAACCACACTCATGAATATTCTGACTGGCTTAGATACCGCCAGTGAAGGTAAAGTCATTTTAGATGGCGTGGATGCTGCGCAGTTGGATGAAGTTGGTCGTCAACGTTTTCGTGCGGAAAAGATCGGGTTGGTTTTCCAACAATTTCACCTAATCCCTTATTTAACCGCGTTGGAAAATGTCATGTTGGCTCAGCACTATCACAGCGTGATCGATGAAGCTTCAGCTAAAGCGGTACTTGAACAAGTGGGATTAGGACACCGTTTTGATCACCGGCCAAGTCAATTATCCGGTGGTGAACAGCAACGGGTTTGTATTGCACGGGCGTTAGTTAATCAGCCACCGGTTATTTTTGCCGATGAACCAACCGGTAATCTTGATGAAAAAAATGAAGCCTTAGTGCTAGATTTATTGCAAGAGCTAAATCGTCAAGGTCGAACCATTGTAATGGTCACACACAATCCGGAACTCGGGGAATTAACCGATCGTATTATTTATTTACACCATGGCAAATTTGTCAAAGAGGAAGTTCATGCAAAATAAATTATTAAAACTATTCGCAATCGGTGCGATTATGTTTGGTGCGGTTTCTTGTAAAGATGAAGTCGCCACTATCGGCCACAAAGCGCCGGATCTTGCCGCCTATGATTTACAGGGGAAAGAAGTCAAATTGAGTGACTGGAAAGGCACTCGTTTACTTACTTTCTGGTCAGAAACCTGTGGTCGCTGCGTTGCCGAATTAAAAGAATTCGAAAAACTGGCAGAGGCGCATCCCAATAAGGTTCAATTGATCGCCATTAATGTCGATGGTGACAAAGTGGATACCAAGGTTGTGGTGGAGAAACGCCAACTGACCTTACCGGTAATTAAAGATCAATTAAAAATCACTGCCGAGCGTTATCAATTGGTGGGAACGCCAACCAGCTTTGTGATTGATAGTGATGGTAAAATTCAAGCCAAATACGAAGGCGCCATTCCACCGGCAGAACTGGATAAATTATTTGCAGGATAAACGATGAAAAAATCAATTTACTTTCTACTTATCGGCCTTTTCGGCATTTCCATTAGCGCGCATGCCGAAATTGATATGAGCAAAGCCGAAAAACTGTATAAACGCAGTTGCGCAACCTGTCATGGTAAACAAGCGGAAAAAGCGGCTATGGGGGAGTCTCGTCATATTAATCAGCTTGATTCCGCGACCATTAGCAAATCGCTTACCGAACGGCGTGATGGTGTCGTGGCCGGTGGAGTCGGTAATCCGGCCAAAAATCGCTTAACTGATGAGGATATCCGGGCTTTAAGCGAATATATTCCGCAGCTGAAAAGTAAATAAAATCAACGGTTTTGCTCGGAAAAAGAGTTTTTAAAGGTAACCCTAATAAAATCAATGGGTTAGCATCTATTTTAGGCAAAACTTTGTTTTTCGATGGGGCGTTTGCTCCTGCAGTATCAAATCTATTCATGCTCAATATGAGTAACTTTCGCCTTAGCGCCCCTAAATTAGGGGCGTTATTGTTGTATAATACCGCGCCTTTTAATCTAATCATTAATTTAGGAATCCAATGAAAAAGAATTTAATTACTTGCGCAATTTTGTGCGTACCTTTTGCTGCAGTGGCAGCTTCTGAAACTGAACTAGAACCAATTATCGTGCAATCTGCCTATGCAGTTCCGGTGAAAGCCACCCAAACAGCATCTTCCGTTACCGTTTTAACCGAAAAAGATTTTGCACAACGCAATGCCACTTATGTGAGCGATGTGTTGAAAACCGTGCCTGGTGTCTCAATGATTAGTTATGGCGGACGTGGAGCATTAACTAATTTCTCTATTCGTGGCTCTGAAGCGAATCACACCGCGGTAATTATTGATGGTGTAAAGGTGAATCCTGCGACAGGCTATGGCTATGATTTTGGTGGTTTATCATTAAGCAATATTGAACGTATTGAGGTATTACGCGGTGAGCAATCAGCCCTTTGGGGAAGCGATGCGATGGGCGGTGTCATTTATATCACCACCAAAAGTGGATTGTATAAAGACAAGCCTTTTAACCTAGATTTCGATTTTGGCACAGGTTCACACCGTACCCGTGATGCTTCTATTACTGTTTCAGGACGTAATGGTGGTTTCTATTATTCCGTGCATGGCGATAGTCACCGCACTCGTGGTATTTCAGCCATTAGCTCCAATACCTTCCATTACACCGCTGAAAATGGCACAGCATTTAGCACCGGTGGAGCGGTCGAAAAAGACAAATTCCACCGCGATAATAGCTCTGTTCGCTTAGGCTACGATGTAGGCGATAAAGGTATCGAAGTGTTAGCTTCACACGCTTCACAAACCGGGCATTACGATGGCTATTCCTTTAGCAATGGTCGTTTTCTTGAAATTAACCCAAACTCAGATAGCTACACCCGCACACGTGAAACCCTGTTTAAACTCAGTGGATATATCGGTAGCGATGAAGAATTATTCAAAAATAAACTCACCGTGAGCCACGTTAAAACCGATAGTGACACCACAGAAAGCAACAACAATAGCTATTATGACGGTAAAAAACTCAATGCCAGCTATCAATTAGATGTGAATTTTGATCGTGAAGGTGATGTAAAACAAGGTGTGAGCTTCTTAACGGAATATCAAAATACTCATTATGATGGCCGATCATCTTATGCTAGTTTCCAAAATAAAAAATTAACTGAAAGAAGTGTGGCTGCAGAGTATCGTTTGTTTACTGAAGCAGATCACAGTTTTACCGTAAGCGGACGTTACAACAGCAGTTCACAATATGAAAATGCCTGGACCGGGCGTATTTCGGGGAATTATCGTTTATCACCAAACTTCAAAGCCCACGCAAGTTTAGGGACTGCTATCCAAAATCCAACCATTACTGAGTTTTATGGCTGGAGTGGAAGCTTTATTGGCAACTCTGATTTAAAACCTGAACGCAGTCGTGGCGGTGATGTAGGTTTATTAATTGAAACTAATGACAAAGCGCACAGCCTAGATATCACTTACTTTGGACGTAATGTTGACCGCTTAATTAAGACCGAAACAACGGGGCTATGGCCGAATGCGGTTTCTCGTTCAGTGAATTCAGAAGGCATTACAAAAATCAAAGGCGTAGAAGTGGCATATAACGGAAAACTAACTGAAAATTTGACCGCTTACACTAACTACACCTATACGCGTGCGAAAAACAATAATGGCATTGAAGTGGCTTATCGTCCAAAACACACTGCGAATGCAGGGGTAGCCTATCAAATCACTGAAAAATGGGGTGCCGATGTGAGTCTTTCTTATGTTGGTAAACGTATCGGAACCTATCCACTGCGTACCAAAATGCCAGCTTACACCTTGGCAAACTTGGGCGTGAATTATCAAGTGATTCCAAATTTAACGATTTACGCAAACTTGAACAATATATTCGACAAAAAATATGAAAACCTTCTAGGCTATGGCCAAGATGGGCGTAATGTTTACGTTGGATTGAAAGGCTCGTTCTAATCTTGATAATGTGTGAATTGTTAGTAATTCACACACCTTTTACAGTGTGCGTGGATTTTTTAAATCCACGCATCTTGCATTTATGAGACTGATTCGTTTAATTCTAACCGCGCTTTTCCTGCCATTTATTGCTCAGGCCGAGGAACAATTCGTTTCTCTTACGCTGTGTAGTGATCGATTGCTTCGCGAACTTGCTGAACCTTCGCAAATTGCTGCGCAGTCGCCGTATTCTCGAAATCCATTGATGATGTTGGATAAGCTCAACACTGATAAACCTGAGTTAGAGCCACAATTAACGGCGTTGTTACCCTATTTGGATAAAACTATTCTGATTAACGAAACCTTTTATCCACAATTGGTAGCAGAGCTGAAAAAACTCGGTGTGAAAATTATTCCGATTAATGACAGCCCACAAACGCCCGAAGAGCTATTCGCGCTGATTCTAGAATTAGGAAAGCAACTGGGGAACGAGCAAAAGGCTGCTGATTTAGTGGCAAAATTGCGCGCACAACATTTTCAACTCAATCGACCGTTAACCGATACATTGATTTTGTCGGAAACGGGCGTGGTGGAAAGCGATTATCCTCAATATCCCGTGCTTTTGCATTTGCTTGGCTTAACACCGTTAAAAACACCACTTACAGCGCAAAATTTTTCGTTAGAAAAAGTAATTTTAAGCCAACCTAATGTGCTAATTCTGTTGACTGATAAACAAGGTTACAATGCGCAAGCCGAACTATTGCAACATCCAATGTTGCAAGATTTTTTCAAGAATCAACCGCTTATGAGCATTCCGATGAAATATACCTATTGCTTTGATCACGGAGTATGGCAAGGGGCGGAGAAGATTTATTATCAATATCATGCATCTTCACATTAGGAAATTTTAAATGAAGAAATTCATATTCATCTCATTGGTGTTTATCGGAATTTTAGCGGGGCTAATATTTTCACAATTTAACCCTATGCCCGATGAGATCTTAATCGGGGAAAAAGAGGCACAGCCACTGGTGTTAAATACCCAGCCGTTGCCTGAAAATACGCCTATTACCCGTTTGCTGGTGATCAAAAGCAAACGCCAGATGTGGGCATATAATCAAGAGACATTAGTGAAGATTTACCCGATTGCCCTCGGCGGATCGCCTATCGGACATAAGCAATTTGAGGGTGATAAGAAAACACCGGAAGGTATTTATCGCATTAATGAACGAAATCCTAATAGTGCTTATCACAAAAATTTGGGCATCTCATACCCGAATGTTGAAGACAAAGCTTATGCGCTATCTCAAGGAAAATCCCCGGGTGGATTAATTAAGATTCATGGTTTATCCAATAAATTATTTGATATTGGGCGTCAACATCTACGTAAAGATTGGACGAATGGCTGTATTGCCGTAACCAATGAAGAAATTGATGAGCTCTTCAAAGCCGTGGTGGATAATGCGGAAATTGATATTCGTCCTTAAACGCTCACAAAAATGTACTTTAAATGAAAAGATATCTTAACCCTTTACTTGGGCTACTTTTAATACTCGTTATCGCCTTGGCGCTCTATCACCAACTCGGTGATTTTACGCAGCTTAAAAATGCAGATGGTGTGCTTACGGATATGCGTTCGATGGTACTGTGGGATATTCGTTTTCCGCGTATTGGTTTGGCCTTATTGACCGGGGCGAGTCTGGCAATTGCCGGTAATGCGATGCAGGGCATTTTTCAAAATCCGTTAGCCAGCCCTGGATTACTCGGTAGTAGTGCGGGTGCTACGGCAGCCAGCGTGTTTATTCTCTATTATTTCGCCGTACCGTTTTCGTTGTTGTTAGTGGGCGGAGTATGCGGGGCTTTAGTGAGTTTTTTGCTAGTGTATTTAATTGCCAAAAATTACGGCACTACGATGATGATTCTAAGCGGTTTGGCTGTAAATATGCTATTGGGTGCAGCAATTGCCTTGTTACTGTCTAATGCGCAAAGTCCTTGGGCATTGGCGGAGCTATATCGCTGGCTGCAGGGTTCATTGATGTGGGCTAGATTGGATACCTTATTGATGTCCTTACCCATTGCGTTGGTGGGACTCCTTTGTCTTTATAGCCAGCGTCGTTATTTAGATTTGCTGACCTTTGGCGAAGAAACGGCGGGCACTATGGGTGTTGATCCGAAACGTGGCTTCTTTATTACGACTCTTGGCGCTGCATTATTGGTGGGGGCAACTGTACCGCAAACCGGTAGTATCGGTTTTATTGGACTCATTGCACCGCATATAGCGCGTATTGTATTGAAAGTACGTCCTTCACAGCTTTATCTTAGCAGCGCCTTAATTGGTGCTTTATTACTGTTATTGGCCGATTTGGCAGTGCTCTATATTCCACTGTTCTCGCATATTTATATCGGCACATTGACCGCCATTATCGGTGCGCCTTGCCTGATTTGGATTTTATTAACAGAACAGCGCAAATTAGCGGCTTAGCCTGGAGCACAGAAAATAAGATGATTGAAATCAAACAATTAAGCCGACCTTACGGACTCCAAGAAATAAGCTGCCAAATCCCACAAGGCAAATTGATCGGCATTATGGGAGGTAATGGTGCCGGCAAATCCACCTTATTGAAAAGCTTGGCTGGTATTTTGCCGCCAACCTCAGGGGAGATTTATTATGCAGGACGTCCGTTGAGTACGATGAATGCTGCAGAGCGTAATCAACAAATCGCCTATTTAGCGCAGGATAGTCAAATTCACTGGGATCTGGATGTGCAAGAGGTGATTTCCCTGGGATTAACGCAAGCGCTGCCGGCAGCTAAAGCACAGGCGGAAATCATCGGTATCGCCCAGCAATTTTCCCTAGCGTCCTTATTACATAAACCTTTCCGTCAATTATCGGGCGGTGAAAAGGCGCGCGTACAATTAGCGCGTTGCTGTATTAAAAAAGCACCTTGGTTACTTGCCGATGAACCTATTGCGGCACTCGATCCCTATTATCAATTGGATATTTTAACCCGGCTGAAGTCACTCACGCCGCAGCAAAGCTGTATTATTGCCATTCATCATTTGGAATTGGCTTATCGTTTTTGTGATGAGATCATTTTATTGCAGAAAGGTCATTTGCTGGCAGCTGGTTCGACGGAGGCGGTATTAACTGCTGAAAACTTGGCTCAAGCGTTTGGCATTCGGGCGCAGATTGATCCACTGCATCGTCAAATCAGCCATATTGAAAAATGTGATAAGGGAGAACGCCCCTTAGAAAATCAAAGTTTTTCTTAAAATCAATCGTAAGTCATTGATTTTATTAGGGATGAATAAAAAACCGCCATTTCGGCGGTTTTTTATCAGATTACATTTTCTCAACGGTTTTAATACCGAGTAAATCCAAGCCCTGTTTTAAGGTACGTTGAGTGAGTAAAGCCAGTTTTAAGCGGCTTGCTTTGACTTCATCGGTTGCATTGAGAATTGGGCAATGCTCATAGAAGGAAGAGAATGCGCCGGCTAATTCATATAAATAGCCACATAGAATATGCGGAGCACCTTCTTTAGCAACACCACTCACCGCTTCTTCAAATTGCAATAATTTCACCGCTAAAGCACGTTCTTTATCATCGTTTAACAAAATTGGTGCTTCGGCAAGGCTATTCAGATCCACATCAGCTTTAGTGAAAATGGAGTGGATACGGGTGTAGGCATATTGCATATAAGGCGCAGTATTGCCTTCAAAGCTCAGCATATTGTCCCAATCGAAGACATAATCGGTGGTGCGGTTTTTCGATAAATCGGCATATTTCACAGCTCCGATACCCACCGCATCAATTACACGGGCTTTTTCTTCATCGCTTAAGTCGGCATTTTTCTCATTAATTAAGACACCGGCACGTTCAACGGCTTCGTCTAAGAGATCAGCTAATTTTACGGTGCCACCACTACGGGTTTTAAACGGTTTTCCATCTTTGCCGAGCATCATGCCGAAGTTTTTATGTTCTAAGGAGAAGTCATCCGGCACATAACCTGCTTTACGGGTGATCAACCAAGCTTGTTGCATATGTTGGCTTTGGCGGCTGTCGGAGAAGACTAATGCACGATCAGCGTTCAGAGTTTCAAAACGGTATTTTGCAGCAGCGATATCGGTGGTGGTGTAGAGGAAACCTCCATCTTTTTTCTGCACGATTACGCCCATTGGATTGCCTTCTTTATTTTGGAATTCATCTAAATAAACCACTAAGGCACCATCATCTTCAACGGCCAGTCCCTGCGCTTTTAAATCAGCCACGATTCCAGGCAACATTGGATTGTATAGGCTTTCGCCCATCACATCTTTATCAGTCAGGGTGACATTGAGACGATCATAGTTTCGTTGGTTTTGTTGCATGGTGATATCCACCAATTTTTTCCACATGGCACGGCAATATTCATCACCACCTTGCAATTTCACCACATAATTACGCGCTTTTTCGGCAAACGCCGGATCTTCGTCATAATGTTTTTTGGCTTCACGATAGAATGCTTCTAAGTCCTGCAATTCCATTTCGCTGGCGTGTTCGTTTTGCATTTTTTCCAAATAGGCAATCAACATGCCGAATTGGGTTCCCCAGTCACCCACATGGTTGGCGCGGATCACTTTATTGCCTAGGAATTCCAAAGTACGAGCTACCGCATCGCCGATAATGGTTGAACGCAAATGGCCGACGTGCATTTCTTTTGCTACATTCGGAGAAGAGTAGTCAATGACTACTGTTTGCGGATGAGTATTGAAGATGCCTAAATGGGAATCTTTAAGGGCTAATTCGGCTTCAGCCGCAAGCCAGTTAGGATTTAAAAAGATGTTGATAAAGCCGGGGCCGGCAATTTCGGTTTTTTCGGTAATGTCGTCAAGTTTAGTGTGTTCTAAGACGCTTTGCGCAAATTCACGTGGGTTTTTGCCCAATTTTTTGGCGGCTGCCATAATACCGTTGGCCTGATAATCGCCGAATTGCGGTTTGCCGGATTGACGCACTAGAGGATCTACATCTTTAGGGGCTCCGGCCGCAATCATGGCCTGTTGGATTCTATCGGCTAAAATGGATTGAATATTCACTGTTTTTCCTACTGACTAAATAGATTGATTTCGGGTGACAAAAATAGGCGGCTATGATACTTTCTT
Organism: Haemophilus pittmaniae; assembly: GCF_900186995.1. Classification (NCBI taxonomy): domain Bacteria; kingdom Pseudomonadati; phylum Pseudomonadota; class Gammaproteobacteria; order Pasteurellales; family Pasteurellaceae; genus Parahaemophilus; species Parahaemophilus pittmaniae. The sequence goes on from NZ_LT906463.1 coordinate 1,538,774, forward strand.
TTGCCTTTTTTCGCAAAGCAGGAGAGTTGAAAATGCCGCAAAATACCGAAAATCTTTCTCTTTTTTTAACCCCATTGGCCGAATTTGAAGAGAAAGTTTTACAGCTGGCGCAAACCATGGGGGTGAATTTGGCTGATTATCAAATTGACCACTTGGCATTGCGGGCAAACAGTACGGAAAAAGCGAAAAATTGGCTGACAGCACTGACAAAGTACGGTAGAATCCTGAGCGATAATATCGTTAATGGGCGGCCTATCTATATTGTTCAGTTGGATAAACCGCTTCAATTTGCCGCACAAGCGGTGGATATTATTGAGTTACCCTTTCCCAAAGATAAGCAATATCCTCAAGAAACTTGGGAGCATATCGAGATTGTGATGCCGTTTTTAGCCAATGAGTCGACGGAACAATGGATAAATCGGATTAACAATCTTTTTTTGTGGAAGGATTTACATCAATTAACCGTAAAAGTTAGCGAACCTAAGGTGGCTGGCGAACGCCTGCCGAATCCGTCGATTGCAGTCGGTTTTGCCGATAAAACAATAAATCACACCTGCATAAAGGTTCACCCCTATACTCTAAAGAAAATACTCGAGGTTTAGCACAATGAAAAAATTAGCATTGGCAATGGCCGTGTTAGCCGGTTTAAGCTTGTCTGCCTGTTCTTCCAATAACCAGCAACAAAATGGCAACGCTTACAAAGGTCAAGTTCTTTTCAGCCAATATCAAGGCGAAAACTTGGAATTAACTATTCGTAAAAATAACTGTTCTTTCAAACCAGAAGGTGAACTTGAACAAGTGGTTGTTCCTTACGACTCAACTTTGGTGGTTGGTGCTTGTGTGAAAGTATCCGACGACGGTAAAGGTGTGAAAAACATTTCTACTTGGTCACCAAGAAATCCTATCTAATATCCTTATTTAGAGGTTAGTTCGTTATGAAAAAAATGACAGTAGCATTGGCGCTTTTAGTAGCTTTGGGTGTAACCGGCTGTGCCAATACCGACGTTTTTAGCGGCGACGTATATACTGCAGATCAGGCGAAAGAAGCCCGTTCTATTAGCTATGGTACAATTTTATCGGTTCGTCCGGTGAAAATCCAAGCGGATAACCCGGGTGTCATCGGTACTATCGGTGGCGGTGCATTGGGCGGTATCGCTGGTAGCACCGTTGGTGGTGGTACTGGTCAGGCATTGGCAACAGCCGTTGGTGCAATTGCCGGTGCGGTTGTAGGTAGCAAGGTAGAAGAAAAAGCCAGCCAAGTAAATGCGGCCGAACTAGTTATTCGTAAGGATAACGGTAAACAAATTGTGGTGGTGCAAAAAGCCGATCCGAATTTTGTTGCTGGTCGTCGAGTTAGAATCGTTGGCGGTTCTTCCTTGAACGTTTCCGTTCTGTAACTAACTTTATTCAAATTAAGCGGGCTTAGAAGCCCGCTTTTTTTATTTATTTGGGTGGCGATTGGCTTTATTCAATAAAAAATCTTTTTTAACCGAATGTTAATAAAATCAATAGGTTATACTTTGTTTTTGGAAAAATTTTGATTTTTGATAGGGCGTTTAAAGCAAAAATCCACTCTGCAAGATAACTTGCGGAGTGGATTAAAAAAGAGGTGAGTTGGTCGATAAGCCGAGTTCTGTCGTGGACAATCATTCATCTAGGCGACGAATTGCTTCGCCGCTCAAGCAACCTACCCGAATCCTGGGCGGGCCACCCATTGGATCCCTATTTGGTCTTGCTACGAGTGGAGTTTACCCTGCTGCACACTGTTACCAGCGGCACGGTGCGCTCTTACCGCACCCTTTCACCCTTACCGCTTACGCGGCGGTCTGCTCTCTGTTGCACTGGTCGTAGGCTCGCGCCCCCCGGACGTTATCCGGCACTCTGCCCTTTGTAGCTCGGACTTTCCTCCCGTCTATTTGTCCCGCTTTTTTTCGTGTTGCCACGATAAGGGCTTCAATAAACCGGCGATTGCCTAACCAACTCGGCGCGCAGTATAGGGAGAAAGGAGACTGAGGTCAATAAGATTTCTTTTTTGCAGCCTTTTCCGCTAGAATGAGCGCCGATTTGAGCGGTAGAAATGGCTTTGTGCAGCAGCCTGAGCCAAACATGACGAACTTTGCAGGAGACGCAATGGATTACTTACAAATTGCCCGAAATTCTTTAGCGGTAGAGCAGACCGCATTGTCCCAGCTGGGGGCGCGTTTAGATGATGAATTTTGCCGTGTCGTTGAATTGATTTTGCACTGCAAAGGCCGCTTAGTGATTGGCGGAATTGGCAAATCAGGATTGATTGGTAAGAAAATGGTGGCGACCTTTGCCTCAACCGGCACGCCAAGTTTTTTCTTGCATCCGACAGAGGCTTTTCACGGCGATTTAGGTATGCTTAAAGCGGTGGATGTGGTGATGCTGATTTCCTACAGTGGGGAAACCGATGATGTAAATAAACTAATCCCGAGCTTAAAAAATTTCGGTAATAAAATTATCGCGTTAACCGCAAATCCGCAATCTACCTTGGCTACCCATGCCGATTATGTGCTGAATATTGCAGTAGAGCGGGAAGTGTGTCCGAATAATTTGGCCCCAACGACTTCTGCTTTGGTGACCTTGGCATTGGGAGATGCTTTGGCGGTTGCCTTAATTACCGCACGTGATTTCAAACCGGCGGATTTCGCCAAATTCCATCCAGGTGGCAGTCTTGGTCGTCGTTTATTAACTCGTGTGAAAGATCAAATGCAAAGTCGTTTACCGGTTAGTGCATTAACTACACCGTTTACCGATTGTTTAAGCATTATGAACGAAGGGCGGATGGGCTTGACCTTAGTAATGGAAAATCACAAATTGATGGGCATTATTACCGATGGCGATATTCGTCGCGCTTTGACGGCTAACGGAGCTGCTACGTTACAAAAATGCGCCCGCGACTTGATGACCTCCAAACCAAAAACTATCAATCAGGACGCCTTCATCGGCGAAGCGGAAGATTTAATGAAACAGTTAAAAATTCACTCATTGGTTGTGGTAAACGATGCGGATGATGTTGTCGGATTAATTGAATTTGCGAGTTAATATGAATTTAGAAACGAAATTACAACAGATCAAATTGGTAATTTGTGATGTCGACGGTGTGCTGACGGACGGTTTATTGCATTATGATGCGCAAGGCGAAGCGATTAAATCCTTTCATGTGCGCGATGGCCTTGGCATTAAGATGCTGATGGATGCAGGTATTCAGGTGGCAATTTTATCGGGACGTGATTCTGCAGTGTTGCGTAAACGTATCGATGATTTAAAAATCCCTTTGTTCTTTTTAGGTAAATTAGAAAAGGAAAGTGCCTGTTTTGAGTTGATGCATTTGGCCGGCGTGCAGCCCGAACAAACAGCCTATATTGGTGACGACAGTGTTGATTTGCCGGCTTTTGCAGTATGTGGTTTATCTTTTGCTGTGGCTGATGCTGCCGATTATGTGCAATCTCAAGCTGATTATGTCTTAAAACTAGGTGGTGGCCGTGGAGCAGTTCGGGAAATGTCGGATATGATTTTAAAAGCTCAGGGCAAAGATGCAGTGTATCGCTCGGCGCAGGGCTTTTTACATTCCGTGACTAATATGGGGCAATAGTTTTTCTGCAATAAAAAAACGCGCTTTATCTAAAGCGCGTTTTTTATTACCGGAAATTAATCGCGGCTAGAGAAGATGGAAAGCAATCTTAATAAGCTCAAGAAGAGGTTATAGATTGACACGTAAATACTGACGGTTGCGCGAATGTAGTTGGTTTCGCCACCATGAATGATATTGCTGGTTTCATACAAAATAGTCATGGTTGAGAAAATAACGAACAACGCACTAATACCTACTGCTAATGCCGGAATTTGGAAGAAGAAGCTGGCAACGATACCTAATAACAACACGATGAATAGGGCGAAAATCGCACTGCCTAAGAAGGACATATCCTTTTTCGTAGTAATTACATAGGCTGAGCAAGCAAAGAAGACGATTGCTGTGCCGGCGAAAGATAACATAATCAAATCTTCCATACCACGGGCAACATACATATTAAGGATTGGCCCAATGGTATAACCTAAGAAACCGGTAAAGGCGAAGGCGGACAAGATCCCCCAAGCGCTATTGGCTAATGCATTGGTTAAGAACAGTAAACCGTAAAAACCAACCAGTAACACGATAAGATTTGGATAAGGCAGATCTAGCGCCATGGAAAGATAGGCGACGACAGCCGAAAAAGCCATTGTTAATCCCAGCAAGAAGTAGGTATTGCGTAACACCTTGTGGGTGCTTAGCAAGGAAGCTTCTTGAGATTCAACAATAAGACGAGATTGCATAAATGCTCCTTATTTATAATGAGTAAAATAACTCTGGTAAAGTAATGGCAGTAGCTTAAAAAGTCAATGGCCAGCGGTGGATTTATTGTCGGGAAATCAATTGTTTCCATGCTAAAAGCGATAAATTCTTATTTACATCAAAAGTCAATTCGCTATACTAGCCCGCACTCGGAGGAATGGTCGAGAGGCTGAAGGCACCGGTTTCGAAAACCGGCGAAGGGGCAACCCTTCCGAGGGTTCGAATCCCTCTTCCTCCGCCAATTCTCTCAACCGTGGCAAGCCCGCGGTTTTTTCTTCATTTTTAATCGCCCTGTGTCTCGGGCCTGTTAGTTCGCTAATGGAGATTTATGACCTGGCAAACCGAACTCAATTCTAGTTTTGCATGGCTTTTGCAAGCCTTTGCTTGGATTATTCTAGGCTTTTTTATCACTATCGGACTTTTTAGTCGCACTGAATTCGGGCGTAAATTTGCTCGAATTGTGCGCCCTTCCTTGCATCGCGGCAATATTCTAAAATTTGGTGGTTTATTATTGCTACTGATTATGATGGTGCTGTTAGAAGTTCGTTTTAGCGTGTTAAACAGCTTCTTCTACAATGGGTTATACAGTTCAATGCAAGAGCTGGATGCCGATAAATTCTGGTTTTTTGCCAAGCTGAATGCACTGTTGGTGGGAGTTCAGGTGTTGCATACCATTGTCGATTACTTTTTGCAGCAATTATTCCAAATACGCTGGTTGGAAAGCCTGAATGCGGTGTTGGTACAACGTTGGTTAGAAAACAAAAAATATTATCGGCTGAAATATGAAAGAGAATTGCCCGATAATATCGATCAACGGATTGAGCAAGATGCCCGCGAATTTATCGCCAGCACCGTACAAATTGTGCGCGGCATGATTAATGCGATTCTCACTACAATTGAATTCACTATTATTTTATGGTCGCTATCCGGTGTACTGAGCCTATTCGGATTGAATATAGAAAAGGGCGTAGTGTTCTTTATTTATGCCTTTATTATTTTCGCAACGCTGATGTCAGTATGGATTGGTCATCCGTTAATCAAACTAAATTTCAACAAGGAAAAACTTAACGGTGACTACCGTTATTCGTTAATTCGGGTGCGTGATAATGCAGAAAGTATTGCTTTTTACCAAGGAGAACCTCGTGAAGGGCAGCTGTTGCAGCAGAAGTTTCGTGACATTATCCATAACCGTTGGGCTATTGTGTTGCGGATGCTTGGATTGGATGGCTTTAACGGTGGGGTAACCCGCGTGGCGAAGCTGTTACCATTGATGCTACAGGCACCGCGCTTCTTTAGCGGGCAAATTAAATTGGGCGATATGCACCAAACGGTGCAGGCCTTTAATCGCTTAATGACTGCCTTGTCCTTTTTCCGTTTGTTTTATGAGGAGTTTACCCTCTATCAAGCTCGTCTTAATCGTTTGCATGGTTTCTTAAGTAAATTGGACGAATTGGATGCGAATGCGGTGACTCAACCAAGTAAATGTGCCCACCGAGTGGCGTTGCATGACTTTGGCGTGAAAGATGAGCAAGGCGCGATTCTGCTCAATAATATTAATCTCACCTTAGAAGCCGGGGATGCGTTGTTAATTCAAGGGCCATCCGGAACGGGCAAAACAACGTTATTAAAAGCAATTGCCGGCATTTATCCGTTTGAAACCTTAGGATTGGCGGAGCATCCTTGTAGTGGCACCTTGTTTTTACCGCAACGGCCTTATATGCCACAAGGTACGTTGCGTGATGCCATTTGTTATCCGGCGTTAAATCCATCGCATCAAGAATTAGTGCAAGCGATGCGCGATTGTTGTTTAGAAAAATATTTACCGGCACTTCATGATGAAAATGATTGGCAGGCTATTTTGTCTCCGGGAGAATTACAACGGGTGGCATTTATCCGTATTCTGTTAAGTCGCCCAGAAGTTGTCTTTTTGGATGAAACAACTTCGGCCTTGGATGAACCAACTGAGCAACTGCTATACCAAACCATCAAAGCACGCTTGCCACAGATGATTATTTTAAGCGTAGGACATCGTAGCACGCTTTATCCGTTCCATAATAAACGGTTGGATTTGGCTGTTTGTCGTTTGTAATCCTCAGCAAAATGTGACATCCAAACGCTACCCTAGAATCAGAAGTTTTTGCTAAAAACGAATATAACTCATTGATTTTATTATGGTTGATTTAAAAGTTGTTAATAAATGTGACATTTTCCCGATATAAAAAAAACCGCCTGATATATTACAGGCGGTTTTTTATTATTCTTTACGAATTAATTAAACATCGCAGAAATGGATTCTTCGTTGCTGATACGGCGAATCGCTTCAGCCAACATGGAAGAAAGGGTGAGCACACGTACTTTGCCAAGTGCCGCAATTTGCGGAGAAAGTGGGATAGTGTCAGTGACCACGATTTCGTCAAGGGCATCGCTAGCTAGATTTTCGGCCGCTTTACCTGAGAATACCGGGTGGGTAGCATAGGCAAATACACGACGCGCACCGCGTTCTTTTAAGGCTTCCGCTGCTTTGCAAAGAGTACCACCGGTGTCGATCATATCGTCAACGAGGATACAGTCGCGATCAGCCACATCACCGATAATATGCATTACTTGTGCGACGTTAGCACGCGGACGACGTTTGTCGATGATCGCCATATCGGTATCATTTAACAATTTAGCAACTGCACGGGCACGTACCACACCGCCGATATCTGGAGAAACTACAATTGGATTAACTAAGTCGGTTTTTTTCAAGATATCGTCGATTAATACCGGTGAACCAAATGCATTATCAACGGGTACATCAAAGAAACCTTGGATTTGTTCTGCATGTAGGTCGCAGGTTAATACACGGTCGATACCTACAGTGGATAATAAATCGGCAACCACTTTAGCCGTGATTGGTACACGCGCGGAACGTACGCGACGATCTTGGCGGGCGTAACCGAAGTAAGGAATTACCGCGGTGATACGACCGGCGGAGGCGCGGCGTAGGGCATCGACCATCACAATTAATTCCATCAAGTTGTCGTTGGTCGGTGCGCAGGTGGATTGAATAATAAACACATCGGCACCACGCACGTTTTCATTAATTTGCACTTGAATCTCGCCGTCGCTAAAACGTCCTACAGTAGCATCGCCCAGGGATATATAAAGGCGTTCGGAGATTTTTTTGGCAAGTTCCGGTGTAGCATTACCGGCGAAGAGTTTAATATCAGGCATGTTGTGACCTCAGGTTTAGGTTAAGAAAAAATCGGTTTATTGGGAGCGGTTTCAGCGCGATAGCGTGCAAGTAGGCTATGCAACGGTGAAACATTCATTCCGCGAGCGACAAAGCCCTGCCAATCGGCGGGTTTTTGTCGAAATACAGCTTGTGCCGAGGATTCATCGGCAAATTCGGCAAACACGCAAGCGCCTGTCCCTGTCAATCTCGCCGGCGCGTATTGTAGCAACCACTGTAGGGCTTTTTCAACGGCCGGATAGGTGAGACAGACCACTTTTTCGCAATCGTTTGCGAAATTTGTTTGTAATAGTTCTTCAAGCGCTCTTTTGGGTGTTGTACGTGGTAGTTCTGGATGCTTGAATACCGCCGGTGTGGACACAAAGGCATCAGGCTTGAGTAGTAGATAATATTTTTCAGGTGGATTGCAATGTTGCAATTTTTCGCCCACCCCTTCAGCAAAGGCCGCATGGCCATGGATAAAAATTGGTACGTCTGCGCCTAGTTGTAGACCGAGAGCGCTCAATTGCTCTAAGGTCAAGCCACATTGCCATAGTTCGTTTAATACTAATAAGGCTGTCGCCGCATTACTGGAACCCCCACCGATACCGCCACCCATTGGCAAATTCTTCTCAAGCTGAATATCAGCACCTAATGGGTATTGACAATGTTGCTGTAAGAGCTTGGCGGCGCGATAAATTAGATTTTGCTCGACGGGTAAATCGGCAATTTCTGGTGTGATGTGGATTTCATTATCAGCGCGCGGAGTGATGGTCAGCCAGTCGCAGATATTGATAAATTGGAAAAGGGTTTGTAACTCGTGGTAGCCATTAGGTAGGCGACCATTGATATATAAAAATAGATTTAGCTTGGCTGGGCTAGGAAAGCGTGACGGCCAATGTGCAGGGGTAAGAGAATTTGCTTGCGTATTCATCAGAATTGCCAGTCGTCAACACGAATTTTTAGCGTTTGCGCGGTACTTTTATTTTTTAGCAAAATATTTTCCGGCATTTGATTGGTTTGATAACTTAAGTAATCAGCCGTCCATAACGAACCATTCACAGGATAGCTAAATTCTGCCAATAGATGATTGGTTCCCACCTGATAGTCGGCATTGCTTGCCGGTTGACCTTTTAGCCAATAGGCAAAATGCTCCAAAGGAACATCCATACCGATAATTTCCTGTAACAGGGCTTTCGCATTGCGAGCTGATTGACGATTACCTTGATTATCGGAGATGGTCATTCCGCTTGGTTGCATTTCGATCAACAGGGTTTGTTTGCTGATCAGGGAATAGAGTTTTAGGCTGTAGGACTGTGGGCCTGTGTATTGCCAATCAAAACGGCTGGAAAAACGCTCTTGCGGACTGATATAACCGATTTGTCCTTGCGCATGATAGCTTTTGATTTGCTGGATAGTTTGCAGGTGGTTAAGCCAGGCCGCATCGTTTTTATCGATGTATTGTACACCGCTTGGGCGTTCCGCATCCAAGGTACAGCCGGCCAAGATCATGGCGCTAAGACCGGCAAGAAGAAAAGATTTGGTGAATTGCATAATCCGTCCGGAGTCAAAAAACGCGTCTATTCTAAGGATTTGAATACTGATGTCAAAGGGAAAGTGATGGCAATGAAAAAGCCTTTTTCGCTGCTGCTACGGCGACTATGCGACGACGAGTTAATTCATCACGAATGGCCTGCTTTTCAAATCCGTCCCGAATCACTTGTTGCACATCTACCGCAAGTGCCGCTTGGTAAAGGGTATGGATATAGGCTATTTGTGGATAATCTTTGTCTTCAAAACCTAGTCGTCCTCGACTATCGGCTAAGCAGATCAATAGAAAATCTTCAAAACGTGAGGCTTTACGCCACACATCGAAACGATTAAATAATTTCACAATGGTTTCCGCACGCAACTCAAAGGCTTTATGAATATGCGTATGGTATTCAGCAGTTAATTCGGCCAATTCCTGAATAGCATGGGGCGCTTTTAGTCGTTTACATAATAATCGGGTTTGTGCCACCCCTGTTTTTTCATGGCCATGATGGCGAGGCCAAAGTTGCGGGTCGGTTAGCCCTTTGCCTAAATCATGGCAGAGCGCACCGAAACGGACTGCAATCGCACGTTGTGGTTCTTGTTGGGTGAGACGAACAGCTTGTTTTAGTACCAACATGGTATGCAAAAAACTGTCGATTTCCGGATGATGTTGTGGTGGATTTGGGACTCCACTTAAGGCATGTAATTCGGGAAACAATTGGGCGAGGGCACCAACATTTTTTAAGGTTTCAAAATAGACTTCCGGATTGGGTTCGCTTAAGGCTTTTTCCGTTTCCAACCAAACCCGTTCTGCTGTTAAGTGGAGTAGTTCTCCTTGTTGGCAAAGAGATGCCATGAGCTGTAAGGTTTCCGGAGCTATCTGAAAACCGAGGTGATGAAAACGTGCGGCAAAGCGAGCCACTCGCAATACGCGCAATGGATCTTCGGCAAAGGCCGGTGAGACATGGCGTAGTATGCGATTATGCAGATCACTTACGCCATGGTATGGATCATGTAGATTTCCCGCTTCATCTTGGGCAATTGCATTGATGGTTAAGTCACGGCGTAACAAATCCTGTTCGAGACTGATATCTGCCGAAAAATCACAAATAAAGCCATGATATCCCTGACCGGATTTTCGTTCTGTGCGGGCCAGCGCGTATTCCGCTTTGGTTTGTGGATTAAGAAATACCGGAAAATCTTTGCCTACCTGTTGATAGCCTTGTGCTAAAAGGATTTCCGGTGTAGCACCAACTACCACATAATCACGATCCTTGATTGGTAGACCAAGCAATTGATCGCGTACGGCACCGCCGACAAGATAAATTTGCATCATTTACAGTTTATTCGATTTAGATAAAAAAAGCGGGCCGGAGCCCGCCAGAGAAACTAAGACCAACCGTCGCGACGTCGACGTCTTGGTAAAATATGTGGCAAGATCAGGCCGATTAGTAGGCCAACGCCAAGCACCGAACCACCATAAATAAACCATTGGATCGCAATTTCCCGTTTGCCCGCATCCAGCATTGCTTCCAAATCACGGTTTTTATTTTTGGTGATGTCCAATTCCCGTTTTAATTGAGCATTCTGTTCCAATAAATCGCCACTTTGACTTTCAGCCTGTTTAGTGCGGCGTTGCATTTCATTGGTACGTTGCTGCCAATCGTTGTCCAAGCGACTTAATTTCCCCGTCAGCTCTTGAATCTGTGCTTTCAGTTTCGGATTTTCTTCTTTAGCACTTGGAGTACTGGAAAGTTCGCTATTGAGAATCCAGGCTTCGCGGTTTTTGCTGTCGCGAATTAAGCTGTAGCGGCCTTGACTTTCCAGCACTTGTACTGCTTCACCGGCGGAGATTGCACCGGCAATTTTAAATTGGTCGCCGGCTCCCTTACGCAAGTAGGTATTAAGGTTATCGGTAACGTATTGGGTTTCTGCAGCAACAGTAGCGGAAGCTCCCAGCAGTAGCGAAGAAAAAAGCAATTTATTGAAGGTTTTCATTAGCATTCCTTATAGTGGAAAGGCGGTGACTTTGTTTTTTAAACCAACTCTTTTAAAATCAATGAGTTAGCATTAAATTTTAGCAAAACGTTAAAAAACGGCACCGCGTTTTCGGCTAATTAAAGATAGCGCGTAAGACGTAGAAAATTACAATGGCAAAAAATGCTCCGGCCGGCAGGGTAACGATCCACGAACTAATAATGTTGCGGATAACGGTAAGGTTTAAAGCCGCGATACCACGGGCAAAACCAATCCCTAAAATTGCGCCAACCAAGGTTTGGGTGGTAGAAATCGGTAAACCGGTACCGGACGCCACAACCACGGTCATTGCGGTAGCAAATTGTGCGGCAAAACCACGACTTGGCGTTAAATCGGTGATCCCGGAACCTACGGTCGCCATCACTTTTTGTCCCATTGCGATAAGCCCCACGGCAATACCGGCGGCACCTAGCGGCAGAATCCACCACACAAGGGTACTTTTAGCGGTTAAATCACCGTTATTTTGCACAATTGAAACCACTGCGGAAAGCGGACCAATAGCATTTGCCACATCATTAGAGCCGTGGGCGAATGCCATTGCACAGGCTGTCATTAGCATTAAGATACTAAATACTTTTTCCACCGCACCAAAGGTACCGCTGTGGGCTTTTTGGGTGAATTTCTCACTGCGGAAATAGAAGTGGCAGAAAATGATGCCGACAACGCTAATCAATGAAGAGATCATGATGGTCTCGCCATTAGAAAGATGTAATCCGACATGCACTAAACCTTTAGTAATGGTGACCACACTCAGAATCAGGGCGGTGATCCCCATATAGTAAGGGCCGTATTTTTGTGCGTTTTGTAACGGATTATCCGTATCGAAAATTAATTTTTGCGTGCTGGCAAAGATTACATAGGCCAAAATTCCGGCAATAACTGGTGTAATAAACCAGCTACCGACGATAGAACCGATAGTCCCCCAGTCCACCGAGCCCGGGCCGATGGTGATACAGGCAAAACCAATCAGCGCGCCGATAATGGTATGGGTACCGGAAACCGGCCACCCCATTTTGGTGGCGATAAATAGCCAAGCACCAGAGGCAAATAGCGCAGAAAGCATGCCTAAGGCTAATACATCGGGCATTGCCACAAAATGCATGGGATCGATCACCCCGCTTTTGATGGTCTCGGTCACTTCGCCGCCGGCTAAATAAGCCCCAGCCGATTCAAAGACTAATGCAATAAAAATAGCTTGTTTAGCGGTAACAGTACCGGAACCGACGGAGGTCCCCATTGAGTTGGAAACATCATTGGCACCGATACCAAATGCCATAAAAAAACCGAATGCCGCCGTGATGAAAACCAGCCAGCTGCCGTATTCATTAATAACTTCCATAGAAATATCCTAGTGAGTGAAGTTAAGAGCGCGCCAGCATGATTTCAATGCGGGAGCCGACACGTTGCGCTTGATCGGCTAATACACCGACCCATTCTAAAATTTTGTAAAGGAACATCACATCAATTGGATTGTAGTGTTGTTCAATCCCTAATAGGGTTTTACGTAATTGAATTTGCATTTGATCGGTATCGTCTTCAATGGAATCCAACTCCTGGATCATATTGTTGACGATCTTCAGTTCCCGTCCCTTGAAACCGGTTTCTAATAATTCTTCTAATTCCTTAATTACCCGATGGGCTTGGTGCACGGAGTCAAGGCTACGTTGCATGTAGCTTAAGAAGCTTTCCTGCATTTCCTGCGGAATGCCGAATTGACGACCAACCATGCGGCCGGCGATATCTTTGGCATAGTTGGCTAATTTGTCTTGTTGAGTGACCAATTCCAATAAATCTCTACGATCGATCGGCAAAAACAAGCCGCGTGGCAGTTTGAGGCGGATTTCCCGTTTAAGACTGTCCGCTTCCCGTTCCCGTTGGGAGATTTCCAAACGGACGTTTTCCGATTTATCCCAGTTTTTGTCAAAGGTTGCCTGGAAGAAAGGAATAAGTAAATCGCAGCATTCTGTCACTTTGGAGGAGTGTTTTTGCAACGGTTTGAGCGGAGATTGGGCAAATAACCCGAGTATGCTGTTTATCGCCATAATGAGATGGACTCCTGAGGGTTAAAAAAACGGTTGCATCTTACCTGATTTCCCGTGTAAATACACGAAAAAGATCTTGACCGTCGATTTTTTAACTGTATATTTAATCAGCTAAAATCACAGGAGCCAACATGAGTAACGAAGTCGAATTAAAATTGGCCGTCAGCCCTGACGCTTTTCCCATCCTTTCAGAATATCTTAATCAATTCAATATCTTAGAAAATGACACTGTTGCCTTGGGCAATACCTACTATGATTTTCCCGATCGTTTTTTAGCCCAACAAAAAATGGGATTGCGGGTACGCCGTCAAGATGGACAGACAACCCTAACCTTAAAAACCGATGGACGGGTGGTTGGTGGACTACATAGCCGCCCTGAATATAATTTGCCTTTAGCGCAGGATTTACCGCCAACACCAGAGCAGCTTAGAGAACTTTATCCGTTTAGCGAGCTGCCGACTGTCGCCCTTCAGGCTATTTTTACCACTGACTTTACACGTAGCTGGTGGTTGATTGATTTCCAGGGGACTCAAATTGAAGTGGCATTTGATCGTGGTGAAATTGTAGCACAGCAACAGACAATGCCGATTTGTGAGATCGAGTTTGAGCTAAAGAAAGGTGATATATCAACGCTTTTAGATTTTGTGACGGGGCTACCTTTTAACGAAAATATATATTTTAGCGGTGAAAGCAAGGCCAAACGCGGTTATCAACTTGGCAGCAAACGTCTGATGACCGATTGGTTAAATAAATGGCGGGATTTTTTGCAACAGGCACGTCAAATGGATACAACGGATAATGCCGCAGCACAATGCGTCAATTTGTTCAAAATGGAACAGCAATTGATTGAAGAAACTCTGTCTTTTCCAATTAGTACCTTTAGTGTAGATTTTATGAAAACCGTAGAGCGGGTTGGGGCTTTTTTCAACCTTTACCATTATTACGATGAAAACGCTAAATTGTTGGAAAGTGCACTCGCGGAGAAAATTGCCCAAGGTTGTCAATTCGCACCAGATTTACTGGCTGAATTAGTCCAAAGTAATCAATATCTATTAAATGAAATTAAAGAATTAATCCGTTTTCATAGCGAAACGAAAGACAATTTGGCGACGATTGAAAAACTATCGGCTTTGCTGAAAGGGCGGGCTTATTTTGAACGGATGATCAATTTCATGAAACTTAATGCTTAAGCGCGAACCAACCTTGCATGGATGGTAGTTATTCTGTCGCAACCTGTGAAACGCCCCTTAGATTTTCAGCGTTTTTCTTAAAATGGCTTCTAAGTCATTGATTTTATTAGGGTTGTTTTAAAAAGCAAAAATTAAAAGGATAAATGATGGCAAAAGCCCCCAAAACAGCTTACGTATGCAACGATTGCGGAGCTGAATTTTCCCGTTGGCAAGGTCAATGTAGTGCCTGTAAAGCCTGGAATACGATTAGCGAAGTACGTTTGGTTTCTGCAGTCGCCACGACAAAAAATGATCGTTTTAGCGGTTATGCCGGAGAAACTCGGGCTAAAATTCAAACCTTGTCAGAAATTAGTTTGCAACAAACTCCGCGTTTTACTAGTGGATTTAAGGAATTGGATCGCGTATTGGGCGGGGGGATTGTACCGGGGAGTGCTATTTTAATTGGTGGGCATCCGGGCGCCGGTAAGAGTACCCTATTGTTGCAAGTGATGTGTGGTTTAGCTAAGGATATGACGGCACTTTATGTCACTGGGGAAGAATCTTTGCAACAAGTGGCGATGCGCGCCAATCGGCTAGGGCTACCGACCGATAAATTAAATATGTTGTCGGAAACCTCGGTGGAACAAATCTGTAATTTAGCCGACCAATTGAAACCGCAAATTATTGTGGTGGATTCTATCCAAGTGATGCATTTGGCTGATATTCAATCATCGCCGGGGAGTGTCGCTCAGGTGCGTGAATGCGCCTCCTTTTTAACCCGCTATGCGAAAACCCGTCAGGTGGCGATTATTATGGTGGGGCATGTAACCAAAGATGGCACCTTAGCCGGTCCGAAAGTGTTAGAGCATGCGATTGACTGTTCCTTATTATTGGAAGGTGAATCGGACTCCCGCTTTCGTACGTTACGTAGTCACAAAAACCGTTTTGGTGCGGTGAATGAACTGGGCGTATTTGGGATGACTGAACAGGGTTTGCGCGAAGTGAAAAATCCTTCAGCGATATTTTTAAGCCGAGGGGATGAGCAAACCGCTGGCAGTTCGGTAATGGTACTGTGGGAAGGTACACGGCCGCTGTTGGTAGAAATTCAGGCACTAGTGGATCATTCAATGTTGGCGAACCCGCGTCGGGTGGCGGTGGGCTTAGAACAGAATCGTTTAGCATTATTGCTGGCGGTACTACATCGACACGGAGGGTTGCAAATGGCTGACCAAGATGTGTTTGTGAATGTGGTTGGTGGCGTTAAAGTCGGAGAAACCGGAGCTGATTTAGCGTTATTGCTGGCATTGATTTCTAGTTTCCGTAATCGACCGTTGCCGGCGGATTTGGTGGTGTTTGGTGAGGTTGGCTTGGCTGGGGAAATCCGCCCAGTACCAAGTGGTCAAGAACGCATTAGCGAAGCGGCCAAACATGGTTTTAAACGGGCAATTGTGCCCTTTGCCAATAAACCGAAACACGCAGTGGAAAATATGCAAGTGTTTACGGTAAAAAAATTGGCCGATGCACTGGCGATTGTGGATAATTTTTAAATCGGCGTTTGTTGGCCGTGAAACTTATGGCGAAATTCGTTAGAATACGCGCTTTGCGAAAAAGGGGAGACTATGGAAAAGAGACAAAAAGCACTGGATGCCATTGATATTAAGATTCTGAATGAATTACAACGTAACGGAAAGATTTCCAATATTGATTTGTCCAAAAAGGTCGGGCTTTCCCCAACGCCTTGCTTAGAACGGGTAAAACGTTTAGAAAAACAAGGGGTTATCCTAGGGTATCGGGCATTGTTAAATCCTGAGTTATTGGACGCACCATTGTTGGTGATTGTGGAGATCACCTTAGTTCGCGGAAAACCCGATGTCTTTGAAGAATTTAATGCAGCAATCCAGGCCTTGGATGAAATTCAGGAATGTCATTTGGTTTCAGGCGATTTTGACTATTTGTTAAAAACCCGCGTAGCCGATATGGCCGCTTATCGTAAATTGCTTGGTACTACGCTATTGCGTCTTCCCGGTGTGAATGACACTCGTACTTACGTAGTGATGGAAGAAGTCAAACAAACCAATTATCTAGTCTTAAAATAAAAATGATTAAACGTATTACAGAACGCTTTACCCCAAAACAGTATCTGGCCGAATTGATTTTAGGCGTGACCGCTATATTCGGCCTTTATCTGATTATTGCCTGGTCAAGCTATACGCCACTGGATAACTCTTGGGCAACAGCCAGTTATCAAAGCGAAACCATCAATAAAGCCGGTGCATTAGGCGCCTGGATTGTTGATACCTTTTTTGTATTTCTTGGTTACGTCGGAAATTTAATCCCATTTATGGTCTTTTTGGTGCCGGCTTATCTATTGAAAACTAAAGCAGTACGTCAACTTTCTGCAACCCGCATTGCACTACGAACTTTTGGTTTGGTGGTGTTGTTAATTGGTTTAACCATGCTTTCCACCTTATTTTTCAGCGGTACTAATTATTATTTAGCCGGTGGAGTGTTGGGCGGTAGCTTGGTGGTTAACCTTTATCCGACCTTGGGTAAATTCGGTTGTATCTTAGCGGCCATTGTTTTTTCTGTGGTGGGATTTATTTTTTGTTCCGGTGCTTCCTTGATCCGTTTGATTATTCGTTTCTATCATTGGTTAACCATGCAAAATGAAAAAAATGAAGAAGCCCTGTCACAAACTACCAATGTGGATGAGTTAGAAGCGATTGTTATTGATAAACCTGAGGAGCAAGCATCAGATACAGAAAATGTATTGAGTGATATGACGGAAAATGACGCCTCTGATGGGATTGAAAATAATCTTTCCGACAATGTTATTACTGAACCCTCTCCACAATCTCTTATTAATATTAGTGGTTTAAGTGGTAGCGAGCCGGTCGCATCGGGAGTGAATGACGAACAATTTAGTGGCTTCACTATTGATACCGAAAATTTACCGAATGTTTCAATCTCCGCTGAGCAAAGTGCGAATGTGAGTGGGCCAGATAATTTTACCGCCTTATGGCAGGCACCGATGCAGCATACCGATGAAAAATATTCGGATGAGGACGATTTTATAGTGAGTAAAGAGCCGGCTATTCCAACGGTTTCGTTACGTCCACAAAACCAAGAAAGTTCGCTTTCCAATATTGCTGCGACTCCGTCCTTTGAACCACAGGCTGCGGATACCGAGGCGGAAATTGATGCGATGAATGAAGAATTGGCTCGCCAATTCGCCGCTCATCAAGAAGCTCAAATGGCAGAATTGGCAGAGCGAGCGAAGGAAGCACATGCTGAAGATGCGTTAAAAGTGATTTTAGCGAATGATGAACCACATACGAGCGCACAAAGTAAAGCTGCGCCAAATTATAAACCTTATGGTGATTCACTTATTCACCCGGCATTTCAACAACCAAATAAAAAACGTGAAAAACCGACAACGCCGTTACCTTCCTTAGATTTGTTGGAACATTGCCCAGCGCAGGCTCAAAATATTACTCAGGAGGAGATTGTCGAAACCTCCCATCGCATTGAGCAACAATTGCGTAACTTTAATGTCAAAGCCACGGTCAAAGATGTTTTGGTCGGTCCGGTTGTTACCCGTTATGAGTTGGAACTACAACCTGGTGTGAAAGCATCCAAGGTGACTAGCATTGATACTGACTTGGCGCGCGCCTTGATGTTCCGTGCTATTCGGGTGGCAGAAGTGATTCCTGGTAAACCGTATATCGGTATTGAAACTCCAAATGCTCAACGCCAAACTGTACCATTGCGTGATGTGTTGGATAGTGATGAATTCCGTTCTTCAAAAGCCTTGTTATCTATGGCATTAGGTAAAGATATCAGCGGTAAACCGGTAGTGGTTGATTTGGCTAAAATGCCACATTTACTGGTTGCCGGTTCTACAGGTTCGGGTAAATCCGTGGGCGTGAATACTATGATTTTAAGTCTGTTGTTCCGTGTAAGCCCCGATGAAGTTAAATTTATTATGATTGACCCGAAAGTGGTGGAGCTTTCAATCTACAAGGATATTCCACACTTGTTAACGCCAGTGGTGACCGACATGAAAAAAGCCGCCAATGCTTTGCGTTGGTGCGTAGATGAAATGGAGCGTCGTTACCAATTATTGTCGGCATTAATGGTGCGTAATATTGAAGGCTATAACGAGAAAATCGATGAATACGAAGCCATGGGTATGCCGATCCCGAATCCGTTATGGAAACCGGGTGATACCATGGATAACGCCCCACCGGCTCTAGAAAAACTAAGCTATATTGTGGTGGTTGTGGATGAATTCGCCGACTTGATGATGGTGGCGGGTAAGCAAATTGAAGAATTGATTGCACGTCTTGCGCAAAAAGCGCGGGCAATTGGTATTCATTTAATTTTGGCCACCCAACGCCCATCCGTGGATGTGATAACCGGTTTGATTAAAGCCAATATTCCAAGCCGAATCGCCTTTACAGTGGCAAGTAAAATTGACTCCCGTACCATTTTGGATCAGGGCGGAGCAGAAACCCTATTGGGGCGCGGAGATATGCTATATTCCGGCCAAGGATCTTCCGATTTAGTGCGGGTTCATGGTGCCTTTATGAGTGACCAAGAGGTTGGCCGTGTTGCCGATGATTGGCGGGCTCGTGGCAAACCGAATTACATTGAGGGCATTTTAGAAGGTAATGAGGACGAAGATGCCTCAGATAAACCGGCCTCCGATGGTGAATTGGATAAATTATTTGATGAAGTGATGAATTTTGTCTTGGAATCGGGTAATACCTCCACATCCTATGTGCAACGTAAATTTAGTATCGGTTTTAACCGTGCTGCGCGCATTATGGATCAATTGGAAGAACAGGGTATTGTTAGCCCGATGCGCAACGGTAAACGCGAAATTTTAGCGCGTCGTCCCGATTTTTAAATAGAAGGAAAAGCTATGTTTAAAACACTCAAAAAATCCTCGCTTGCTTTATTGACTTTGGCGGCGACACAGGTTGCTTTAGCCGATCCGATGGGCGAATTACAAAGTCGTCTGAGTCAGGTAAATGTCTTAAGCGCGGATTTTAGCCAAACAGTGACAGCCGCCGGTGGAAAAAACGTGCAGCAAGGCAGTGGTAAGTTACAAATTAAACGCCCAAATTTATTCCGTATGGATACCAAATCCCCGCAGGAAACCCAAATTATTTCCGATGGTAAAACCTTATGGTATTACGATCCCTTTGTTCAACAGGTTACTGCGCAATGGGTGAAGGATGCGGTAAACAATACGCCTTTTGTATTGTTAACCAGTGATGATAAAAGCCATTGGGCACAATACGATGTTAGCCAACAGGCCGATTCTTTTACCCTTAAACCTAAAGCTAAAAACAGCAGTATCAAACAATTTGATATTCGGGTGGATGCCAACGGGGTGTTGAAAAACTTCAGCACCACAGAAAAAGATGGTCAAACCAATCTGTATGTGTTGCGTAATATCACCAACCAGGCTTTACCGGACAACCTATTCCAATTTGCCGTACCTAAGGGGGTTGAATTGGATGACCAGCGTAAAGGCAAAAAATAACTTCTTGTATTGGCACAGACTGGCTGTGCCATTTTTCTTTTATATGGCAGAACAATGACAAATCTTGGTTTTGATTTCAGCGATAACGAATTTCAACCTCTAGCCGCCCGCATGCGACCGAACGATCTCAGCAATTATTTCGGTCAAAGCCATTTATTGGCGCCGGGTAAACCCTTACGTCGGGCAATTGAAGCGGGCCATGTTCATTCCATGATTTTGTGGGGGCCTCCGGGAACCGGCAAAACGACCTTAGCAGAAATCATTGCCCATCGTATTAATGCCGATGTGGAGCGGATTTCAGCGGTTACCGGCGGGATTAAGGAAATTCGAGATGCAATTGAGCGCGCCAAGCAAAATCGCTTGGCCGGTCGACAAACCATTTTATTTGTGGATGAAGTGCACCGTTTTAATAAAAGCCAGCAAGATGCATTTTTACCGCATATTGAAGACGGTACCGTTATCTTTATTGGTGCGACGACCGAAAATCCGTCCTTTGAATTAAATAATGCGCTATTGTCACGGGCACGTGTGTATGTGTTGAAATCCCTTACTGCAGCGGAAATTCGCGAGGTATTACAACGTGCATTGCATGATAAGGAACGGGGCTTAGGCAACGAACCATTAATTCTCCAAAGGGAGGTGTTGACGCTACTCGCCGATTATGTGAATGGAGATGCCCGTTTAGCCTTGAATTGTTTGGAATTAATGTGTGATATGGCCGAGCAACAGGCTGACGGCAAGCATCTTACTCCAGAATTATTAACTGAGGTTCTTGGCGAGCGGCAGGCACGTTTTGATAAACAAGGTGATCGATTTTACGATTTGATTTCTGCACTACATAAATCTGTGCGAGGATCCGCGCCGGATGCAGCCTTGTATTGGTATGCGCGGATTATTACTGCCGGTGGAGATCCGCTGTATGTAGCACGGCGTTTATTGGCTATTGCTTCGGAGGACATTGGCAATGCGGATCCGCGCGCTATGCAGGTTGCGATCAGTGCCTGGGATTGTTTTACTCGAGTTGGGGCTTATGAGGGCGAGCGGGCGATTGCACAAGCGATTATTTATTTGGCGGTCGCCCCGAAAAGTAATGCCGTGTATAACGCGTTCAATGCAGCTAAAAGATTGGCTAGGGAATCGGCTGATTTTGATGTGCCACCGCATTTACGTAATGCACCAACGAATTTAATGAAAGAGTTGGGCTATGGTGCGGAATATCGTTATGCTCATGATGAGCCGAATGCTTATGCCGCAGGCGAAAATTATTTTCCGCCGCAATTGGCGCACACGCAGTTTTATTTCCCTAATGAGCGCGGAATGGAAATCCAAATTAAGGAAAAATTAGCGCGCTTACGCCAAATGGATGAAGCGGCGACCAAGAAGCGTTATTAGGCTTTGAGGCAAACGCCCCCTTAAAAATGGGCGTTTTTCTTAAAATCAATGCTAACTCATTGATTTTATTAGAGTTGGTTTTAAAATCAAAAATAGGGTATTGTGCCTGGCCGGTATGGCAAATTGTCATGCGATGTTAGAGTTAGATTTCCTATTCATTTTGCGGCTATTATTAGCCGCTCATTTTTTTAGAGGATGTTTAATGAAGGGCAAAAAAGCAAATTCCAAATTATTTCTTGTGTTATTACTCGGTGTATTGTCGGCTTTCGGGCCTTTTGTAGTGGATTTGTATTTGCCCTCATTACCGCAATTAGCAGATTACTTCAATACTCACGCCTCCATGACCCAACTGACGCTGACCACGGCGATGATTGGACTTGGAGTTGGGCAATTGTTTATCGGCCCATTAAGCGATAAATACGGGCGAAAAAAGCCGCTGATTATTTCATTGCTGATTTATGTGGTGAGTACCGTATTAATCGTATTTTCTCCGAATATCGAAAGCATGATTGTGTTACGCACACTGCAAGGTCTTTCTTCTGCCGGTAGCTTAGTCATTTCCCGTGCGGTAGCCACCGATTTATATCGCGGCCGTGAAATGACCCGTTTTTTCGGTCTACTGATGACGATCAATGGCTTAGCGCCAATTATCTCGCCAATTTTGGGGAGCATATTGATTGAATACATTAATTGGAAAGGCGTATTTGTCTTCTTAGCACTTTTGGGTATCGTGGTGTTGCTATTTTGTTTCCGTCTGCGTGAAAGCCTTCTTCCGGAAAATCGCCAACCGGGCTCGATCTTCGCGAGTTTTGCGACCTTTGGTAGCCTGTTAAAAAACCGTTTGTTTATGAGCTTTGTGGGTATTCAAACCCTGTTATTAGGTGCTATGTTCGCCTATATCGCAGCATCGCCGTTTATTTTTCAAACCTTTTATGGCCTCAATGCGGTGGCATTCGGGTTATGTTTTGGGTTAAATGGTGCGGCTTTAGTAATTGGTTCGACAAGAGGCGCTAAATTGACTAATCGCCGCGCGATGGTGCTTGGTATGGTTGGCTTTAGCGTAGCGGCAATTTATACGATTGCCATGTTGGTCATACAACCGCATTGGATTTTCGTGGAAATTGGTCTTTTCATTATGTTAATGATGATGGGCTTTACTTTCCCGGCCATTTCTTCTTTGGCTATGGAAAGTGAGCGACAAAATGCCGGTAGTGCTTCTGCGATGCTCGGCTTTGCACCGTTTTTCTTCGGCGGGATTGTTTCGCCATTGGTGGGTATCGGTAATATTTTCTATGCCACAGCGCTAGTGATTTTCTTCTGTGGCGTGCTGGGATTAGGCCTGTATATGCGAATTCGTCGCGCGATTGAAGGTTAATCTTGAGCCAAAATAAAAGCCGCATTGAATTGCGGCTTTTTTATTGGGGAAACGCCCCCTCGAAAATAAAAGTTTTTCTAAAAATAGGTGTTAACCCATTGATTTTATTAGAAATACTTTAAAAATCAGCTAATGCATTGATTTATTTCAGTTTTTCTAAACGGGCAATGGCAGCTTCATCGGATTGGCTTTGTAATTTCCACATCCGCCAGAATAGCAATCCTGCGGCTACGCTCAGTGCGATAATAAAGGCCACCCAGAAACCTTTTGCACCGATTGATGGCATTAGCCAATCGGTACGGGACAAGCAGTAACCGATAGGCATACCAAGCCCCCAGTAGGAGAAGAGGGTGATCCATAAAATGGTTTTGGTATCTTTATAGCCACGCAAGATGCCGCAAACTACCACTTGGGTTGAATCGGAAAACTGGTAAAGCGCAGTAATGATTAAGAGCCCGGATGCTAACGCAATAACTTGCGGTTCTTTGACGAAAATACTCGCGATGAAATCGCCCCACAATATTAAAATTGCCGCCATAACGGCTGCAATCAATAGCCCTATAAATAATCCGCCGTAGCTGATTTCTTTGGCATGTTGTATTTCTTTGGCGCCTAATGCTTGGCTCACCAAAATGGTACAGGCCATACCAATAGACATCGGGAACATAAACATAATCGAGGACACGTTTAATGCGATTTGGTGGCTGGCAACTACCTCAGCACCTAACGGTGAAAGCAATAGGGAACTGAGGGCAAATAAGGCCACTTCGCTACTTAATGCCACGCCAATAGGGAAGCCCAGTTTGAATAATTTGCTAATCGTAGCACGATCGGGCGCTTCAAAGAGCGGGGAGAATACTTTTAAGGAACGTTCGCTGTGATTTTTATAGGAATAAAGTAGCATCATCAATGCCATCAACCAGTTCACAATTGCTGTTGCGATACCACAACCGACCGCGCCAAAAGCAGGTAGTCCAAGTTTGCCGTAGATCAGTACATAGTTAAGCGGAATATTGACCAATAAACCACAGAAAGTAATTACCATGGCCGGTTTAGTTTTGGCAATGCCGTCATTTAAGCAACGAAAGTTAATCAGCAGCAGGTACCCCGGCAAGCCCCATAACATGGCATGCAGATAATCGGTGGTAATGCTCGCCATTTTGGCATCCATCTGCATATAACCTAAAACGCCGTCACTAAAATAGATCAACAGACCGATAGGAATGCAGCAAAGCATGGCAAGCCACAGACCTTGACGGACTTGGTGGGCGATCTTGTGACGCTGGCCGGAGCCGTTTAAATAGGCTACGGTTGGGGGAAGCGCCAATAAAATACCGTGGCCGAAAAGCACTAATGGTAACCAGATTGATGCGCCGACCGCAATTGCGGCCATATCGGTAGCACTCACCCGACCGGCCATGATGGTATCCACCAAGCCCATTGAGTTTTGTGCGATTTGAGCCAATAAAATCGGTGTAGCGATTTTTATTAGCTTACGAAGATCCGCGCCATCGCGGGAGAAAAGACTAACTTGCATAAGTTTGCTATACTGTGTCCGTTTTTTTGACGTAAGGAATAAAGAATGTTTACCGGAATCGTACAGGGCGTTGCCCAAATTCAGGCCATTAAAAAATCAGATCATTTTAGAACACAGACCATAAAATTACCACCGGCAATGCGTCAAGGATTGCAAGTCGGAGCATCCATTGCCAATAACGGGGTGTGTTTGACGGTGACACAAATTGACGGAGATTTGGTGAGTTTCGACATTATGCAGGAAACTTTACGCATCACTAATCTCGGCAGTTTAGAGGTGGGGGATTTTGTGAATATCGAACGCGCGATGCAGATGGGCGATGAAATTGGTGGGCATATTCTCTCCGGCCATGTTTATTGCACCGCGAGTGTTTCACATATTATTGAAACTGAAAATAATCGTCAGGTTTGGTTTAAATTGCCGAATAAAGATGTGATGAAATATATCCTTACCAAAGGCTTTATCGCCATTGATGGTATTAGCCTGACCATTGGTGAAGTTAAAGAAGATGAATTTTGCGTGAATTTAATTCCTGAAACCTTGCACCGAACCCTTATCGGAAAACGCCAAATAGGGGATTTAGTGAATATCGAAATAGATCCACAAACCCAAGCGATCGTGGATACTGTAGAGCGATATTTGCAGGGAAGAGGATTATAGTATCACCAGAATTTAATCAGCTAAGGTTCAAATGTATGAAACGCTATTATGACTTAAATCCCAGCAGTCCATTTTTTAACTTGATGCAAGATACCACGGAAGAAAATAAATTAACCGAGGATGAAAAAGAAAGAATTGTTTGGATTACAAGAACAAACCTTGTTGCAGTTGATCTCGAAACTGAAAAAAGCACAGCAGATGAAATGAACTATATCATTTACGGTGCGTTGAACAATATACCATCAGAGGAAATTGCCAAAAATTTACTCATCAATGAAATTGGCAGCGAAGCTGAAAAGTATTTATAAATTGGAGTAGAAGTAACTTAAAAAATCACATTAAATAGAAGTATTTTTTAATGTGATTTTTTATTGGTTATTCTTAGTAAAAGCAGTAATAGCGCTATATTTTATTTCGTAGTGCTACAATCCACTCAGAGATAGGTCGTTATCAGAGAGTTCTTCATTACACTCTTGCAAAAAAATTTTCAACAAGCGCTTAACATCGAGCACAGATAAAGGCAATGAAATTGGATACCGAGTTTTACCTTGAACCATTTTCAAATCGTTTAAAAAAAATCATTCGATAAATCGCCCCTATAATCATAAAAACGCAAATACGCGCGATTTAGGGCGGTTTTATGTTTTATTTAATTACACTCCGAAAATAGGCTTGCACATCCTCTAAAATATCGTCCTCGTCCTGCGGGGTTAAAACCAAGAACGGACGGGCGGGAATATCGACTTTTCGCCCACGTCCGGCTTTACCACCAAATTGATGGATTGCCGCGTAAGGCTCATTTGTTCCGACTATGGCGATGTTATTATCATAATAGCTGGTGATACTATTCATTAGATTTTCTGTATCAACAAGCGGCGTGCCTTGACGATATTTCAGCCCTAACCACTTCGGACGCCCGCCCGCGTCAAAGTTTTGCAACACCGCTGATTCCATTGTGCCGGCAATGCTACGCATGAGTGGCGTACGGTCTCGTGCGGCTGCCGCTAACCGTTCTAATATTGTGGCAATTTGTTGCGCATTATTAATTTCAATTTCTATCATAAGCGTTGATTTTTTAAAATTAAGGAGGTACATTTACCTTGCCACTAGAAAAGCGATGAATCTCGATGATCGCGGGCGAAGAGGTGAAATAGACTCGGGACTGTGTGCGGTGGGTTCGAGCCCCGCCTAGTGGCTTACTCTTTAAATGCCTTTCTCCATTGCTTATCGCTCACTAATCTAAACGACTGTACAAAAATTTCCGATTCTTTGCTCAGAGCTTTCAATACGGCAAGTAATTTCTTACCATTCACATCCTTATAAAATTGATACCCAAGCTTATCCTCTACGATTTTATCCGGAGAGTTGATAATATCCGGCAAACTTGCATAATCATCGATTCCAAACTCCTGCCCATCACGACTATTAAACTGTTTGATTAAGGTATCGTCAGATAGCCACACTGTGCCGGTTTTACTTTGCAATAAGTTTTTGCTTTGCACACTCAAGACACCTGCCGCAAACTTAAAGTTTTTGGTTAAACCATCACGTACCTGCAACATTTGCTCGGCAGTGAGTTTCTTCCCTTCATGGCTAGATGATTGCTTAATTTCTGTCACCTGTTTCGCCAGCAAATTAAAATCATGAGCAAATTCGCTTCCGCGCATCTCCACCTTGGCAAACTGGTGCGCCAGCTTTTCCGGGTAAAGATCTAAATTCGGCTTATAGTTCAATCGTCCAACATTATAATCAAAGCCTTTATCCGTTACTCGTACCGTGCCATCGGGCAATTTAAAACCAATCGTTTTTTCACGGTTTCCGGCTTTATCGGCAGGGCGTTCAACTTCGACTAAAAATTCTGAGCTGTCGTCCGGTTTATCCATGCCACGGCGTTGTAAATCACGTTCAGCAAGTGCAATCACTGAGCAGCGACAATTAAACCCATTTGGTGGGTAAAATGTCGCCCAAAATGGATCATCATAACGGTAAATTTTGCCGTTTAATGCTAAATGAGCCGGGCGGGTTCTTTCGTCGCCTACGGCGGAATATTGCCAGTAGGGGCGATTGTCTACATTATCCCGCATGCGTTGATAGCGAGCCGCAGAATAAGCCGTCAGCATATTTACTCTGTAAGTCGTATTTAAACAGCGGGGGGGTTGTAGCTCCCTTTTTCATTTCGCAGTGCTATAATAGGGACAGCAAAAAGCCTCATGCCGCAAGGTTTAGGGGCTTTTGTTTTGTCTAAAAAATGGCTAAAAAAGCAATAATTGATTTGAATTGACCTTTTTTTCTTGCAGTTTTTTCTCTCCCACTAAAATTTCCATGCTCGCAAATTGTTTTTCTGTAATAGATAAGCATCGAATAGAGCCTTCTTCAGGTAAGTGTGCAACGAGTCTTTTATGATGTTTTTCTAAAGCATCTCGCCCTTTAATAATTCGAGTGTAAATAGAAAGTTGCAACATTTGATAACCATCTTTAAGTAAAAATTGACGAAATTGGTTTGCAGCCCGCATTTTTGCTTTAGTAGTAACCGGTAAATCAAATAAAACGATCATACGCATAAATACCCCCTCACTCATATTGATATTCCTGCAATATATCGATTTCAGGTAACTGCAATAATGCTGCATTTTTTTGAATAAGTGTAATTTGTAAAGAGGAAATAGCTTTATCAATGGCAGTTAAAACACTCACTTTTTCTTGGTTAAAGCATAGTTGATGATGCAAGATTTTAATTAATTGCTGTTTTGATAGAGGACTGAGATTTTGGGAGAGTAATCCTTTTTCGAGCAAGTCCCATACCAGCAAATCAACAAGAGGGCGAAACGGTTCAATAAAATCATCCGCTAAATTAAAGGCATTGAGTTCGCTATGATGAAATAAACCTAATTGAGGTAGCCAACCATAAAGAACAAGGCTTCTTGCCACAGCTGAACGCATAACGGAATAAGCATAGTTCAGATGTATATTAATCGAATTGTTTTCTTCTTTTCGTCTGAAATGAGCGCCGAATAATCCAGAGAAATAAATGACCGCACTTTGTGCCTCAATATTATCTTTATCGCCTGATTTCACTAAATTAGCGAGCCGTAGTAACCGCTCTGATTTTTCTTGATGCTGACAGAGTGATAAGACTTTTGCTTGATTACGAATTTTTTGTTGCACAATGCGTTGCCAAAGTTGTTTTTTCAGTGGCAAGCTCGTTTCAAGTTGTAATTTAAGGGTTTTTAATTGTCGATAATATTGATTAAAAGGGAGCCATTGACCACAAGGTAAAAATTGTTCATCACAACTCAATAAAGTAATCCCGTATAAACCGAATGCCGAGAGCAATGGAAGGGTAATCACTGTTTCTCGGCTTTCCACAACAACAATAGCAATATCTTCTAAAGGAACGGTAAATTCGTTTCCTTCTTGTTGAATCAACATTTGTTGTTGATGCAAAGAGAGTTTTCCTCCCTTACTAATAAGAAGACTTCTCCATGTCATAATGTATCCTTATAAAAAATCCCCATACGTATACGTAGTACGTATGAGGATTAAATTGAGATTAACGAACAGATTGGCATTTACTTGGGTTACATAAACGAATATTTTTCCCAAGTTCATCTATTTGATATTTTTCAAAGGAAAGAGCTAGTTTTATTCCAACACCTTGATGAATACCGCCTTTTGCTTTAGATTTTTCTAGATCATGTTCCTTAATAGCAATATTACCTGTTGCTCGGTCAAGCCCATTAAAGTAACCCAAAATTGTTTTCTTTTTAGTGACTAATTTTACTAAGTCATTTGGGTGCAATGAAAATTTGAAAATTGCAGAGTTATCCATCACTTCCCAATCTTCCTCATCTTTATATTGTGTCGCAGCTTTATTAGGCAAAATACCCTTAGCTACTTGCCAGGTATAAATTGGCACAAGGAAATATTTTCCATCTTTAGTGAAAACATCTACTCTCACCATAGAAGCATTATCCGCGACACCATTACCCTCACGGACTAATACGCCAGATTTTTGTACTTGCTCTACCCGTACTGATTTAACAATAGCCCCGCCTTTTTTTATAAAAGGTTCAGCAAACGCTTTGGCAGGATCATCATTAAACGCCTCTAGACGAGCTTTTAAAGCATCATAAAGATCTTTTTCACGTTCACGATTTACCATCAATTCTAAATCTTTTAATTTTAATTTAGTGAGTGGCATTTTAATCACGCTTATCCCTTCATTGAGACGTTTCGCGGATTTCACGGTTTCCATGTGTCCTTGACCGGTCATTTTGCGTGTTGGCATTCGAGATACAAACAGAGGTTGGACAAATTCATGATTTGCTTGTGGACGATCTGGCAATCTATTTTCTAGCTCTAGTTTAGGATTATCACTAAAAATTCGGATTTCAACTTCTTGTTTGAAAAATTGCCATGGTGTAGGGAAGTGTAATGGAATAATTTCACCCGTTTCACGATCTATTCGTTCACCAGTGAATACATCGCCTGCTTCAAAACGAACAAAACGTGTGATTTTTTGCTGCATAGCGACGGTTGAGCAAGCAACCACAACGGCATCTAAAGCGTGATGGCGCTCATTGTCTTCACGTGATTTTGCTAATCCCCAACGACTACGAAGTAAAGCAGTAATTTGCCCGTTGGAAGCAAATACTTTGCGTTTTCCTTCACCTGTTAAGTGCATATTATCTGCAATAAAGTTACATAAGAAACGAGCAACGTAGCGCGTATCATTTAAGTTACGTTCAATAAAGCCCTTTTCATCAAGCTTTTGGCTTAGGATGCGTTGTTTTTTCGCATAAGGGAATGCACTGGTTTCAACTAATGCTTTGAAAGCTCTCCAGCGTTCGCTGTTATGTTTACCATCTAGCCATTCAAAAGGGGTTAAATTGCCTTTGTTTTGATTTTCATTAGCAAGCACTAGTACTTTATTGTTGAAGCTATCATCCCAAGTGCGGGAGAATGGCAAGGCATGATCGACTTCTACATAGCCTTTTTCTAATAAACGGTGTAATTCGATAGGTTTGCCGGAATATAAACATTTTGCATTTTGTTGCTTATAAAGTCGCATTTTTAAAATGTCTTTGGCTTTAGGTTCACCTGCAAAATGAGGGAAGTATTCTTTAAATTCCTTGATTGCGTTTTCACGCTGTTTACGATTTTCTTCCTGACGTTTTTCTAGTTCACGACGATCTTTGTAAGATTTGCCGACTTCGCGTCCCGTTTCAATATGAATACGAGCTGGCGAACCATATAATCGCACTACACCATTAATCACTTTACGAGCCTGCGTGAGTGTTCGTAAAACCACAGGATTACGAATTTCATCAGCTGGAATCTGTGGTAAGAAGTAATGGTTTTCTTCTGTTTTTTTACCATATGTTTTTTTACCATAATGATCGCCATACATTTCATGACAAGCCTCGTCATAGCGTAGTCCTTGTTGCATTAATGGCAGAAGTTTATATAAAGCTTTAAGAGATAATTGGATAAATTTATCAAAACTAAGATTTTCCAATAAGGCATTTAATACAGGCTGAGAGAGTTTTCCTGCTAAGTAAGTACTGATGTCTTCATCAGTTTTATATAATGAAAACGCTGTGCCAATTTCATCTAATAATGTTGAATTTTCCTTTAATTCCGTCCATTCAGCTTTTAGGTTATTACCTTCCAATACCTTACGAATTTGGTGATAGGCTTTCATTTCCATCAGTGTTGTTTTGGTTTCAATGGCTTTTTTATCTTCACCGGAATAACGGAGACCTTTAAAGATTGCCTCATCAGATAAATTTAGTATTGAACGTACTTGTGCATAAGTTAATTTAGCTTTTTCATAAGGTTGTTCGATTAGAATTAAACGTTCATTATCATTTAAAGCACGCTCTAAGCCATTTTCTTGAATACGTAAATTATTTAATTTTGTTATCCAAACAAAACGTTCTGCAGTATAGGTGTTTTTAGCTGCCTTATATTCATCTTCAAAAGTACATTTACCGAGCATTTTTAAAATGGCTTCACCAGATAGGGCAGGCTTTTGCCACATTAAAAGTGCTGTCAAATTTTCTAATAATTTTTCTGAAGCAAATGGATTACCAAAGTGTTGTTGACGAGAGAAGAGGAGTTCCATTTCGGCGAGTAAGTCTAGTCGGCTAAACGTGTGAGTATAGGCGCCTTGTTGGTTACGGATATGGCCTTCTTCGACCTCAAATTTTTTTACAGCAAGTTCTGCAGGCGTGCGATATGTAGTTTGTTGCAGTAATTCATGGTTACTGGCTACACCGCTTAATAACGCGCCTAGCTCTTTATTTTCGCTTTTACTTTCATTTTTACGCTGAGATAAATAACCACGGTGCTTAATTAAATGTAATAACACAGCAGCCCATTCTTGGCGTTTTAGTTTACGATCTAGACCTTCGACACGTAGCTGCCAAACTTGATGAGGAAGACGTTCATCAGTGGATAATAGGATATTTTCTAATTTTAGAAGTCGTTTTGCTTTTTTCAGGCGAGCAACGCGACGCTGAGTTAATCGACGAGCGGAGCGGGCTAAACGGCGAGATAATGCTAGACTTTCCCCTGTTTTTGGTACTTCGGCTCGTTCAAATGTACGCACCCCAACGTCAATTAAGCATAGGGGATTTTCCTCTTTATCAATTTCAACAACAGCCCAACCAACAGAGGCAATGCCAAGATCTAAGCCAAGGATATAATGCAAGTTCTTATTTTCCATAATTTGGTTCCTTTTTATTTATAGTAGATGGTTAAATTTTAGCAAGTTTTTGGATGAAGAGTATATTGACTGCAAAAAAATAAAAAGATAGAATTTACAACGTTGTAATAGCACTGCGAAATGAAAACCGTTGTTACAATAAGAGATTAGTTTCTCGCAAAGTTCTGCCCCTTAAAACCTTCGTTTTAAGGGGCATCTTTTTTTACATTTTAAATATGAAAATGGTAAAACAAAAAACGCCCAACAAAAATGTTGAGCGTTTTTTTGAATTTAATTTGTCAATTTTACTTATCTGATTTTGTTTGTTTTTTTGATCTTTTCCATTTCCAAAATAAGAAAGCAGCCAGCGCGATGATTAAAATATAAATAATAGTTTGGCCTTTTTGAATTTGGGCGTGTAACCAGTCGAGATTTTTGGCACCGAATTCACCAAGGTATACCCAAATCGGTACGGAAATAATGGCGGCACAGAAGTCGATAAATACGAAGTGTGGGTAGCTCACTTTACGGGTGATGCCAGAAACAATGTAAATTGGTGCCCGTAAACCCGGTAGGAAGCGCGCGACAAAGAGCACTCTTGAACCGTATTGAGCGAATTTTTCACGTACCATACGCAGGCGTTGTAAGGTCACTACTTTGCGGATTAA
The DNA here is from genome assembly GCF_900186995.1 of Haemophilus pittmaniae. Classification (NCBI taxonomy): domain Bacteria; kingdom Pseudomonadati; phylum Pseudomonadota; class Gammaproteobacteria; order Pasteurellales; family Pasteurellaceae; genus Parahaemophilus; species Parahaemophilus pittmaniae. The sequence continues at coordinate 1,571,018 of NZ_LT906463.1, forward strand.
TTTAAAGCGGAGGATGCGGGCGCCATAGTAGCGGCCAAGCCAATACATGCAGGAATCGCCGGCCAGTACACCGATCAAACTGACCAATAGCATTAAATGGGAATTGACGCTTTCCGGGTAAAGTCCTGCAATGACGCCGCCGGAAACAAGGGTGATATCTTCCGGAATCGGTACTCCGAAACCGCAAATAATTAAAACAAAAAATACCGCCCAATAACCGTAATCGGTAAAAAAGCTAATCAATAATTCCATTTGGTCAATCACCCCGAAGATTCAAAAAATCGCAACATTTTAAAAGTTTTACGCAAATTTGCAAATTTGACTAGAAAAATTTGCGGTTTATCGATGAATCCTCTATAATCCGCGACCTCAAAGTTCGCTTTGAGCCCATTTAGGAAAATTGCTGGGTCGCCTGCAATTTTTTTTATTTTTAACTTTACATACAGAGAACATAAAAATGGCATTTAAATTCAACGCTGAAGTTCGTTCTGCGCAAGGTAAGGGTGCGAGCCGCCGCCTGCGTCACAATGGTCAAATCCCTGCAATCGTTTATGGTGGCAGCGAAGCGCCTGTTTCCGTTATCTTAAACCATGACGAAGTAAACAACGCGCAAGTTCACGACAGCTTCTATTCCGATGTAATCACCCTTGTGATCGAAGGCAAAGAAGTGGCTGTAAAAGTGCAAGCGATGCAACGTCACCCGTTCAAACCAAAATTGGTTCACATTGACTTCAAACGCGCATAATCCAGTATTTACGCTATCTAAAGTCAATTTTAATTCCGAAACCTTTTCTTATTTTTAGGTTTAAAGCTTAATAAACTCAATGAGTTTAAAAACGTTTCGGAACCTGTTGTGACATGAAAAGTCCCGTCGATTTGTTGACGGGACTTTTTTATTTGATGATATTTTAAATTGAAGTCTTGTTAGGCTTGTCCGAATTAAAGCCGCTATCCGTGCTGAATAATGGGGAAGAAGGGCGGATTTCAAAGTACACTAAAGTCATCAATAGTCATATTTTGCGCATAAAAAAACCGTCCATTAGGACGGTTTTTTCGTTATTGATCTTCTTTATTCCGTTCAATCAATTTGTATTGGCGAAAAAATGCTTGCACGGCAAAGGCAATTGTAATGCCGGAAATTACACCTAAGATAAACATTCAGTTACTCCATTTTATCTAATTGAAATCTAGTAAAAGGATAGTCAATGCCATCCCGCCTTAAATTGCATTAACTTCGCTAATGCTCATGTTATTGATTTAGTTTAATAAATGGTACGGTTCCATTTGGCGTCATGGTTGTTGGTAGTACGCCATTCCATTTTTCGGCTGCAGTTAATTCTACCAATTGGCGGTTTTCTTTTAATGCTTCAGCTTTAGCGCGAATGGCTGCCGCTTCGGCTTCACCGGCTAAGCGAACTTTTTCTGCGTCAGCTTTTGCTTGGATAATTTCCGCATCGGCTTTTGCTTGCGCATCAACACGGGCAATCTCGGCTTTCTTCTGTTGGATAATTAAATTACGCTCTTCGGTTTGGATTGCCACGTTCTTTTGAACACTTTCTTCCACGCGTCTTTCATATTCTTTGTTGAAATTAATCACGCTTTGTACGGAGGTAATTTCAAGTGGATAGCCTTGTACCGCCTCACGAATTTGCGCCGTAATATCGTTGGTTAATTGTGCCCGATTTTCTAATGCCAACTGCGCAGAATAGCGGGAGAAAACGATCTCTAATGCTTGACGGCTACGAGGTTCAAGCAGTTGGTTGATCATATTTTCTGTGTTGCGGTAGTTTTTATACACCGCCACCGGATCGGTTAATTTAAATGTAATAGTTAATGCCGTAGTGACAGTTTGGGTATCGCGGGTATAAGCGGCAACACCGGAGGTGACATCACCAAAATCATCAAATCTTCCGATAGTCACTTTTTGTTCACGCGTGCTGAACACTACATCATCTTCAAGCCAGCTTCGCCAATGCAAACCGGCGGATTTGGTTTCTTGGATTTCACCGTAACGGGTGATTAATCCGATTTCTCCCTCGTCAACGGAGAATGGAGAACAGGCTGATAGTGATGAAGCAATAGCAGCTGCAATTGCAATATGCATGATTGATTTTTTCATTTTTTCCTTCTTTTTTGGGTATTTTTAATAAAAATAAAAAACCGCCAAAGGCGGTGCTGAGTTAATTTTGGTTGATTGTGGTTCCCAATATTCGGCTAGGTTTAAAAGCACGCATTCATCATTCCAAGGCATCATGAAATATACCAATAGGATTGCTGGCAAGCCGAATCAATCAGCGGCCGAATCATAGCATATTTCATTCACTAGCCTAATATAAAATAGCCATAGTAAGACGTTAAAATTAAAATAAATCGCAGCAAGTTATTGATTATGTTAGGATAAACAGCTAGTTTTAGGCACTTAAGTATGGTTCTTCAAAGGGCTTAATTGAGTAGGGTTTTTAAAAGCCCGAATTAATGGGTTTTATCATTAAAGGGCATTTAGAAACGCCATGCCGTTTTTGGAAGTTTTATCTAAAATTGATTCTAAGTCATTGATTTTATTATAGTTGATCTAAAAATGTTTATTCGGAGCAGAAAATCATGAAAATAGCCCTCGGTGTGGAATATAACGGTGCGGCCTATTATGGTTGGCAACGGCAGGAGAGTGCACCTTCGGTGCAAGGGGCATTGGAAAAGGCACTTTCCACGATCGCTAATCAATCGATTGAGGTGTTTTGTGCCGGTCGTACCGATAGCGGCGTGCATGGAACCGGTCAGGTCGTGCATTTTGAAACCGATGTGTTACGACCAGAAAAGGCTTGGGCTTTTGGTACCAATGCAAATTTACCCGATGATATAGCAGTACGTTGGGCGAAGCAGGTTGATGAGGATTTTCATGCCCGTTTTTCCGCTGAATTTCGCCGTTACCGCTATATTTTATATTGCGATAAATTGCGTCCTGCCATTTTACCAGCGGGGGTCACCCATTGCCATTGGGATTTAGATGAGCAAAAAATGCATGCCGCGGGGCAGTTGTTATTGGGAGAAAATGATTTTTCCAGTTTTCGTGCTGCGCAATGCCAATCCCGCTCGCCTTGGCGTAACGTACATCATTTAACAGTCAGTCGTTATGGGCGTTATGTGGTAGTAGATATTCAGGCGAATGCCTTTGTGCACCATATGGTGCGCAATATTGTCGGTAGTTTGTTGGAAGTCGGTGCTGGACATCAGCCAGTAGCCTGGATTGGTGAATTATTGGCGCAAAAAGATCGCCGTCTAGCGGCCCCTACCGCAAAACCGTATGGACTTTATTTGGTGCAAGTGGGGTATCCGGCACGCTTTGCGATTCCCCAAACTCCGCTAGGTCCGTTGTTCTTATCCGACTAGAAAAAGCACCTGAAATGTGCTTAAATACGCGGAATTTTTTAGTCAGTCAAAAAAGGTAACAAATGAGCTGGATTGATCGAATTTTTAGCAAGGGCACTTCCTCTTCCTCACGTAAAGCTAACGTGCCGGAAGGTGTGTGGACCAAATGTACTTCTTGCGAACAAGTGTTATACGGTGAAGAAGTCAAACGCAATCTTTATGTTTGCCCGAAATGTGGCCATCATATGCGAATCGATGCGCGCGAACGTCTTTTATCTCTATTGGACGAAGGCTCAAGCCATGAGTTGTCGGCGGATCTTGAACCGAAAGATATTCTTAAATTTAGAGATTTGAAAAAATATAAGGATCGTCTTTCTGCCGCACAAAAAGATACTGGTGAAAATGATGCTTTGATTACTATGCAAGGTACACTTTACAACATGCCGGTTGTTGTTGCTGCATCAAACTTTGCCTTTATGGGCGGTTCAATGGGCTCGGTAGTTGGTGCTAAGTTTGTGAGAGCGGCAGAAAAAGCGATGGAATTAAATTGTCCGTTTGTGTGTTTTTCTGCTAGTGGCGGTGCGCGTATGCAAGAAGCGTTATTCTCTCTCATGCAAATGGCTAAAACCAGCGCGGTATTGGCAAAAATGCGTGAACAAGGTGTGCCTTTTATTTCTGTACTAACCGATCCAACCTTAGGCGGTGTGTCAGCCAGTTTTGCTATGTTGGGTGATGTGAATATTGCCGAACCAAAAGCCTTAATTGGTTTTGCCGGCCCACGGGTTATTGAACAAACCGTACGGGAAAAATTACCGGAAGGTTTCCAACGTAGTGAATTCCTATTGGAAAAAGGTGCGATTGACATGATCGTCAAACGTGGTGAGATGCGCCGTACCTTGGCCGATTTATTAAGTAAAATGACCAATCAACCGTCTCCTTTTAAAGAAGCCGAAATTGTTGAACATGTTTAAACGAAACACGCAATTAAAAGCCACTTCGCCACTCGCCGAGTGGCTTTATTATTTAGAAAATAGCCATAGCAAAGTAATTGATCTTGGCTTAGAACGAATTCGTCGGGTTGCTGATGAATTGGATTTACGCACACCTGCGCCTTTTGTGATTACTGTGGGGGGAACGAATGGTAAAGGTACCACTTGCCGTCTATTAGAAACCCTGTTAATCAATCATGGATTGCGGGTTGGCGTATATTCCTCACCGCATTTGTTACGTTATAACGAGCGCGTGCGTGTTCAAGGGGAAGAATTACCCGATGCCGCCCATTGTGCCTCTTTTGCATTTATTGAAAATACTCGAAGCGAATCCCTAAGCTATTTTGAGTTTAGTACGTTATCGGCATTACATTTGTTTAAGCAGGCCAAATTGGATGTGGTAATTTTAGAAGTCGGATTAGGCGGTCGTTTGGATGCCACCAATATCGTGGATAGCGATATTGCTGTGATTACCAGCATTGATATCGATCACACCGATTTCTTAGGTGATAGCCGTGAGCAAATCGCCTTTGAAAAAGCCGGCATTTTCCGTGCCGGAAAACCTGTGGTGATTGGTGAACCTGATGTGCCGCAATCCATGTTAGCTCAGGCTGAGCAGTTGCAATGTATGGTATTTCGTCGTGGTAAAGATTGGATGTTTGAGTCTGGGCAGGAAAGCTGGTCATGGCATTGTGCCGATATCCAATGGGAGAATTTACCACTGTGTCGTATTCCACTGGCAAATGCCGCAACAGTCTTAGCGGTAGTGCACCAATTACCTTTTGCTATTACTTCGCAGAATATTCGAAAATCGTTGCAGGATGTGGAATTGACCGGACGTTTTCAATCCTTAAATGATGCTCAACGACACCGCCTGAGTGTCAATTTAGGCTGTGCCTTAGCATCCTTACCTGAATTAATTTTAGATGTGGGACATAATCCGCATGCGGCAGGTTTTTTAGCCGAAAAATTAGCCGGATTAAAAGACCAAGGAAAAATTATTGCGGTTTGTGGCATGCTCAAAGATAAGGATGCAGAAGCGGTATTTACCCGTCTTCAGGGATTAATCGAGCAATGGATTTGCGTGACCTTGCAAGGACCTCGCGGACAAACAGCCGATGAGCTACAAGCAAAATTGTACTCGACTCAACCGAATGCTAAGTCACAATTAGCTGATAGTGTTGCTGAAGGTGTTGAACGAGCAATCGCCCAAGCAACGCCGCAGGATAAGGTGTTGGTATTTGGCTCTTTCCATACCGTTGGTGAGTTTCTGCAGATGCTTTAGCTTATCCAAACGAAAAAATCGCTGTGACCATTAGGAGACAGCGATTTTTTTATTTCACAGCGATGAAATGGCTGGGATAATTTGTTTTTTAATCAATGCTAATAAAATCAATGGGTTAGGTGTTATTTTCGGAAAAACTCTGAAAACCATGGGGGCGTTTTAAGCCAGCTCGTAGCTGAGGTAATCAGCCAGTTGACTGAAGCGGAATTGGAAACCTGCCTCCAATAGGCGTTGTGGGATGGCACGTTGGCTATCTAAGAGAATTGTGGCACGTTCGCCAAATGCTAAACGTAGCGCAACAGCTGGTGCAGGCAATATGGCGGGGCGGTGGAGTTGGGCGGCTAATTGACGATTGAATTCTTGGTTGCGTATCGGAGTGGGTGCTGTGAAATTAAAAGCCCCTTGTAGGTGCGGATTATCCAACAGAAATAAAATGCCGTTAACCATATCTTCTAAGGCAATCCAACTCCAATATTGCTGTCCACCGCCTACTGTACCGCCCAAGGCGCAACGATAAAAGGGTAACATGGCGGCTAATGCTCCGCCTTGTGGCGAAAGTACTATGCCGGTACGTAGTAAGGCCACCGAGCTTTTGGCCTGTTGTGCCGTTTTTTCCCACTCTTGGCATAAGCGTCCGGTGAAGGTATCGGCGGGCGAACTTTGTTCAGTGAGTAATAAATCCTTGCGATCACCATAAAAACCACAGGCTGAACCTGAAATTAGGCGTGGTGGTGTTGAGCTTTGATTGATGAATTCTACTAAATGTCGGGTAAGTTCAAGGCGGGAATTGCAAATGCGTTGTTTTTGTTGAACAGTCCAGCGATGGGCAAAAATTGGTTCACCGGCAAGATTAACGATAGCATCAAAGCGGGTATTATCAGTTAACCTTGTCACAAAGGTTAATTCCTTTTTATTCTTATGCTCTTGGCGGGAAAGGATAGTCACATTATCGTTTCTATCCAAGAGTTTTTCGGTCAATGCGCGGCCAATTAAGCCGGTTCCGCCGGTGAGAAGAATCTTCATTAGAGGTTGCTTGCAAAAAGGCTTTGGATTTGAGCCATTAGCACATCGATCGAGGTTTCGCTGGTCGGTGTAACAAAAATAGTGTCATCGCCGGCAATTGTACCGAGAATGCCTTGCGGTTTGCCGATAGAGTCGAGTAGTCGGGCGATCAACTGGGCTGCTCCTGGGGTGGTTTTTATCACAATCAACATTGCATTATGATCGATATCCGTTACCAAGTTTTTCAGCGGGCTGCTAGTGGCAGGGACGCTTAATTCAGCTGGGAGTCGATAAACCATTTCCATCTTGGTATTACGGGTTCGTACCGCGCCAAATTTGTTTAGCATACGGGAAACTTTGGATTGGTTAATATTGGCAAATCCTTGGGCTTTTAGGGCTTCAACGATTTCCGTTTGTGAGGCAAATCGCTCCTCTGCCAAGAGGGCTTTGAAGGCTTTGTTGAGTTGTTCTGTCATGGCGATTCCTATAGGGATAAATTGCGTAAATTCTGCATAGATTTGCATAAAAATGCAATCCTTAGCGATTGATTTTACTAAAAATACGAAAAATTTGAGCTAGATCTCATTATTGATGTTCTGTGTTTGTAATTTCTTTGTTAAAAATCTAGAATTTACCTCATTCGAATTAGTTAAATCCACTGTTCAACTATAAGGAGAACTCTATGAAAGTTGCAGTATTAGGCGCTGCGGGCGGTATCGGCCAAGCATTAGCATTATTGTTGAAATTACAATTGCCGGCCGAAAGTGAATTGGCTTTATATGATATCGCACCGGTAACCCCGGGCGTGGCTGTGGATGTCAGCCATATTCCAACCGCGGTGAGAGTAAAAGGTTTTGCCGGAGAAGATCCGAGTGAAGCATTAAGCGGTGCCGATGTGGTTCTTATTTCAGCCGGTGTAGCACGTAAACCGGGCATGGATCGTTCTGATTTATTCAATATTAATGCCGGTATTGTGAAAGGGCTAATTGAAAAAGTTGCGGCGATTTGTCCGAATGCCTGTGTTGGTATTATTACTAACCCAGTAAATACCACGGTTGCGATTGCGGCAGAAGTGTTGAAAAAAGCTGGTGTATACGATAAACGTAAATTATTCGGGGTAACTACCTTAGATGTGTTACGCTCCGAAACTTTTGTCTCTGAACTTAAACATCTTAATGTATCTCGCACCAGTGTGCCGGTAATTGGTGGCCATTCAGGTGTAACTATTTTACCTTTGTTATCTCAAGTTCAATACGTGGAATGGCAAGATAGTGAAATTGAACCATTAACTAAACGTATTCAAAATGCGGGTACCGAAGTTGTGAATGCGAAAGCCGGTGGCGGTTCAGCTACACTTTCCATGGCTCAAGCCGCAGCACGTTTTGCCCGTTCATTAGTGAAAGGTTTGAGTGGTGAAACTGTAGTGGAATGTACTTATGTGGAAGGTGATGGTAAATATGCACGTTTCTTCTCTCAACCGGTGCGTTTAGGTAAAAATGGCGTGGAAGAAATTTTACCAATTGGCCCATTAAGTGCTTTTGAACAACAAGCATTAGAATCTATGTTGCCAACTTTGCGCGCAGATATTGAACTCGGTGAAAAATTCATCAATGGCTAATTTAACCTAAAAATATAAGGAGCCTAAGGGCTCCTTTTTTATTGGCCGAAAGAAAAAAGTGAATAAAAATCGTGACTTAGTTCACAAATTTAACAATATCCGTTTGCATCAAAAGGCTTACCTACGTATCCTTGCGCACACAAAAAACAAGTGCTATACCAAATAGCCGACATCTATTTTGCTTTCCGAGTAGTGCCACATCAATGTGGCACTTTTTTTGCCTTAAATATTTTGGTTTTTTAAGGTTTAAAGCTGATTTTGTCGGGAAAATGCGCTTATCAGCTCTGATGTCTGTTTTTTTCTCGATTTAAATATGATCTGTATCACAGTTTTATGTTCTATCAGTCGAGTTTTTTATTAGATTATATATACTACCTAACAAGTAGTACCAAAAGTTAGTCGTATGCAAATGTCCTCATCCCAGAAACAATCCGCTGAACAACTTGGCATTTCTCTTTCCCATTATGATATTGACGGGCATTTAATTTATGCATCGCCAACAACCATTGATTATTTTATCGAGCAATTACAATTTCCACCGAATACCGGGCAAGAACAGGTGTTCCATGATGTAGTGAGCGCGTTTGAGAACGAGCCAATTCAATATGATTTGACCCAGCTTTCTCTTTCGCCTAATGCTTCTCTGCGTTATCAATTGCTCAATGAGCAAAATCAAGTTCTGTTTGAAGATACAATCCCGTTTTCAGTTTTCCTTTCCTTGCCTGCCTTGTCTTTTGGCTATTATCGTTTAGAAGTTTTTGCCGCTCAGCAAGTTTTTGCTGTTCAACTTTTAATTGCGCCAAGAACAGCATATCAACCCTCTTTCTTAGAACAACAAAAAGCTTGGGGTATTAATGTTCAGCTTTATAGCTTACGTTCTCAGCATAATTGGGGAATTGGTGATTTTGCTGATTTAGCTTATTTGATTGAGCAAAGTGCTGCGCAAGGAGCCGACTTCGTTGGGATTAACCCATTACATTTACTTTATCCGTCCGTGCCTGAATGGGCGAGTCCTTATAGTTCTTCTTCACGTCGTTGGTTGAATTTCATTTATCTTGATATTACAGCATTACCAGAATTTAAATTGGCGAGATCCGTACAAAATTGGTTTAAATCTAGCGATATTGCTAATCAAATCCAAGCTTTACGTGAGCAGGATGCCGTTAATTATAGTGCTGTAACCGCATTGAAGTTAAACGCTCTTGAACAGCTCTTTGCCTTTAGCCAACGTAGTAAATCTGCAGCAATCGTCAAGCGTCGTGATGCTTTTTCCGCCTATCAGAAAGAACAGGGAGAAGCATTGGTTTTACAAGGACTGTTTAATGTTTTAGATAAAATTGAACATGCCGATCAACAAGCGAGTGAAAATACTATTGGCTGGTTAGGTTGGCGTGAAGAATGGCAACATCTCACTGAAAAGAAACGTAAAGCATTAATTAAACAATATAAAGCGGAAATTGACTTTTTCGCATGGTTGCAATGGTTAACCGAACAGCAACTGAATGAACTGAAACTTCTTTGCCAAAAAGTGGGAATGCGTTTGGGGATTTACGGTGATTTAGCAGTGAATAGTTCGCGCGGTAGTGTGGATGTATGGTCGCAACCATCACTTTATTGTGTGAATGCATCTGTTGGTGCTCCGCCTGATCCGCTCGGCCCTGTTGGACAAAACTGGAATTTACCACCTTATAATCCAAGCCAATTAAAAGCGATAGGCTTTGCAGCTGTAGTTGCTATGCTTCGTGCGAATATGCGGCATTTTGGCGTATTGCGTATTGATCATGTGATGGGATTATTCCGCTTATGGTTAATTCCGGAAGGAAAAACGGCGGCAGATGGTGTTTATGTGCATTATCCGTTCAATGAGTTAATGGCTATTTTAGCGATTGAAAGTCAACGTAATCAATGCCTGATCATCGGAGAAGATTTAGGTACGGTAGCGGATGAAGTTCGCTGGAAACTGAACGAGTTTCGCATTTTCTCGTATTTTGTATTGTATTTTGCTCAACGCAATCGCCAATATCCGTATGTAAACGAATTTCCGCGTAATGCCTTTGCTACCATTGGTACACACGATGTGCCTTCCTTGCAAAGTTTCTGGCATTGTCGTGATTTAGCATTGTTTGACGAACTCAATATTTTAAAAGGCGATGTGCTAGCACAAAAATATGAACAACGGGTTATCGATAAGCAAGCCTTGCTTGATAGCTTACATCGTGATGGCTATTTGCCGCCGGATTATCAAGGCGATGCCTTAACTATGGCTATGCACGATAATCTTAATCGCCAAATTCATCGTTATTTGGCAAACAGTCAGAGTGCCTTAATTGGTATTCAATTAGAGAATTTAACCGCTCAAGAAATTTCATTTAATTTGCCTGGAACTTCAACCGAATATCCAAACTGGCAAAAGAAAATCAAACAATCCTTAGAGTTTATTTTTAATGACGAAAACTTAATAACGTTTTTCGCCCAAATTAATCAAGCTCGTAAAGCATAAAGGAGCATGTAATGACGAAATTAGTGGCCCAATCGGTAATCAATTCATTTTTTGATGGCAAACAAGCAGATCCTTTTGCCGTGTTAGGTATGCATGAAACTCACAATGGTATTGAGATTCGAGCGTTATTGCCGGATGCTGATAAAGTTGAGGTAATTGATAAAGAAAGTCAATCCTTGGTGGTTGTCTTAGAGAAAGCAGATGACCGTGGTTTTTTTGCTGCCGTTGTCCCGGAGATTCATCATTTCTTTGCCTATCAATTGAAAGTGTATTGGGGAGCGGAAGCTCAAATCATTGAAGATCCGTATCGTTTCCATCCAATGATTAACGACTTGGATCAATGGCTATTAGCGGAAGGTTCTCTATTACGCCCTTATGAAATATTGGGAGCTCATTTTATTGAATGTGACGGTGTACCGGGCGTAAATTTCCGTGTATGGGCACCTAATGCTAAACGGGTTTCTTTGGTGGGCGATTTCAACTATTGGGATGGTCGTCGTCATCCAATGCGTTTCCATCCTGCAAGTGGTGTGTGGGAATTATTCTTACCAAAAGCTAGCCTTGGCCAACGCTACAAATTTGAATTAATTGATTGCTACGGCAATCTTCGTTTAAAAGCTGACCCTTATGCTTTCAGTTCGCAATTACGTCCGGATACCGCATCAGAAATTAGTATGTTGCCAGATGTAGTAGAAATGACAGAGGAACGTCGTAAAGCGAACCAACGCAACCAACCAATTTCTATTTACGAAGTGCATTTGGGCTCATGGCGCCGTAATTTAGAAAATAATTTCTGGCTTGATTACGATCAAATTGCCGATGAACTTATTCCTTATGTAAAACATATGGGCTTTACCCATATTGAATTTTTACCGCTATCCGAATTTCCTTTTGATGGTTCTTGGGGTTATCAACCGATTGGCCTGTATTCACCAACCAGCCGTTTTGGTACGCCGGAAGCTTTTAAACGTTTAGTCGAAAAAGCCCATAAAGCAGGCATTAATGTAATTTTAGACTGGGTGCCGGGACATTTCCCAAGTGATACACATGGTTTGGTTGCCTTTGATGGTACAGCCTTATATGAGCACGCAGATCCACGTGAAGGTTATCACCAAGACTGGAATACCTTAATTTATAACTATGGTCGTAATGAAGTGAAGAACTTCTTATCCAGTAATGCGCTGTATTGGCTTGAACGCTTTGGTATCGATGGTATTCGTGTGGATGCGGTAGCTTCGATGATTTATCGTGACTACAGTCGTGCTGAAGGGCAATGGATCCCAAATCAATATGGCGGTCGTGAAAACTTAGAAGCCATTGAATTTTTAAAACATACCAACTGGAAAATCCATTCTGAAATGACCGGTGCGATTTCCATTGCGGAAGAATCCACATCCTTTGGAGGGGTGACTCATCCGATGGAAAACGGTGGCCTTGGATTTAATTTCAAATGGAATATGGGCTGGATGAACGATACTTTAAGCTATATGCAGCTTGATCCTGTTTATCGTCGTTATCATCACGACAAAATGACCTTCGGGATGATTTACCAATATAGCGAAAATTTCGTATTACCGCTTTCTCATGATGAAGTGGTACATGGCAAGTGTTCTCTATTAGGCAAGATGCCGGGGGATGCGTGGCAAAAATTTGCTAACTTACGGGCTTACTACGGCTATATGTGGGGTTATCCAGGCAAGAAATTATTATTCATGGGTAACGAATTTGCCCAAGGCCGTGAGTGGAATTATCAAGAAAGTCTGGATTGGTTCTTACTTGATGAAAATCAAGGCGGCCCATGGCATAAAGGCGTATTGCAATTGGTAAAAGATCTGAATGGCATTTATCAAAAACATGCACCGCTCTTTGAATTAGATGGTGAACCGGAAGGATTTAATTGGTTGGTCGTAGATGATGCAGAAAATTCAGTCTTTGCTTTTGAACGTAAGAGTAGTGATGGTGAACGCATTATTGTGATCAGTAACTTCACCCCAGTGCCACGCGATGGTTATCGCATTGGAGTGAATACAGCCGGTAAATACGAAGAAATTTTGAATACGGACTCTATGTATTATCAAGGTTCAAACTTGGGAAATTTCGGATTGGTTGAAAGTGAAGAGATTGCCAGCCACGGTCGGGAAAATTCGATTAGTGTAACCATTCCGCCATTAGCAACTATCTATTTGAAATATAACGGGTAATTTGTTTTTTTAAACACCTCTAATAAAATCAATTAGTTAGAGGTGTTTTTAGCAAAAATTTTGAAAAATGCAGGGGCGTTTGCTATCAGGGCAAAGTAACCAATAGTAATAAAAGCATAATAACGAAGAAACGATGTTTAGTATTTATAACAATGGCAAACCTTCACCAATGGGTTATTCGCAGACTCAGGTAAATGGTCGACAAATTTCGAATTTTGCGCTGTTTTCGACAGCTGCAAATGCCGTTGAGCTTTGCCTATTTCGTGATGGCAAAGAAAGCCGTTTTGCGATGAGTCAAAGCAATGATATTTGGCATTTAGCGATGGAAGGCGTGGAGTTAAATGATGAGTATGCTTTTCGAATCACTGGTAAAAATGATGGTACGTTAGCAAATCCGCAAAAGTTAATGCTTGATCCTTATGCTAAAGCCGTTAGCCATAAGCCGGACTTAAGCTCACCGGAGGCTCGCTCAATTTTCTTACTATCTGACGAACGGGATAATGCGGCAGTTGCTCCTAAGGGCCGTATTATTGATGAGACCTTTGATTGGACAGGAGATTGCAAACCTTCTATTCCTTGGGCACAAACTATTGTGTATGAATTGAATATTAAAGGTTTCAGTCAACTCAATTCACGTATTCCTGTAGACATTCGTGGTAGTTATGCTGCCTTAGCACACCCAGAAAATATTGCTTACTTTAAGGCCTTGGGCGTTACCAGCCTTGAATTATTACCGGTGAATTTCTTTATTGATGAACCACATTTACAGGAAAAAGGGCTACGTAATTATTGGGGATATAACCCATTAGCTATGTTTGCTCTAGAACCGAGTTACGCTGCTGATTCAAAACAGCCATTACATGAGTTTAAGAACATGGTAAAGGCTTTGCACCAAGCGGGCATCGAGGTGATTTTAGACGTGGTGTTTAACCACACGGCAGAATCGGAAAAAGCGTTCCCAGCATTTAGTCAGCGCGGTATTGATGATAAAACCTATTATTGGCAAAACGAGCAGGGCGATTACATCAATTGGACGGGGTGCGGCAATATGCTCAATCTTGCCAATGATGTGACCCGTAAATGGTTGTTGGATTGTTTGCGTTACTGGGTAACAGAGTGTCACGTGGACGGTTTTCGTTTTGATTTAGCGACCGTACTTGGACGTGAAACACCGGATTTCAATCCAAATGCCAAATTGTTTGCCGAAATGGAACAGGACGAAATCTTACAAAATATTAAATTAATAGCCGAACCTTGGGATATTGGACATTACGGTTATCAAGTGGGACGTTTCCCGGCCTATTTTTCACAATGGAATGATCGTTTTCGGGATGATATGTGCCGTTTTTGGTTATGGAAAAGTGGTGAAGCAGGTGCGTTTGCTGAGCGTTTTGCGGGCTCCAGCGATATTTTTAATCGCGAAGGGCGATTACCATACGGCAGCTTAAATTTTATTACCGCTCATGATGGTTTTACGTTGCGGGATTTGGTCAGCTATAACCATAAACATAATGAAGCGAATGGCGAAGAGAATCGTGATGGTCGCAACGAAAATTATAGCTACAACCATGGAATTGAAGGTACTCAACTGGATTTAGCCGATAAATGGCAAGGCGAGGTTGAGAATAGCCGCATTTTATCAGCAAAAGGATTATTAGCCTCTTTATTATTGGCCAATGGTGTGCCGATGCTACTTGCCGGCGATGAATTCGGCAACAGCCAGTATGGCAATAACAATGCATATTGCCAAGATAACGAAATAACCTGGTTAAAATGGGATGATTTTAACCACACCTTATTTGACTTTACCAAGCGAACTATTGCATTACGGAAAAAAATTCAAAGTTTGCAGCGGGAAATTTGGTGGTCGGATGAAAATGTCGCGTGGCTGAATTGTGGGGGCAACCCCATGACCCTCGACGATTGGCATAATCGGAAAAGCAAGGCGTTACAAGTGATGTTGGACGGACAGTATCTTTTCTTAGTTAATGCGAAAACCGAGCCACAATCTTTTCATTTGCCAACCGGGCAGTGGCAAAAGATTGATGGTGATGCAAATGTAATGCTTCAACAATGTGACGTGAGTGGTATGGCATTTGAAGTGTTGGAACATATAAAGGATTAAAACTATGGAGTTTGTTATGAAAAATGATCTAAATAAATATGAATTGGTTAAAGATACTTTAGTACTGATTTTAGCCGGTGGTCGGGGTTCCCGTTTACATGAGTTAACCGATAAACGAGCCAAACCGGCGTTATATTTCGGCGGTAATCGTCGCATTATTGATTTTGCTCTTTCCAACTGTATTAACTCAGGTCTTAATCGTATTGGTGTCGTCACCCAATATGCGGCTCACTCCTTGTTACGTCATTTGCAGACCGGTTGGTCATTTTTACCACAAGAGCGCGGCGAATTTGTGGATATGTTGCCGGCTCGTCAGCAAATTGATAATTCCACTTGGTATCGCGGTACAGCTGATGCGGTGTATCAAAATATGGCAATTATTCGTAACCACTACCGTCCGAAATATATTTTGATTCTTGCTGGTGACCATATCTATAAACAAGATTACAGCGTGATGTTGATGGATCACGTAAAAAGCGGTGCGAAATGTACCGTTGGTTGTATTGAAGTTCCTCGTTCTGAAGCGAGTGAATTTGGTGTAATGGCGGTAAATGAAAATCTTAAGGTAAAAGCTTTCGTTGAAAAACCGAAAGATCCACCGGCAATGGTTGGTAAACCGGACATTTCCTTGGCATCCATGGGGATTTATGTATTTGATGCTGATTATCTCTACAATATGTTAGATAAAGAAGTGAACACTCCTTGTACATCTCACGATTTTGGTAAAGACGTATTACCAAAATGTTTACAAGAAGAAGTGCTTTACGCTCATCCGTTCAGCCGTTCTTGCATGGGACGTAATACTGAAGGGGAAATTTACTGGCGTGATGTGGGGACACTTGACAGCTTCTGGCAATCCAATATTGACTTGGTCTCAGAAAATCCACAATTGGATATTTATGACCAAAATTGGCCAATCCGCGGTAACCCGGTACAGGCTTATCCATCCAAATTCTTCTATAAAAACGCCAATGTGAAACCTGTGGATAATTCTCTGATTGGTGGCGGTTGCGTAATTACTGATGCATCCATTAGTAATTCGGTGTTATTTGATCGCATCAAAATCAATGAAGGATCTTCTGTTGATCACTGCGTAGTCTTACCACAAGTACAAATCGGCAAAAATTGTACATTGAAAGATTGTATTATCGATCGTCATTGTATTATTCCAGATGGCATGGAAATCGGTGTAGATAAAGCACTTGATAGTAAACGTTTCCGACTCAGTTCTACAGGTAAAGTGGTGTTAGTTACACAAACTATGTTGAGAAAGTTACAGGGTGAAGAAGTCTTTAGTGATGAGCATTTAGATTAATTGAGCTTAAAACGCCGTGTCGTTTCGCGGCGTTTTCTCTAAAATGAATGCTAACTTATTGATTTTGTTATAGTTGATTTAAAAACTAATTAAACAAGGAAATTATTTTGAAAGTATTACATGTTTGCTCGGAGTTATATCCATTATTAAAAACGGGGGGCTTGGCCGATGTGTTAGGGGCATTGCCATTTGCTCAAAAAGATATCGGCATGGATACCCGCATTTTGTTACCGGGTTACCCACAAATTGTTGCTGGGCTTGGCGAAACTCAAGTAGTGACAGAGTTTCACAATTTTGCCGGCCACATTGTGTTGCGTTACGGTGAATACCAAGGTCTTGGTATTTATGTGATTGAGGCTCCGCATTTATATCAACGTGAAGGTAATCCGTATCACGATGCCAATTACAACGATTACGCCGACAATTATAAACGTTTTGCCTTGTTGGGGTGGGTCGGTGCTGAATTAGCCGATGGTCTGGATAGCTGGTGGCGAGCGGAAGTGGTACATGCCCATGATTGGCATGCTGGCCTTACTGCGGCTTATTTATTTTATAAAGGACGTCCAGCCAAGTCGGTGTTTACCATTCACAATTTAGCCTATCAAGGCCAGTTCCATTATCGCCATTTAGCAGAAATAGGCTTGCCATACTCGATGTTCCATGTTGAGGGCTTGGAGTTATTTGGCCAGATTTCCTACTTGAAGGCAGGGCTTTATTATTCAGATGTAGTTACAGCGGTAAGCCCGACTTATGCGAAGGAAATTACTACTCCTGAATTTGCTTATGGTTTACAGGGCTTACTGACTGACCTAAGTGAAAGCGGGCGCTTGGTTGGTATCCTTAATGGGGTGGATGAACAAATTTGGAATCCAACCTGTGATCAGTATATTAATCATCATTACAAACCAAAAGCGGTTGCCGGTAAAAAGAAAAATAAAGCAGAATTACAGGCTTATTTCAATTTGCCACAACAACCAGACGCATTGTTGTTTGTCATGGTTACTCGTTTAACCGAGCAAAAAGGGGTTGATTTACTAATTGAAAGTGCTGATGAAATCGTTAAACAGGGCGGCCAGTTGGCGATTCTTGGTTCTGGAGCATCGTATTTGGAAGAGGGCATTTGTCAATTAGCTGAGCGTTATCCGCAAAATATTGCGGTAAAAATCGGTTATGATGAAGCTCTCTCACACTTAATGCTTGCCGGTGGAGATGCGATTTTAGTACCAAGTCGCTTTGAACCTTGCGGCTTGACCCAGCTGTATGGTTTGAAATACGGTACTCTGCCATTGGTAAGAGCTACGGGTGGTTTGGCCGATACGGTCACTAACAGTACTAGTGAGACGATAAAAGCTCATTTGGCTAGCGGCTTTACTTTCCAAGAACCGACAGCTGATGAATTGCGTGCTACTTTAAAACATGCTTTTGCACTTTGGCAAAAACCGCGTGTTTGGGCGATGGTTCGCAATGATGCAATGGCACAGGACTTTAGCTGGAAAAATGCGGCAGCTCAATATGAGCGGCTTTATCAAGGTATTTTAGGCCAATAAATTCAATGGATTGACTTCCCTCCTCAAAAATAAATCGCTTTGAGGAGGGATTTTTGTTGTTTTTTTGATAAAACAGGCTAACATTTGCGCGTTTTTTTTATTTGAGGTTTTACTTTCTATGATTATGGACAACTTTGATTCACCATTTCTTTACCATCGACCAGAAGTTGATGTTGAAGGTGTGAAAAAAGCTATCGTTTATAAATTAATTTTCTTAATTGGTCGTTCCCCGAAAGAGGCTAGTCAACGTGATTGGCTAAATGCAACGCTTTATGCGGTACGCGACTTGGTGACAGAAGGGTGGATTACCACCGCTCGTCAATCCCGTGCGGAAGAAACTCGTCGGGTTTATTATCTTTCTATGGAATTTTTAATCGGTCGTACGCTTTCCAATGCGATGATTGCCGAGGATATTTATACTACAACCCAAGCTGCTTTAGCCGAATTAAACGTTGATTTGGAAGAGATTATCGAAAAAGAAGTGGATCCTGGTTTAGGTAATGGTGGTTTAGGCCGTCTTGCAGCCTGTTTTATGGATTCCCTTGCAACATTGGCTATTCCTGCAATGGGCTACGGTATTCGTTATGAATACGGTATGTTCCGTCAAAAAATTGAAAATGGTCAGCAGGTTGAACGTCCGGATGATTGGTTAGAAAAAGGTGCTCCTTGGGAATTTATACGTCCGTCAAAACGTTTTAGCATCGATTTTGGTGGGCATATTTATTTTGAAGGTAAAAAATGTATTTGGAAGCCGGCTGAAAAAGTAACTGCACTTGCATATGACCAAATGGTTCCTGGTTATAAAAATAATTCGGCATCAACGTTACGTTTATGGTCAGCACATGGTGGAGAAACCTTTAATTTAGAAGAATTCAACCGTGGTGATCACTTAGCAGCGGTAGCCACCCGTTCAGCTAACCAAAACCTTTCTCGCGTACTGTATCCGGATGATTCCACATGGAATGGTCGTGAGTTACGTTTACGTCAAGAATATTTCTTAGTGTCAGCCTCTTTACAGGATATCCTACGCCGTCATTTCAGAACACACGGTACGTTAGATAATCTTGCAGATAAAGTGGCGATTCATTTGAATGATACCCACCCAACATTAGCTATCCCTGAATTGATGCGTATTTTAATCGACTTACACGGTTATTCATGGCAAAACGCTTGGGATGTAACTCGTCGTATTTTCTCTTATACCTGCCATACTTTAATGTCAGAAGCATTGGAAACCTGGCCTGTAGAAATGATGGCGAAAATCTTACCTCGTCATTTACAGATGATTTTTGAAATCAATGACCATTTCCTTGAGTATGTTAAAACCTACGTGACTACCGATATGGAATTTATCCGTCGCGTATCTCTCATTGAGGAAGGGCATCAACGTAAAGTGCGTATGGGCTGGTTATCTGTTGTGGGTTCTCATAAAGTAAATGGGGTTGCAGCAATTCACTCAGATCTTATGGTGACTTCAACCTTTGCTGACTTTGCCCGCATTTATCCGGAACGTTTTACTAACGTTACGAATGGTATTACACCTCGTCGTTGGCTTGCTGTAGCAAACCCTAAATTAGCAGCATTGTTTGATCAATATATTGGCAACGAATGGCGCTGTGATTTGAGCCAAATTGAAAAACTCAAAGCATTTGCTAATGAAAGCGAATTTAAGCGTGCAGTTGCAGATATCAAATACGATAACAAAGTGAAATTGGCACAATACGTCAAGAAAACACTTAATATCGATTTAGATCCACATGCATTATTTGACGTGCAAGTAAAACGTATTCACGAATACAAACGTCAAATGCTTAATGTGTTGCACATTGTTGCTCGTTACAACGAAATGTTGGCTCATCCAGAAAAAGATTGGCAACCTCGAGTGTTTATTTTAGCGGGTAAAGCGGCTTCGGCTTATTATTCAGCGAAGCAAACCATTCGTTTAATTAATGATGTAGCGAATGTCATCAATAATGACGAACGCTTAAAAGGTCGTTTAAAAGTGGTGTTTATCCCGAACTATAGTGTAAGTCTTGCACAATTGATCATTCCTGCTGCGGATATTTCTGAGCAAATCTCTCTTGCAGGAACGGAAGCATCAGGCACCAGTAACATGAAGTTTGCTTTAAATGGCGCTTTGACATTAGGTACGCTTGATGGTGCGAACGTTGAGATTTTAGAGAACGTCGGTAAAGATCATATCTTTATTTTTGGTAATACGGTTGAACAAGTTGAAGCATTACGTCGAGAAGGTTATCGTCCATTTGATTATTATCAAAATGACGAACAACTACGTGAAGTGATTGATCAGATTATTCGTGGTGATTTCTCACCGGAAGAACCGAACCGTTATCACTCTCTAATCCAAGGCTTACAATACCACGATTATTATCAATCTTTTGCTGATTTCCGCAGTTATGTGGAAGCGCAAAAAGCGGTAGATAAAAAATATCAAGATCGTGATGCCTGGGTTGCTAGCACTATCCAAAATATGGTGAATATGGGATTCTTCTCATCGGATCGTACTATTCTTGAATATGCGAAAAACATCTGGAAAGTAGAGCCTTTGAAGTTAGAACACTAATTTATTTTAGTATTTAATTTAAAATTTAAATCTGCCCTTAAAAATCATAATTAAGGGCAGATTTTTTTTATTCTAAAAATTAGATGATTTGTGAGTAAGTTGTGAATGAAAAAATTGTGGTTTGAGGGCTGTGTTAAGAAAGGAATAAAAAGCAGAATGGTTTTTACTTAAGATAAAAAAGTGCGATCAATTTTGATCGCACTTTAATAATTGTGAAGATTTAAAAGCCTTCTTTTAAACTTACAGTAAGGTTAAACACTAAGTGTTCTGCGCGACTGTCTTTGTTGTCTGCGCAGAAATAGCCTTCGCGTTCAAATTGGTAACCTTTTTCAGGTTCTGCATTTGCAAGGCTTTGTTCCACAAAACCGTGTTTCACCACTAAAGAGGTTGGATTTAACACGCTTTCGATTTCTTCCGCAGCACCAGGGTTAGGTACGGTGAAAAGACGCTCGTATAAACGGAATTCAGCAGGGTGGTTGTGTACAGCAGATACCCAGTGAATAACACCTTTTACTTTACGACCATCTGCAGGGTTTTTACCTAAGGTTTCTGGATCGTAAGTACAGAAGATGGTGCTGATCTCGCCATTTGCATCTTTTTCGACACGTTCAGCTTTAATCACGTAAGCATTACGCAAACGCACTTCTTTACCTAATACTAAGCGTTTATATTGTTTATTTGCTTCTTCACGGAAGTCTGCGCGATCAATATAAAGCTCTTTCGTAAACGGTAATTGACGCTCACCTAATTCAGGACGATTCGGGTGATTTGGTGCAGTTAAGGTTTCTTCACCTTCAAAGTTTTCAATCACAACACGAACAGGATCAATCACCGCCATTGCGCGTGGTGCATTTTCGTTTAAATCTTCACGAATACAGGCTTCAAGTGCAGAGTATTCCACAACGTTATCCTGCTTAGTTACACCGATACGACGACAGAATTCACGTAATGAAGCTGGGGTATAGCCACGACGACGTAAACCTGAAATAGTTGGCATACGCGGGTCATTCCAACCATCAACAATGCCGTCGTTCACTAATTTCAATAGTTTACGTTTGGACGTTAACGTGCCTTCTAAATTTAAACGTGAGAATTCATATTGATGTGGTAATGGGCGCTCAATACTAATGTTTTCCAATACCCAGTCGTATAGACGGCGGTTATCTTGGAACTCTAATGTACATAGAGAGTGTGTAATACGTTCAATAGCATCAGAAATACAGTGCGTGAAATCATACATTGGGTAAATGCACCATTTGTCACCGGTTTGGTGATGGCTGGCAAATTTAATACGATAAAGCACAGGATCACGCATGACCATAAATGGCGATGCCATGTCGATTTTTGCACGAAGACTTAATGTACCTTCGGCAAACTCACCATTTTTCATTCTTTCGAATAACGCGAGGTTTTCTTCTACGCTACGATCACGATATGGGCTGTTTTTACCCGGCTCGGTCAATGTACCGCGATATTCACGCATTTCATCTGGAGAAAGTTCATCCACATACGCTAAACCTTTTTCGATCAACTCAATGGCATAGCCATAAAGCGCATCGAAATAATCAGAAGCATAACGCGGTTCGCCTTCCCATTTAAAACCTAACCATTCCACATCAGCTTTGATAGAATCTACATATTCCACATCTTCTTTTACTGGATTGGTATCGTCAAAACGTAAGTTACATAAACCTTGATATTCTTTTGCTAAACCAAAGTTTAAGCAGATGGATTTTGCATGGCCGATATGTAAATAGCCGTTTGGTTCAGGTGGAAAACGAGTATGAACGCTTTTGTGTTTACCTGAAGCTAAATCTTCATCGATGATATTGGTAATGAAATTTTGTATACGCGGGTTTTCCACGTTAGGGGAGAGTTCTGCTGTCATATAATTCTCTTGATACAAGAAAAGCCTTGAACTATTTAAACTTCAAGGCTTTTTTAAATGGGTGGTGGAGCTGGCGGGAGTTGAACCCGCGTCCGAAATCACTCTACCTTCAGCACTACACGTTTAGTCTAGTCTTTAATTTCACTTAAGCATGCGGACAGACACGCTAAACTTAAGCTAGTTTGATTCAATTTAATGCTTCGATCCTCAAACGGGGGCTTCCACACGATCTCGTTTTGGTTTGACTCCGCTTTATCCCCGTCTTACGAGCGGAAGCTAGGGAGCGAAGGCGATGAGCAGGTTATTAAGCTGCTAAAGCGTATTGTTCGTCGTTTGCGACTATTTTTTTACGGTTTATTTACGAGGCCTACCGCACCTCGACGTGCACCTTGGGCTTTGCTAATCCCGTCGAATCCAGAATCAGCCCCAAAAATAGGCTGGCAGTTTAGCAAAAAAATTGAAAAAGGAAAAGAAGCTATTTATTAAAAGACGGGCTTCGGGTAGAATTCTCCTTGTTTTATATAAGGAATATTACTATGAAAAAAATCTCTACTCTGATTAGTGCGCCGTTATTAGCTTTATTGGTTGCAGCTAATGTACATGCTGTAGAAAATAAGGCAGCAGCTTTAAAACCGGCAGCTACTGAATCCCAACAAAACAAACAACCTCAACAACCTCAGCAAAACCAACAAGCTAAAATGCCGAAATCGATTGATCAGGTATTAAGCATTAAGACCTTAGGTCGTGAAATGGTCATTAATGATAAAGGGCAGGCATTAGCCTTGTTTAAATTTACTGTTACCAATATTGGTGAACTGCCGATTTCTTCCATCGAATGGCTAGGGGCTTATGTGAATAAACGTCAAGTTGTATATAGCCAAGATATGCAAATTAATATGCAGGCACCGTTAATGCCAAATGCTTCGTTTAACATCAACTTCCAGATTCCGTTTTTGCAAATTGAAGAGAAACATCGAGCGGTATTTATGGATAGTCAATCGCAAATTAAAGTCTTCCCAATTGATCGCCGCATTCAATTTGCTAATAAACAGAGTTTAAGCGATTAGTTTTTCTTTTATTTTCATTTTATTTTTAGCCCGCTTTTGCGGGCTTTTTACTGTATTCTTGAACAGTATATTTTCTTTCGCTATACTTAAATGCGCTTTTGTTCTCCTATAAGTATTCATTATGAGTCCTTTACGTAAAATTATTCATGTTGATATGGATTGTTTCTATGCTTCCGTTGAAATTCGAGAAAATCCCAAACTACAAGGTTTCCCTGTGGCTGTAGGTGGTTTATCGCGTCAACGGGGAGTGCTAACAACTTGTAATTATGAGGCTCGTAAATTTGGCTTACATAGTGCGATGCCAACAGCCCAGGCTATAAAAAAATGTCCGAAGTTAATTTTAGTTCCGGTTAATATGCCTCTATACAAACAGGTATCTGCACAAATTCATCAAATATTTAAGCGCTATACGGATCTTATTGAACCACTCTCATTGGATGAGGCTTATTTAGATGTCACAGATTGCTCGATGCTGCAAGGTTCCGCGACTTGGATTGCTGAGGATATTCGCCGTCATATTTGGCAGGAATTGCAATTGACGGCATCGGCTGGTGTTGCGCCACTAAAATTTTTAGCAAAAATAGCTTCTGATATGAATAAACCCAATGGTCAATTTGTCATTAAACCCGAGGAAGTAGAGGCGTTTGTACGCAGCTTGCATTTAAGTAAAATTCCTGGAGTAGGCAAAGTCACGGCGGAGCGTTTGGAGCAGATGGGATTGACGACCTGTGCAGATATTCAACGTATGGATCAATCAGTACTACTCAATATTTTTGGCAAGATGGGACAGCGTATTTGGGATTTTAGCCATGGAGTGGATAATCGTCAGGTACAACCACATCGTGAGCGAAAATCCGTTGGTGTTGAAAAAACGTTATCTGAAAACATTCGAAATGTTGCAGACGGGTTGGCTTTATTACCTTCACTCTATGACGAGTTAATCCAGCGGCTTCTTCGTCAGAATAGTACGATTGATACAAAACAGATTAAAAAAATTGGAGTTAAACTTAAATTTGCCGATTTTCAGGTCACTACCTTAGAAAAGACCGGAGAGCCTTGTTCTTTGACTGGATTTAGTTCGTTACTTGAACAAATTTGGCAACGGGCAAGAGGACGAGAGGTTCGTTTAGTGGGAATTTCTCTGGCATTACCGGAAAAGCAATGGGATGAACAATTGGATTTATGGCAATAAAAAAGTGCGGTTAACCGCACTTTTTTATTTAAGCATTACAGTACTTTGACGATGCTTTCACAGAGATAGCGGATGTTATCTTCCGTGATACCGGCTACGTTAATCCGACCGGAACGTACTGCGTAGATCGCGAATTCTTCTTTTAAACGATCCACTTGGGCGGCAGATAGGCCGCTGAAAGAGAACATACCGTTTTGTTGAATAATGAAATCAAAATCCTGTTGTGCGCCATACTCTTTAAGTAATTGAACAAAAAGGTGACGCATTTTTTTGATACGTTCACGCATTTCAGCTAATTCTGCTTCCCAATCGGCGCGTAATTGTGCGTCATTTAATACGGTAGCCACCGTTGCACCACCGTGGGAGGCTGGATTGGAATAAAGGGTACGGATAATACTTTTTACTTGGGTTAGTGCAGTAGCCGCAATTTCGGCATTCGCAGCAACAAGCGTAAAGGCTCCCACACGTTCGTTATAAAGCCCAAAGTTTTTCGAGAATGAACTAGCGACTAGTAACTCTTGATGGGTTTCGGCAAATGCACGCAGGCCATAAGCATCTTCATCTAAACCATTGGCTAAACCTTGATAGGCAAAGTCAAATAACGGTAACCAACCATTTTTTGCGGAAATTGCTGCTAATTCACGCCATTGTTCCGGAGTTGGGTCAATCCCTGTTGGGTTATGGCAGCAACCGTGTAATAGCACAACATCACCTTCACCGGCTTGGCTTAAATCAGCTAATAAGTTATCCCAATCTAGGGCTTTACGTTCGGCATCGTAGTAACGGTATTCACGAATAGTCATTCCAACCGCATTGAAAATTGCATTGTGGTTTGGCCAAGTTGGTGTGCTAATCCAAACATTTTGTGCTTTGGTTTGGCGTTTTACAAATTCAGCCGCAATCCGTAAGGCACCGGTGCCACCGAGACTTTGTACGGTACGGGCACGATCCGCTTTAATAATGGCTGAATCAGCACCAAATAATAACTCTTTAGCGCGTTGATTGTAGTCGGCAATCCCATCGATAGTGAGATAGTTTTTAGTATTTTCCTTTTCCAGCAAACGTTGTTCTGCCGTTTTAACTGCCCGCATAATTGGAGTTTGTCCATTGGCATCTTTATATACACCGATACCTAGGTTAATTTTGTTGGTACGGGTTTCGGCTTTAAAGGCTTCGCCTAAACCTAAAATCGGATCGGCCGGAGCTGCTTTGATTTGTTCAAACATGATTTTCTCCTTTCTTGCGTTGCTGAACTGTTCCCGTTTATACGCTGTCGATTTATTTTTTTCAAGGGAAATTAACAAAACTTTAACGCCACTCCGATGAGGTTTGAATTTTCATAAAAAAATAAGGGTATTTTTAAAGATTTTTTAGCAACCGTTTGCTTTTTTGCAAAAATTCCCCTAGATTTTTAAATCGTTACGCTTTTAAAGAGGAAATACCGTGGAACCGTTAAATGATCTACGTGCAGAAATCGATGCAACCGATCGCGAGTTGTTGCAATTATTAGCCAAACGTTTGGAGTTAGTGGCGCAAGTGGGAGATGTGAAGCATCGCCACGGCTTACCCGTCTATGTGCCAGAACGGGAAAGTCAAATGCTTGCAGCGCGTCGCTTGGAAGCCGAAAAAATGGGAATTTCAGGTGATTTGATTGAGGATATTTTGCGTCGCATTATGCGTGAGTCTTATCACAGCGAAAATCAGTTTGGTTTTAAAACCGTCAATCCTCACATCAAAAAAATCGTGATTGTCGGTGGTTACGGCAAAATGGGGCAGTTGTTTGCCCGCTATTTACGAGCTTCCGGCTATCCGATTTCTATTCTGGATCGGGAGGATTGGGATGTAGCGGAAGCTATTCTGACGAATGCTGATGTGGTGATAGTCTCGGTGCCGATAGCCAATACGTTAAAAACCATCGAACGGCTAAAATCTTATTTAACAAAAAATATGCTGTTGGCGGATCTCACCTCGGTGAAGCGTGAACCTCTAGCGAAAATGTTAGAAGTGCATCAGGGGCCGGTATTAGGCTTGCACCCAATGTTTGGGCCTGATATACCAAGTATGGCTAAACAGGTCGTAGTGCGTTGCGATGGACGCGATGCCGAACAATATCAATGGTTGTTAGCGCAAATTGAAATTTGGGGCGCCAAAATTTACCAAACCGATGCCGCAGAGCATGATCATAATATGACCTACGTGCAGGCTTTACGGCACTTCGCAACTTTCGCCAATGGTCTGCATCTTTCTAAGCAACCGGTCAATTTAGCGAATTTATTGGCGTTGTCTTCGCCGATTTATCGTTTGGAATTAGCCATGATCGGCCGTCTGTTTGCGCAAGATGCGGCACTATATGCGGATATCATTATGGATAAACCGGAAAACCTACAGGTGATCGAAAGCCTTAAACAAAGCTATGAAGAAGCCTTAGCATTTTTTGAGAAGGGCGATAAGGATGGTTTTATTAATGCCTTTGAAGAGGTGAGAGCGTGGTTTGGCGATTATTCCGAACAATTCCTTAAGGAAAGTCGTCAATTATTGCAGCAAGCCAATGATTTACGGCATTTTTAATCTATATCTAATAAAATCAATGGCTTACAGTTGTTTTTAGTAAAAACTCTGAAAATCAATAGGGCGTTTCACACGCCCTTTTTTATTTCCGCTGTTATGCTTGCCCTGTGATAATCTCATAACAAGGTTCATAGGCTTTGCCCGTCGGTAATTTCATGCGATGCTGGGCGATGAAATCGGTAAGGACAGCATCCATTTTGGCGAGTAATATCGGATCACCATGTAATTTAAATTTGCCAGCTTGGGCAATTGCATCCTGTGCCTGCGGTTTAATGTTTCCCGCGACAATACCGGAAAATGCTTGGCGTAAATTGGCGGTTAAATCCATCAGAGATTGATTGAAGGTGAGATTCAGTGCGGCCATATTTTCATGGCTTGGTTCAAAAGGCTGTTGCAAGCGTGGATCAATTTTAAGCGACCAGTTAAACCCATAAGAATCTCCCGATTGACGGCGTTGGGTTTTGACATTCTCCATAGCTTTGCGCATATGGCGCGCTACGCTCACCGGATCATCAATCACTATTTGATATAGTTTTTGCACTTCTTCGCCCAATACTTCACCAATAAAGCGATCGATGGTGGCGAAGTAGTCTGAGCTTTCTTTTGGGCCGGTTAAAATAATCGGCAAATGCTGTGCTTGGTTTTCCGGGTTGAGTTTCGCTCCCAATACGTATAACAATTCTTCAAAGGTTCCCGGCCCTCCCGGAAAAATCAAAATACCGTGCCCCATGCGCACAAAGGCTTCTAAACGCTTTTCAATATCCGGCATGATGATCAGTTCATTAACGATCGGATTTGGTGGTTCGGAGGCGATGATTGAAGGTTCGGTAATGCCGATAAAGCGGCTTTGTTTATAGCGTTGGTTGGCATGCCCAATAGCAGCGCCTTTCATTGGTGCTTCCATCACACCGGTACCGCAACCGGTGATAATGTTCATTTCGCGTAATCCTAATTCTAAACCGACTTGTCTGCAGTAACGATATTCCACTTCATTAATGGAATGGCCTCCCCAACATACCACCAAATTTGGCGATTCGCCGACAATCAACGCTTTCGCATTACGTAAAATGGAAAACACCAAATTGGTGATGCCTTTGCCATCGAGTTTGGCGGTGTCGTGGTTGAGCACATTGACAAATAAAATATCGCGTAGTACGGCAAACAAGTGATATTGAATATTCAGCATCATTTTGTCATCTACAAAGGCGCTTTCCGGTGGATTGTGCAATTCTAGCGATACTCCGCGTTCTTTGGTGACCAGATAAATATCGAAGTCTGAATAGCGGGCTAGCAGGGTGCGGCTGTCATCGCTGATCGCACCGGAATTGAGCACCGCCAGTGAACAGTTACGATACAGGGCATAGAGTGATGACTGGGCTTTTTTGGCCAGTTGTTCCATTTCAATATGGGACAATTGATCCATGCTGCCTTTGGGATTAACTAAATGAATGTTTGACATAAAAATCCTTATTGTCGGGCAAGGCGTAAATTTTGCGGAATTTCCTCAAAGTTGGAACGGAATGGATTGATATCCAATCCACCACGGCGCGTATAACGCGCATAGACGGTGAGTTTTTCTGGTTTGGCGTAATGCATCAAATCACAGAAAATACGCTCCACACACTGCTCGTGAAACTCATTATGTTGACGGAAAGACACAATGTAGCGGAGAAGTTTTTCGCGATCGATTTGTTTACCCACATAATGAATTTGCACGGTTCCCCAATCGGGCTGGCTAGTGATAAGACAATTGGATTTCAATAAATGGCTCACTAAGGATTCTTCTACCATATTATCGGACGTACAATTTTGCAAAATATCCGCATTAAATTCGTAGCTGTGGATTTCGATATCCTGTTCGTCAATGCAATCGCCCGTTAACGTATCGATGGCTTGTTCTTGATAATTGGATAATGGATTTAAACGCACTTTGACCTCGCCTTTAGCACAAGCACTTAGATCTTCACGCATAGTGCGTTCTACGCTAGCAAAATCAGCAAATTTGCTTTGGTTAAAGCTGTTTAAATAGAGTTTAAAGCTTTTTGATTCAATTAAATTTTCACTGCGATAATCAATTTCCACATCGGCAATAGCCACTTGTGGCAACCCTTTTGGGTTTAACCAAGAAATTTCATAGGCTGTCCAAATATCCGCCCCTTGGGTAAATGGCTGTTGTTCGGTTATACCTAAGCCATCACGATTGAGTTTACGAGGCACTGGTTGTAACAAAGTACGGTCATAATTCGCAGCATATTCTGTTGCTTGACCGAGTTTTAAGGATTGAAGGCTTTTATCTTGATAGTTCATTTGTTTTCCTAAATGACGAAAGCGTTATAAAAAATTCCACGACAGATTCGATACTAATCGACATTGGTCGCATTTAAAGTAAATTACATCAAATAGTGGCACGTCTAATGCCCAATCGCCACCACAATACGGGCAGCAGCGTTGTTGTTCCGATTTTAAAGAATGGCCACCGACACGGTATAAATAATAATAGGTCGGTATGCTGCTTTCCTTTTCGATTTCAGCAGCAAGGTAGCGTCCATGTTTGCTGAGCGTGCTATTAACCTCGGAGATTTCGCTTAATGATTCTTTTTCTAAAGCCGAACCATTCATTTGCAACTGATCACAAGCCTGCCAATTTTCCTGCCATTTAATCAAATCTTGGCTTAAGTGCGGTTGATTTTTTAGCTGTTTATAAAGTGGGATTGGGGAAAAATCTTCTCCACTATGCAATGGCGAGCAAGATTGTAAATGCGTGGTGTAGAGCATCTGCCATGCAGGTCGGCTACATTCAGCTGTACTGTCAGCATTTAAATCATCGGCAATAATTTGAAAACCTTGAAAATTTAGACCGCACTTTTCAGCATTTTCCATCGCCAGATTCACAGTTTGGTTATTATTCTCGGGTAAAAGGCTATCTTGCTCAGGGCAAATAACGCGCATTGCAAAACCTTGTTCGCCATCTTCTTCCGTTAAATAAAGCGGAATTTCACGGCCGATAATTTGCCCGTTATAACGCCATTGGTCGATGATTGCATTGAGCAAACGGCTTTGTTGGCCAATGTCGTTTTCTAAGGCGGTCAATTTAAAAAAAGGTTCGATCAGATACATAATTACAGATTGTGCAAGATTTCTTCAATTTGTTTTAAACCGTTTAAGCGGGTTTCACTTAAGCGAGAGGCAATACCGAGATCATCAAAAAATTGACGGATATTAAATTGTTGTAGTTGATTATTGGTTTGTCCATTGATGTTTTGTAGCAACAACCATAATAAACCATTCATAATGCGCGCTTCGCTGTAAGCTTCAAATTGAAACGTGCCGTCATTTTGTGGAATGGTCTTAAACCAAAGCCCTGCTTCGCAGCCTTGAATTGATCGCATTTGAGTTAATTCATCTGGAGAGGGGGAAGAGAGATGCTTACCAGCTTGAATAATAAAACGGTAGCGATCTTCCCAATTTTTTGCCTGTTTAATGTTTTCTAGCATGTTAATAACTCTAAGGATTTATCTAGTGCAGCAAAAAAAGCGTCCACATCTTGTGGGCTGTTATAAGGCGCAAAAGAAAGTCGTAGTGTAGTGCGCTCACCAAGGCGGGCTAAATAAGGTTGTGCACAATGTTCACCAACGCGCAATGCAATTTTTTGTTCACTTAATAGGGTAGCAAGATCTGACGTCGCAATCCCATCAAAAACAAAACAGACTACAGAACTTGGTTGCGGTGAATTGAATAAACGACAATTCGGATAGTTTTTTAACCGCGCTTTACTTTGTTCAGCAAGCTCAACAGTATGAGCTTCAGCTGCCTGAATATCCCATTTTTTGAGCCAATTTAGCACCGCCCCAAAACCAATCACGCCCGCAATATTCGGTGTACCAGCCTCTAGTCGATAAGGCAAATTGGCAAAGGTAATACATTCATGGGATACGCGCTCAATCATTTTTCCACCGTAAAAAAGTGGTTGTAGCAGGGAAAGCGAGCTCAATTTTCCGCTTAATATGCCAATGCCATTTGGCCCATAAATTTTGTGTGCAGAAAAGGCGATAAAATCCGCATCTAATGCCTGCAAATCAATCTGTATATGACTAATAGCCTGAGCGGCATCCACTAAAACGAGCGCATTACTATGTTGGCGGATTAGTCGAATTAAATGCTGGATATGTTGTTCCGTTCCCGTTACGTTGGAAACAAAATTGAGTGCGACTAATTTGGTTTTCTCATTCAATGCTGCAATTAAGGCATTTTCATCAATTAACCAATTATCCAAAATAGGCAACACTTGAATTTTCGCCCCACATTTTTTCGCTGTTTCATGCCAAGTAACATAATTAGCATGATGATCTGCTTGACTAATTAAAATCTCATCATCCGCATGCAAAGAGGGGAGTAAACCATTGGCAACTAAATTAATGCTATGAGTCGTCCCAGAAGTCCAGATTACGGCTTTTTCATCTTCCGCATTAATTAAGGTTTTGACTAGGTGACGAGCATTTTCATATTGTGCTGTTTGTGCAGCTTCATATTGGCTACGGTGTACGGAGCCGGCCGATTGGTAGAATGCATTTGTTGCATCGATTAATGCCTGAGGCTTTAATGCTGTCGCTGCATTATCCAAATAAACCACGGCATTTGCTGTTTGAAAATAAGGGAATTCTCGTTTAAATGATAAGTAATCGAAAGCCATAGTTACTCTCCGTGTTTGCCTGCTTTGTTCTGTTTGCGCCATTCATAAGGGGCGATAGGGTTGGGATCTCGCCATAAACCGATTTTTTGTTGTTGGGCCAAATCCTGTGCTTGAAAGTAGATTTTGTTTTTAGCGTATTGCGGGTAAACCCAAGCCATGCCATGTTTTACCATCTCTAAATTGATATTCTGTTCTTGAAAATAAACGGTAACCAGAATTCGCTGATAACGATCATAGCCAGAAACTGACAACGTCACATTTCTTTTATATATAAGCCGAGAAAGGTATTGTTTAGCTTTATTACCAAAGGGTTGGCGTTTTTCCGGTGCATCAATTTCCTGCAAACGTACTTTTAATTGTTTTTTCGTAGGTAACAAGCAGGTAATTGTATCTCCATCACTGATACCTACGACCCAACAATCAATTTGCCGGAAGGCAAAAGCATCGGTGGTAAACATTAACAGGGCTAATAGGAAAAGATTTTTTTTAAGCATTTTTTGATCGGTTTCGGTTTTTTACCTAAAAAGGGTAGCCAAAGGGCTAAAAGAGCGTAAAATTATTTTGATTTTTTGCGAGAAAAGTTTAACAGGAAATTTATGTTACAAAAAATAATACAACTCATACGTTCCTTGGCGATTTTATACATTATGTTATTGCTCGGCAATTTGATTTCTAATTATATCCCTGCTGGGATTCCCGGCAGTATTTGGGGATTATTATTGCTGTTTTTTTGTCTTACAACCCGGTTGGTGCGATTGGAGTGGATTTATTTAGGTTCCAGTTTATTAATTCGCTTTATGGCGGTGTTGTTTGTTCCGGTTAGTGTGGGAATTATCAAATACTATGGGGTGCTGGTGGATGAAATGAAGGTGCTGCTTATCCCGAATGTGGTCAGTACTTGTCTTACCTTGGTATTTATTGGTGTACTTGCCAATTACTTGTTTCATACTCAATCCTTTGGCCATAAACGGAAAAAAGTATTGGCTAAACGCACTTCAAATAAATAGGGGCTAAGAATGCAGTATGCAATTTATCTTTATACCGCGTTAACGATTTTTGGTTTCTGGCTAGCTTTACAAATTTCTAAACGTTGGAAATCGGTTATTTTTAATACCTTTGTATTAACCGTTATTATTTTGGTACTTATTTTAGAGATTGGCGATATTCCATACGATGATTATATGACGGGGAATGCACCAATTAACAATTTGTTAGGTTTAAGTATTGTTGCGTTGGCATTGCCGCTGTATGAGCAATTACGGGAAATTG
Organism: Haemophilus pittmaniae; assembly: GCF_900186995.1. NCBI lineage: Bacteria > Pseudomonadati > Pseudomonadota > Gammaproteobacteria > Pasteurellales > Pasteurellaceae > Parahaemophilus > Parahaemophilus pittmaniae. The sequence goes on from NZ_LT906463.1 coordinate 1,604,224, forward strand.
CAAAGCAATGGAAGATAATTCTTTCAGTAATTGCATTAGCTTCGCTTTTTTCGATGATAAGTGGGGCTGTGGTAGCGATTTTACTTGGCGCTTCACCGGAGATGGTAGCAACGGTATTACCAAAATCCATTACTACGCCAATTGCAATGGAGGTTTCTTCCCATTTAGGCGGTATTCCTGCGGTAACGGCGGTAGGGGTGGTGCTAGCCGGTTTACAAGGTTCTATGTTTGGTTATTTGATTTTGAAAAAATTGGGATTAAAACATCAGGAGGCTATTGGATTATCGGTGGGTTCGGTTTCCCACGCACTAGGCACAGTGAGTTGTATGGAAATCAATCCTAAGGCAGGGAGTTTCAGTTCGATTTCCCTTGTGCTTTGCGGTATTATGAGCTCCATCTTGGCTCCCTTAGTTTTTAAAATCATTTATCTATTGGTATGACAATTTTCCCTGCCGAATTTTGGACGGCTCGCTTTTTGGCCGATCCGCCCCGTGAAAAAGATCATCGTCCGCCATTTCGCCGTGACCGCGGACGTATTTTACACTCTGCAGCCTTTCGTTGTTTGCAGGCTAAAACCCAAATTCATGCGGTCGGTGAAAATGATTTTTATCGCACCCGTTTGACCCATTCTCTTGAAGTCGCACAAATCGGTAGTAGTCTTGTTTCTCAATTAAAATTTGCCGATAGCGTTAATGCACTTTCAGATCAGCTACAAATTGAAAAAAGCGAATTACAAAAGCGTCTCAAGCCTTTATTGCCAAGCAATGACTTAATTGAAAGCTTATGTTTTGCCCATGATATTGGTCATCCGCCATTTGGTCATGGAGGGGAAGTCGCGCTCAATTATATGATGCGCAATCAAGGCGGATTTGAAGGTAATGCGCAAACTTTTCGTATTCTAACCAAACTCGAGCCTTATACGGAAAATGCGGGCATGAATTTAACCCGCCGCACATTATTAGGCGTGGTTAAATATCCTTGCATCCTCGATGAAAGTTCACCGCAATATGGGCAGTTTTCAATGGATTCAGATATGCCTCCACGCCATATTAAATTACGCAATTGGAGACCGGGGAAAGGGCTCTTTCGTGATGATTTATCTATGTTCGATTGGCTATTAGCGCCACTTTCAGACGCAGATCGCTATTTATTTCGTAGTTGGCAAAAAGACCGTCTTTCACCGGAAGATTATCTGAAAAGCCGTTTTAAATCTTTAGATTGTTCAATTATGGAATTGGCGGATGATATTGCTTATGCGGTACATGATTTAGAAGATGCTATCGTGACCGGTATGGTGCATGTTCAACAATGGCAGGAAGGTTTAAATACATTATTGTCGCTCAATGTTCCTTGGTTTAATGAAAATGCAGTTGCGCTTAGTGAAAAATTATTTTCACCACGTCATTTTGAACGTAAAAATGCGATTGGTGCATTGGTTAATTTCTTTATTACGCATGTGCGTTGGCGTGAAACAGGGGATTTTACAGAGCCTTTGTTACGTTATAACGCAGAATTACCAAATGATGTGATTGCGGCATTAAATGTCTTCAAACAATTCGTGTATCAATATGTTATTTGCCATGTGGAAACCCAGCGAATTGAATATAAAGGACAACGTATTTTAACGGAAATGTTCCAGATTTTTGAATCCGATCCAGAGCGTTTGTTACCGAGCAATACGGCAAATCGTTGGAAAAGTGCACCGGATGCCGGCAAAAAACGGATCATTTGCGATTATATCGCGGGAATGTCCGATGCTTATGCATTGCGGGTTTATCATCAACTTAGCTAATTTCATCAAGGAAAAAGACCGCATTTTTTAGCCAAAACGGGTAGAATAAGCGGTCTTTTATTTTTTCCCATTATTGTTAGGAACTTATCGTGGCTTTAATCAGTTTAACCAATGCCTATTTATCCTTTAGTGACCATCCGTTGCTTGATCATGCAGACCTACATATTGAGCCAAATGAACGCGTGTGTTTAGTGGGGCGTAACGGTGCAGGTAAATCGACTTTATTAAAAATTATTGCACAGCAAGTCACCATGGATGACGGCAAAGTGCAGTATGAAAAAGATTTAGTGGTTTCCCGTTTAGAACAAGATCCGCCACGTCACGCCGAAGGCAATGTTTTCGATTATGTAGCGGAAGGGATTGAGCATTTAGCAGATTTGTTAAAGGAATATCATCATATTTCGCAAGAGTTGACACAAAATTACAACGAGCAAATTCTTAATCAACTAGCACATGTTCAGGCCAAATTAGAACACGCCAACGGTTGGCAATTTGAAAATAAAATTAATGAAGTACTCCAAAAACTAGAATTAAATCCTGATACCAAATTAGCGGATTTATCTGGCGGTTGGTTGCGTAAAGCGGCCCTTGCACGAGCTTTGGTGTGTAATCCAGATGTGTTGTTATTGGACGAACCAACTAACCACTTGGATGTGGATGCAATCGAATGGTTAGAAAACTTCTTATTAGAATTTAGCGGAAGTATAGTGTTTATTTCCCACGACCGTTCTTTTATCCGCAAAATGGCGACCCGTATTGTCGATTTGGATCGTGGTAAATTAGTGTCTTATCCTGGCGATTATGATTTATATCTCACGACGAAAGAAGAAAACTTACGTGTCGAAGCATTACAGAACGATCTTTTCGATAAGCGTTTAGCGCAAGAAGAAGTATGGATTCGTCAAGGTATTAAAGCACGTCGTACGCGTAATGAAGGCCGTGTGCGAGCTTTAAAAGCGATGCGTGAAGAACGTCGCCAACGTCGTGAAGTGATGGGTACAGCTAAGCTGCAATTAGATAATTCCAGTCGTTCCGGCAAAATTGTGTTTGAAATGGAAGATGTGAGTTATGAGATTGAAGGCAAACAGCTACTTAAAGATTTCAGCACGACCATTTTACGTGGCGATAAAATTGCTTTAGTGGGGCCAAATGGTTGCGGAAAAACTACCTTTATTAAACTTTTATTAGGTGAAATCAAGCCAACTAGCGGGCGCATTCATTGTGGTACTAAATTAGATATTGCCTATTTTGACCAATACCGGGCAGATCTTGATCCGGAAAAAACGGTGATGGACAACGTTGCTGATGGCAAGCAGGACATTGAAGTCAATGGGGTAAAACGCCACGTGTTAGGTTATTTACAGGATTTCTTATTTCCACCGAAACGAGCCATGACACCGGTTAAAGCGCTCTCCGGAGGGGAACGTAACCGCTTGTTATTGGCAAAATTATTACTAAAACCGAATAATTTACTGATTCTCGATGAACCGACCAATGATTTGGATGTAGAAACCTTAGAATTATTGGAAGAAATCCTCACCGATTATCAAGGCACATTGTTGATTGTTAGCCATGATCGTCAGTTTATTGATAACGTAGCGACTGAGTGTTATTTCTTTGAAGGTGATGGCGTATTGAATAAATACGTGGGTGGTTTCTTTGATGCGAAAGGGCAGCAAGCTAATTATTTTGCGATAAAAGCAGAGCAAGAGGCTCAAAAAGTTAAAAAAGACGCACCCAAAGTACAGGAAGCTACCATGAAAAATGAAGTAGCTTCCCAGAAACCAAAATCCGTGAAGCTTTCTTATAAAGAACAACGTGAGTTAGAGCAGTTGCCACAATTATTGGAAGAATTAGAAGATAAAATTACGGCACTGCAAGCGGAGATTGGTGATCCTAACTTTTTCCAACAAGCCCACGACATCACCGATGCTAAGTTAAAAGCATTGGCTGATAGCGAGGCGGAATTAGAAAGTGCGTTTGCCCGTTGGGAAGAATTGGAAGAAAAACAAAATCAAGCTCAGGCAAAATAGCCAGAACCGAGTTTTAAGATTAACTCTAATAAAATCAATGAGTTAGATGCTTATTTTGGAAAAACTCTAAAAACGGAAGGGGCGTTTGGCTGATAAAAGGAGAAAATAACATGGAAATTAATGAACACTTAAGCCTAATTCAAATGAATGAAATTCCGGTTGTTGTAATGAAACATACAACCGGAGAGGCAAAAATTGCTTTGCAGGGCGCACAGCTGCTCAGTTGGCAACCTGCCGGCGCGGCACAGGATGTGTTTTGGTTAAGTGAGATTGAACCCTTTAAGGCCGGACAAGCCATTCGTGGCGGTATACCGATTTGTTATCCTTGGTTTGGTCCGCGTTTCCAACCTTCGCACGGAACAGCGAGACTACGCTTGTGGCAATTAAGCGATTATCAAATTGATACGGATAAAGTGATGTTGGAATTTTCGTTATTTGATGAACAGGGTATTATCGAAGCTAAAGTACGCATGCGTTTTGCTGAAACTTGTCAAATTACCTTTACCCATTACGGACAAGACAGTGCACAAGCCGCTTTGCATAGCTATTTTCGAGTTGCGGATATTACCCATACCGAAGTACAAAATTTGCCTGAGCAATGTTTTAATCAATTGACCGGGCGGGTGCAAAATGTACCTTCTCCGCGGATAATTGATCGCGAAGTAGATTGTATTTATCACTTAGAGCAAGCCGATTCGCAAATTGTCGATCAGCGTTGGCAACGCAAGATTACAATTAGCCATCAGCAGGCCGGAGAAATCGTGTTATGGAATCCTTGGCAAAAGCCGACTAGTTCAATGAGTGAAGAGGGACATAAAAGCATGCTTTGTGTGGAAACCGCACGACTTTCCCGTCCTTTACAATTTGGTGATAGTATCGGCGTAGAGATTGCGTTTAACACATTTTAAACGTTGCAAGAGCGCGACAAATACTATAGAATCTGCCGCGTTTTTGTTCGCTTAAAAAGCATGAATTGAGTATTTGCCACTATGAGTGGTAAATTTTCGTAAAACAATTAGAGGAAAAAAATTATTAAAACCGTAAAAAAAGCACCGGCGAATAACCGCCCAAATCGCATTAATGATGAAATTCGCGTAAAAGAAGTTCGTTTGATTGACCAAGATGGTGAGCAAGCGGGTATTGTCTCAATTCAAGAGGCGTTACATATGGCTGAACAGGCCGAGCTTGATTTAGTGGAAATCAGTCCTAATGCCGAACCGCCGGTTTGCCGCATTATGAACTACGGTAAATTCCTCTACGAGAAAAGCAAAACCGCGAAAGAGCAGAAGAAAAAACAAAAAGTCGTGCAAGTGAAGGAAATTAAATTCCGCCCAGGTACTGACGAAGGCGACTACCAAGTGAAATTACGCAGCATCACCCGTTTCTTAGAAGACGGTGATAAAGTAAAAATTACGGTGCGTTTCCGTGGTCGTGAAATGGCTCACCAAGACATCGGTTTGGATGTGTTGGAGCGAGTGAAACAGGATACCGAAGAGTTGGCTGTTGTTGAATCCGCCCCGGGTAAACTGGAAGGTCGCCAAGCTATTATGGTGATTGCACCGAAGAAAAAATAATAAACAATAAAAAAAGCAACCTTCAGGTTGCTTTTTTTACGTTGTTTACTATGTATTTATTTTAGCTCTTTTAATGCCTCACAGCCTTCTTTTCTTCCCCATTCACAAGATTTTTGATAATAAAATTGCTTTTTTATAATGATTTTCGTCTTCATTAATTACGCCTAAATTATAAGACGCTACCGGGTGCTTATATTCAATTGCTTTTAAATACCACTCTTTTGCTTTAGCAACATTTTGTGGAACCTGATCACTTTCATAATAAATTAGCCCTGTCATTTTAGGGGCTGATTTTGCTTGGTTAATAGTGGAAGTGGATAAATTAACATAAGGTGCTTTAACTTTCATCGCATTAAATTTTTCATCAGCAAAGCTGCATTTTGTTTTGTTTATAGTGCCAATTGCGACTCCCGCACTTATAGAAATACCTGCACGAATAGGATCTGCTTGACTCGGTAGTGCAAATAATGCCCCCAAAGAAGCCACAATCATAAATTTAGTTTTCATAAACCATACTTTCTATAAAGAAGAATCATCGAAATTATATTGAAAAAAAACAAAGAACAAGTATAATCACAAAGTTTTTCTTTATAAATAAGAAAAACTAAAGCAAACAGGCGAACTCAGCAGCCTGAGTTGCTTTTTAGATTGTGATGCAAGTCGCAAAGTAGTGTAATTAGTGCTAGCAAGTAATTCGTAAGAATTCGCCTGATTATTCAGTTAAACCAAAAACAATGCGGAGTTTTTTAACAATGCCTAAAATTAAAACAGTACGTGGTGCTGCTAAGCGTTTCAAAAAAACAGCTTCTGGCGGTTTCAAACGTAAACAATCTCACTTACGTCATATTTTGACTAAAAAGACAACTAAACGTAAACGTCATTTACGTCATAAATCAATGGTTGCGAAAGCAGACCAAGTTTTAGTAGTAGCTTGCTTACCATACGCATAAGCCGTTATTTAAGCAAAACGTACGATTAGTTAAATTAGTTAAAAATATTACATAGGAGATTAAATAATGGCTCGTGTAAAACGTGGTGTTATTGCAAGAGCACGCCATAAGAAAGTTCTTAAGGCTGCTAAAGGTTATTATGGTGCACGTTCACGCGTGTATCGCGTTGCTTTCCAAGCGGTGATCAAAGCTGGTCAATACGCATATCGTGACCGTCGTCAACGTAAACGTCAATTCCGTCAATTATGGATTGCACGTATCAACGCTGCGGCTCGTCAAAATGGTTTATCTTACAGCAAATTTATCAACGGCTTGAAAAAAGCGTCTGTTGAAATCGACCGTAAGATCCTTGCTGATATCGCTGTATTCGACAAAGTAGCGTTTGCTGCGTTAGTAGAGAAAGCAAAATCTGCACTTTAATTTTTTAAAGTTTAGATTCAAAATTAGGACGCCCAAAGGCGTCCTTTCTTTTAGCATAAAAAAGTAATGCTCTTTACTTGCCTCATATTGATCTTGTTTCTGATAAGAAACATATGTGTAAATGACCAAGGGGAATTCACAGTATTGGGCAGTGTGCGAAGAGAGATGGTATGCTGCTTAATATCAAATCGTTGGACATTACCGTTATTAGTAAATGCTGCAGCGTGGTGAGGTCAGATGCTAGAAAAGAAAAAACCGCTATTCAAGGGAAATAGCGGTAATGTTTAAATATAAAAAACGAATAAAAAACTGCGCGTTGGCAGTGCACTAGCGCCTTATCTGACAGAGGTTTGAACAATAAGTTCCATGTTGTTCAAACTTTTTTAATTTAATGTATTAAAAGTGCGAATTTTTTCTTCAATACCTTCGCCATCCAATCCCAATTCATGCCACATTTCAGCTTGGTTACCTTGTGGAATAAAGTAATCCGGCAGACCCAGTTGTAATAACCAGTGAGCAGAGCCTTGAGCATTTAGCTCTTCTGCAACGGCAGAACCGGCACCACCTTGAATAGCATTTTCCTCTAAAGTGACGATCAGCTGATGGCTTTCCGCAATTTCTTTAATACGTTCCTTATCCAATGGTTTTACAAAACGCATATCGATGACTGTTGCATCAAGTTTCTCTGCGGCTTGCAGGGCGAATGGCAATAAGGTACCAAAGTTTAAAATAGCAATTTGACGACCTTGACGTACCAATTTGGATTGACCAATAGGCAATTCAGATAATGGCTCTAAATTTACCCCAATGGCGTTACCACGTGGGTAGCGTACCGCAGCCGGACAACCGGCTTGAAAACCGGTATAAAGCATCTGCCGGCACTCATTTTCATCACTTGGCGTCATGATTAACATGTTCGGAATACAGCGCATAAAACTCAAATCAAAGGCGCCCTGATGGGTTTGCCCGTCTGCTCCGACAATACCTGCTCGGTCAATGGCAAATAACACTGGAAGGTTTTGAATTGCGACATCGTGGATCAATTGATCGTAGGCACGTTGTAAGAATGTTGAGTAAATTGCCACCACCGGTTTATAACCACCGATAGCCAAACCCGCTGCGAAAGTTACCGCATGTTGTTCGGCAATTGCCACATCAAAATAACGCTCAGGGAAGCGTTCGGAAAATTCCACCATACCGGAACCTTCGCGCATTGCAGGGGTGATACCGATAACTTTGTCATCTCGTTCAGCCATTTCACATAGCCAGTCCCCAAAGATTTTGGAATAAGTTGGTTTAGCATTGGATTTAGGTAATTGGCCGCTGCTTGGGTCGAATTTAGGTACACCGTGGAAACCGATAGGATCGTTTTCCGCCGGAGCATAGCCTTTGCCTTTTTTAGTCTTAATATGTAAAAACTGCGGTCCTTTCAAATCGCGCATATTGCTTAGGGTAGCAATTAATTCATCAATATTATGGCCATCAATCGGACCAATATAATTGAAACCGAGTTCTTCAAATAGCGTACTTTCCGGTGAAAACATCACGCCCTTCATATGCTCTTCGGTTTTTTTCATGAAATTCTTAACGGTGGGCACTTTATCTAAGATTTTTTTACTGCCGTCGCGTACCGTTGAATAAAGCGAACCAGAGAAAATGCGGGCTAAATGATTATTTAGAGCTCCCACATTTTTGGAAATAGACATTTCATTATCATTTAGAATAACCAGCATATCGGTGTGTAATGCACCCGCATGGTTTAGTGCTTCAAAGGCCATTCCGGCAGTAATAGCGCCATCACCAATCACGCACACGGTCTTGCGGCCTGCGTTTTCTTTTTCTGCGGCAATCGCAACACCTAATCCAGCACCAATTGAGGTGGAGGAATGTCCAACGCTTAACACATCGAATTCGCTTTCACCACGCCAAGGGAAAGGATGTAGGCCATCTTTTTGACGAATCGTAGGCATACGATCGCGGCGCCCGGTTAAAATCTTATGCGGATAGGCTTGATGGCCAACATCCCAAATTAACTGATCAAACGGGGTTTTAAAAATATAGTGCAGTGCCACAGTCAATTCCACAGTTCCTAGTCCCGATGCCAAATGGCCACTGCTTTGACTAACCGATTCCAACAGATAACTCCGCAATTCCTGACAAAGCTGCGGCAGTTGGGATTTATCCAACAAGCGTAAGTCTTCCGGTGAATTAATAAGGGATAAAAGAGGGTAGTTGTTCATAGATTCGTTAGTCCTAAATATCCGCAAAATTAATTTTTGCGATTGACAATAAATTCGGCAAGCGCGCGTAACGCTTTGCTATCAAAAGGAATATCAGCTAAAGCCTGTAATGCATCCTGATACAGTTCTTGGGCTTTTTGTTTGGCACCGGTAAGCCCCAACAATTTCGGATAGGTGCTTTTGTCTAAATTCAGATCGGAACCCGCAGTTTTACCGAGAGTTGCTGTTTCACCTTCAATATCCAAAATATCATCCTGCACTTGAAAGGCTAATCCAATAGCTTGCGCATAACGCTGTAGCTGTTTGGCAAGAGTTGTATCGTTAAAATGTGGTGAACAAATAAATCCCATCATTAATGCAGCATTAAGCAAAGCACCGGTTTTATTCCGATGAATTAATTCCAATTCGGCTAGGCTTACCTGTTTATGCTCGGAAATAAGATCCAAACTTTGTCCCAAACACATCCCTTCCACACCGGAAGCCTGTGCTAAGGTTTTTACCAACAAGAGTTTTTGTTCGGCTGAAATCACCGGAGTTTCGGTGAGCATTTCAAAGGCTAAGGTTTGTAACGCATCTCCCGCTAAAATAGCAGTGGCTTCATCAAATGCGATATGACAAGTCGGTTGACCGCGGCGTAGGGCATCATCGTCCATTGCCGGCAAATCATCATGAATTAGGGAATAGGCATGCACCGCCTCAATTGCCGCTGCCGCATAGTCTAATGCTTGCGGAGTAGCGCCCAACATCTCACCGGTGGCATATAACAAAAATGGACGCACGCGTTTGCCGCCCAATAATAAACCATGCTTCATTGCATCGCGCAATGGTGCTTGATGGCTGTCGATAGCATTTAAACGCGCACTGAGAAAATCATTGATACGTTGTTGTGTTTGCAACAATTCGTTAGCAAATTGATAACTCATTATGAATTTCCTTGATAATCGGCTAATGGCGCATCGGCATTTTTTTGTAACAGAACTTGAATGCGTTGTTCTGCCTGTTGTAACCGTTCACGCCCTTGTTGAGCCAATTGAATACCGTTTTCAAATTCTTTTAAGGCTTCTTCCAAAGGAAGTTCACCACTTTCCAAACGGCTAACAATCGTTTCCAACTGTGCCAACGCGGTTTCAAAATCGATATCATTTGCCGCTTTACGTGCCATTATCAAGGCTCCTTTTGAGACGAAAAAAATTCGCGCCATTGTACGCTATTTTGTTAATGATGTTAAAACCTAATTTCCACGATTCACGGGATATCCGCATTAAAAATCAGCGTTTGGAAATAGTCGGCGGATCTAGGGTTGGAGGATTGCTAATAGACTTTTTCGCCGCATCGCGTAAAATACGCCGCATTTTTATTGAATCCGACCCAAATTATGAAATTTATCGTCAAACTTTTCCCTGAAATCATGATTAAAAGCGAAACTGTGCGTAAACGTTTCGCTAAAATTTTAACCAGCAATATTCGCAATATTTTGCAAAAGTTCGATAAGGAAGTTGCTGTGGTACGCCATTGGGACTACATTGAAGTGCGTTCTAAAAATGAGCAACACCGTCTTGAACTGATCGAATTGTTACAACGTATCCCAGGTATCCACCATTTTTTAGAAGTGGATGAAAAACCTTTTACTGATTTGCATCATCTATTCGAACTAACGTTAGCTGAAGTGGCCGAGAGTTTGCAAAATAAAACCTTTTGCGTACGTGTAAAACGTAAAGGCCATCATAGTTTCAGCTCTATTGAGGCGGAGCGTTATATCGGTGGTGGCTTAAATCAACATGTGGAATCTGCAAAGGTACGTTTGAAGAATCCGGATGTGACAGTACGCATTGACATTGAAGATGACAAAATGATGTTGATTAACGCTCGTCATCAAGGGCTTGGGGGTTATCCTATTGGCACCCAAGAGGATGTATTGTCATTAATTTCCGGCGGTTTTGACTCCGGTGTGTCTAGCTATATGTTATTGCGTCGTGGTTCTCGGGTGCATTATTGCTTCTTCAATTTAGGCGGAGCGGCACACGAAATCGGAGTGAAGCAAATGGCCTACCATATCTGGAATCGTTATAGCTCATCGCATAAAGTCCGTTTCATCGCAATTCCGTTTGAAGCTGTTGTTGGGGAAATTTTGGAAAAAGTCGACAATGGCCAAATGGGGGTCGTACTAAAACGTATGATGGTGCGGGCCGCTTCTCAAGTGGCGGCGCGTTTTGATATTCAGGCGATTGTTACCGGTGAAGCACTTGGCCAGGTTTCCAGCCAAACCCTTACTAATTTGCGCTTGATTGACGAAGCGGCAGATGCATTGGTGTTACGTCCGTTAATCAGCCATGATAAAGAGCAAATCATTGCTATGGCTAAGGAAATTGGTACCGAAGATATTGCTAAATCCATGCCAGAGTTTTGTGGTGTGATTTCCAAGAATCCAACCATTAAGGCGGTACGTGAAAAAATTCTTGCCGAAGAGAGCAATTTTGATTTCAGCGTATTGGAACAAGCAGTACAAAATGCCGATTATCTAGATATTCGGCAAATTGCTGAGCAAACGGAAAAAGAGGTCGTCTCAGTAGATGCTGTGTCAGTATTGGGCGAAAATGATGTGATTTTGGATATTCGCAGTCCGGAAGAAACCGATGAGCGTCCGTTTGTGGCTGAAGGCCATGAAGTCATGTTATTACCGTTTTACAAATTAAGCAGTCAATTTGGCGCGTTAGATCAAAGCAAAAATTATGTGCTTTATTGTGAACGTGGTGTGATGAGCAAATTACAGGCACTTTATTTAAAAGAAAACGGTTTTTCCAACGTACGCGTATTTGGAAAATAGATTTTTATATCAAGTGTAATAAAATCAATGGGTTATGTGTTATTTTTGCAAAAACTCTGATTTTTGAAGGGGCGTTTCAAACGCCCTTTTTTGTTGGGGGGCTGACAATAGCATTTGAATAATGTCTGAAATTATGCCACTCAGGTCTTGATTTTGGCCTCTTAGGTGAAAGGAGAAATTTCTTTATTTATTTTTCTATATAACCACTTTGTTGTAAATTTCACAAAAGCACTAGGCAATTGCATCATTAGCATTGTTATTTTTAGCTTAACTCCTTAGAATCCAAGCAGTTTTTATAGCATAACTCCGAGCTTGTTTAGCCTAAGTTTCCTGTATTGGAAATATGGCGGCAACGCCAATAACGAAGTTCGTTATTCAGGGATACGTCGGAAACGGTTTATCCTCTCCATTTTTAGAAAGGTGTGACATGCAATCTATCCCCATTAAAAACGTGAACGGGGGACATTTAGTCGATCCGTTTCAACGTCAATACTATTACTTACGGCTGTCGATTACCGATCAGTGTAATTTTCGCTGTAACTATTGCCTTCCTGATGGTTATCGTCCTGAAGCGAATAAACCACAGTTTCTAAGCTTAAGTGAAATTGATTATTTAGCGCGTGCATTTGCCGCTATGGGTACGGAAAAAATCCGTATTACCGGTGGGGAGCCGACCTTACGTAAGGACTTTTTACCGATCGCCGAAACGCTTGCTCAAATCGATGGTATTCGCCAATTGGCTCTAACGACTAACGGCTATCGTATGGCCAAGGATGTGGCAGCCTGGAAAGCGGCCGGTATTACTTCAATTAATGTTAGCGTGGATAGCTTAGATCCAAAGATGTTCCATCAAATCACCGGTATTAATAAATTTGATGAGGTGATGCGGGGCATCGATCTAGCTTTTGAAGTCGGCTATCAAAAAGTGAAAGTGAATTCGGTGTTGATGAAAGATGTTAACGATAGCGAATTTAGTCAATTTTTGGCCTGGATAAAAGACCGTCCAATTCAAATGCGTTTTATCGAATTGATGCAAACGGGCGAAATGGATGGGTTCTTCCAACGCCATCATTTATCAGGTCAATTGTTAGCAGATAAACTCCTCGAAAATGGTTGGCAATTGCAGCAAAAATCTCGTACCGATGGTCCGGCAAAAGTTTTTCGTCATGCGGATTACCGAGGCGAAATTGGCCTGATTATGCCTTATGAAAAAGATTTCTGCGCTAGTTGTAATCGTCTGCGGGTGTCAGCAAAGGGTAAATTGCACCTTTGTTTATTTGGTGAGGAAGGCATCGAATTGCGCGATTTATTACAATCAGCCGAACAGCAACCGTTGTTACAGGCTCGCATTTTTGCGGCTTTACAAGGTAAACGTGAACACCATTATTTGCATCAAGGCGATAGCGGCGTGCGGGCGCATTTAGCATCCATCGGCGGTTAGTATTTCCCATTGCGGCATTTGCCGCTTTTTCTTTTCCATTGACGCCGCTTGGCGCAAGATAAAAAAACGATCAGATAAACTTATGACTACATTTACCCATATCAATGCTCAAGGCGAAGCCAATATGGTGGACGTCTCCATGAAAGCGGACAGCGTACGCGAAGCGCGTGCGGAAGCATTTGTCACAATGTCACAAAATACTTTAGCAATGATTGTCGAAGGACGTCATCACAAAGGTGATGTTTTTGCTACCGCGCGTATTGCCGGCATTCAAGCGGCTAAACGAACTTGGGAATTGATCCCTTTATGCCATCCTTTATTGTTGTCCAAGGTTGAGGTAAATCTTGAGGCGTTACCACAGACCAATCAGGTACGCATAGAGTCCCTATGCAAATTAACCGGTAAAACCGGAGTGGAAATGGAAGCCTTAACCGCGGCATCCGTAGCAGCATTAACAATTTACGATATGTGTAAAGCAGTACAAAAAGACATTGTGATTGAAGGGGTTCGCTTATTAGAAAAAAGCGGTGGTAAATCTGGTCATTTTGTTGCCGATAAACAGGGAGTTGGCGCATGATTAAAGTATTATTTTTCGCTCAAACCCGAGAATTATTAGGTCGTGATGAAATTACTGTGGAACCTTCTTTCAACAATGTGGAAGAATTACGTGCGCATTTGGCCGCACAGAATGAACGTTGGGCGTTGGCCTTACAAAAGGATAAATTGTTGGTTGCCGTCAATCAAACGCTGGTATCTTTGGATAGCCCATTAAGTGATGCTGATGAAGTCGCTTTTTTCCCACCGGTGACCGGAGGCTAAATGGCGGATATTCAAATTGCGGTGCAATCACAAACCTTCGATCAAAATGCTGTCTATCAGTGGTTAAGTGAATCTCATTCAATTGGCGCTTCAGTGATTTTTGTTGGTAAAGTGCGTGATCTAAATTTAGGCGATAATGTGTCAAGTTTATTCTTAGAACATTATCCGGCAATGACCGAAAAGGCGTTACGTGAAATTGTTGAAGAAGCTTGTAGCCGTTGGCAGCTGGAACGGGTTTCGGTAATTCACCGAGTAGGCTTATTACATACCGGCGATGAAATTGTTTTAGTTGGTACAGCTTCGGCCCATCGTGGTGATGCTTATGCAGCCAATGAATTTATTATGGATTTTTTAAAATCGAAGGCACCTTTCTGGAAAAAAGAACAAACAGATCAGGGCGAACGTTGGATTGAAGCCCGTGATAGCGATAAACAGGCCTTAACCAAATGGTAGAGCAAGTAATAGCGGAAAATTTCTGGCAGCATAAATCCTTGCTAGATATGAATGAAGCTGAATGGGAGGCTCTTTGTGATGGTTGCGGTAAATGTTGTTATCGTAAATATATTCAAGGGCGAGGTAAACGGGAGCGGTTGCTATACACCCGTATTGCCTGTAATTTATTAGATACACAAACCGGTAAATGTCGTAATTATCCACAACGTTTTATATTAGAAAGTGATTGTACAAAACTTACTAAAAAGAATTTACCGGATTTTTGTTGGTTGCCGAAAACCTGCGCTTATCGCTTACTTTATGAAAACAAGCCATTACCTGATTGGCATCCATTAATTAGCCATGATCCGGATTCAATACGTAAAGCCGGGGTATTAATTGCCGATGGCGTACATGAACGGGATGTGATTGATTGGTTTGATTTTGTGATTGAAGAAGCATAAAAGTAACATACTCAATCTTCTCTCCGGCGCGTATTTAAAATGCTGATTACGCGCCTTTTTTATGCTAGAATTCGCCGTCATTTTTAACCATAACCCAAATATTAGGAATATCTATGAAAGTTTTAGAAGGCGCAATTGCCGCTCCTCAGGCAAAAATTGCGGTTGTTATTGCCCGCTTTAATAGTTTTATCAATGAAAGCCTATTGGAAGGCGCATTAGATGCATTAAAACGCGTTGGCCAAGTAAAAGATGAAAATATCACATTGGTGCGCGCACCTGGGGCCTATGAATTACCGTTAGTGGCTCGTCGTTTAGCTGATAGCAAAAAATTCGATGCAATCGTTGCGTTAGGTACTGTAATTCGCGGTGGTACGGCCCATTTTGAATACGTTGCCGGCGAAGCCAGCAGCGGTTTAGGGCAAGTTGCTATGCAGGCGGAAATCCCGGTAGCATTTGGGGTGTTAACGACTGAAAATATTGAACAAGCCATCGAGCGAGCCGGTACCAAAGCCGGTAATAAAGGTGCAGAGGCAGCTTTAGTCGCGTTGGAAATGGTTAATCTTTTACAACAAATTGATGCGGCCTAATCATGACAGATAATCAAAAACCGATGAAAAAAGTTTCGCCACGTCGTCGTGCCCGTGAATGTGCGGTACAAGCCTTATATTCTTGGGCTATTTCAGGTAATGCGCCGGAACAGGTAGAATTAGCATTCGTCGTAGACCAGGATTTAAAAGGTGTAGATAAACCTTATTTCAGTCGTCTTTTCCGTCAAACTGTAGTCAATGTGGATACCGTGGATTTCACAATGAGCCATTATTTGGATCGTGAATTAAACGAATTAGACCCAATTGAACGTGCAATTTTGCGTCTTGCAGTATATGAATTACAGTTTGAACCTGATGTCCCTTACAAAGTCGCAATTAATGAGGCGATTGAAGTTGCTAAGGTATTTGGTGCTGAAGAAAGCCATAAATATATTAATGGCGTGTTGGATAAAATTGCGCCTGCGTTAGGCCGAAAATAGTCGTTATCGCAAGGGCAGACCATTAAGTCTGCCCTTATTTTATTTATTTGTGCGAGGCAAAAATGGATAAGCCGTTAGATAAAATTAAATTAAAAAATCCTGTACATTTACTCGCCGTTGGTTTTGGCTCTGGATTGTTACGTCCCGCCCCCGGCACCTGGGGTAGTTTAGCCGCATTATTTATCGGTACGCCATTATTGATGTTGCTTGAGATAAAGGGATTTCTACTGTTTACCTTAATTTGTTTCGTATTAGGCTGTTATTTATGTCAAAAAACCGCTGACGATATGGGCGTACATGATCATGGTGCGATAGTGTGGGATGAATTCGTTGGAATGTTTCTGGTGATGGCCGCATTGCCTTCGCTGAGTTGGTCTTGGTTACTCACGGCATTTGTATTGTTTCGTTTGTTTGATATTTTCAAACCTTGGCCGATACGCTATTTCGACCAGAAATTAGAGAGCGGTTTCGGTATTATGATCGATGATGTATTAGCAGCCAGCTATGGTGTGTTAATAGTCATTGTGCTACGGAATTTGTTTTAGATGCTAAATCTGCTGATTGTTAATTTATTTGGACTACTATCGCCCGGTCCTGATTTCTTTTATGTTAGCCGAGTGGCCGCAATGAGTTCGCGTCGTGATGCATTATGTGCGGTCATCGGTATCAGCTTGGGGGTATTTATTTGGGCGAGTGCCACCATTTTGGGGTTGGCTGTGTTATTTACCGCAATGCCGGCGGTGCAGGGCATTATCATGATGTTAGGCGGTAGCTATTTAATTTATTTAGGTAGCCAAATGGTGCTGGTGCGCGAAAACGTGGCCTTTGCGGATACCGGCTTTAAACAAATTCAATATAAAAATGATGCTTGGAAGGAAATTCGCAAAGCCTTATGGGTCAATCTTTCCAATGCTAAGGTTGTCATTTTTTTCAGCAGTGTGATGTCGATGGTATTGAACGGTTTACATGAGCCGATTCAAATGCTCACTGCTTTAATGGCTATTGTGACGGAATGTTTTCTCTATTTTTATATTATTTCTGTGTTATTTTCCCGTCCAATAGCAAAACGTTTTTATAGCTGTTATAGCCGCTACATTGATAATGCGGCTGGCGTTATTTTTATCTTATTCGGCCTGTTTTTAATTTACAGCGGCGCCGTTGAAACCATTCAATCCCTTTAAGGAGGATATATGACTTTAAAAATTGCTATTGCCGGAGCCGGTGGTCGTATGGGACGCCAACTTATCCAAGCGGTACACAATGCTGAAGGTACAGAATTAGGCGCAGCCTTTGAGCGTAAAGGTTCTTCATTGGTGGGAACAGATGCCGGTGAATTAGCAGGAATCGGAGCCCTTGGAGTTATGGTTAGCGATGATTTAGCCGCACAACAAGATAAGTTTGATGTGTTAATTGATTTTACCCGCCCGGAAGGCACCTTGGAGCATTTGGCTTTCTGTGTAGCTAATCAGAAAAAAATTGTTATCGGTACAACCGGTTTTGATGAATCCGGCAAGGCGGCAATAGCTGCAGCAGCTGAAAAAATTTCCGTTGTATTTGCTTCAAACTTTAGTGTCGGTGTGAATTTGGTATTTAAATTATTGGAAAAAGCTGCCAAAGTGATGGGCGATTATTGCGATATTGAAATTATTGAAGCGCACCATCGGCATAAAGTGGATGCACCATCAGGTACAGCACTTTCCATGGGCGAACATATTGCGAAAACCCTTGGGCGTGATTTGAAAACCCATGGTGTATTTTGTCGCGAAGGGATCACCGGCGAACGTAAACGTGATGAAATTGGTTTCTCGACCATTCGTGCTGCTGATGTGGTGGGTGAACATAGTGTATGGTTTGCAGATATTGGCGAACGCGTTGAAATTGCCCACAAAGCTTCTAGTCGTATGACATTTGCCAATGGGGCAGTGCGTGCAGCCAAATGGTTAGAAGGCAGACCACAAGGTTTATTTGATATGACCGATGTGTTGGATTTAAATAATTTATAACGGTTGTCTTTGTTTTTTTAATACACTTACCATATAAAGGCACGCGCTTCTCAGCGGGTGCCTATTTTTTAAGTAACTAGCAGTAATACCAAATAGAGGATAAATAATGGCTTATCATGTTTCTTTAGTGAACACGGAAGATAATTCTCATAAATTAATCTTTAATAAAAATGGTTTTAGAGATTTCCTCTTGAAAGAATTCAACATGCAGGAATCCTTAGATGAACATGGTCAGCTTGAATTCTATTATGACAAGGAAGATGAATCTTTTACTATTTTTTATACGGAAGGGATTGAGGGCGAATATTACATTAATACTACGGATGATGAACATATTGAGAAATTGATCGCCATTGCCAACAAACTAAATGATGGCACAAGAGTAAGAGGTGATGAAGGTGAAACATATCTCTCTTTAGAAGAGGTATATATTCACCCGGATGACATCCAAGTAACACATTTATCTTTGATGGAGCGATTTAAACGATGGGTTCGGCGTAATACATGTCCCATTATATGGGGGGGTATTAGCATTAGCCTATTGATGTATAAAATCATTACGCGTGGATAAGCAAGATAGTTTTAAGTAGCTTACATAAAATACAATGAGCTCAAGGCTGTTAGGGGAAAGTATCTTAATAAATATGCTTATCACAGATCTAATTCAATATCCGTTTCCACCCGACAACAACACAGCAAAATCTCGTTGGGTTGAATAAAGGCAAGGGGCGCATCGGCGTAGGAAACCTTGCCTTTTTTGATCTTCACGCGACAAGAACCACAATAGCCTGAACGACATTGATATTCATGGTGAATTTGATGTTGTTCTAAAAAGTTAAGCAGGGATGTTTGGTTATCAAAATCTAAGGTGATTTGACGTTGAATAAGATGGATTTTCATGGAATCAAATAAAATAAAGTTTCGTCTATTGTAGAAGAAAGAGCATTAAAACTCACGGCTCTTTTGTTGTAAGATGGCAGCCTTATCACCACAGAGGGAAAAACGATGCGAATAGCTCCTAAATTAAGCCTAATTTCCAGTGTCCTTTTATTTACAGCTTGTAGCTCTATTGCAAAAGACCCAGTCAAACATATCGATATCTATGTGATGCCTTATTACGATGCGCGAGACGGACGTCTTGAGCAAATTAATATTAATAAAGATATTGATGGATTATTGCTGAAAAATACACAAAAAGATTTTGAAAAAGCGGTCGAGATTATTGAGAAAAAAGCAGATTTTGTTTCTCCAATGACAATGTTTGCGCTTTCTGCCAGAGCCTATGATTTCGGTTTACGCGATGCTGCCGTTGATTGGTATTATCGCGGGCAAAATCGCTTGATTACTGCACTTTCCGTATTGAATTTACCACCGCAAAGTGTGAGCGATAATACCGGTTTTGGTCAATTGGTTGGACAATTTGTTAATCCTTATGCCTATTGTGATTTAGCCAAACAACGCCGCGCTGCACAAAATGCAGTGGATTGGACTAAGGCACATCCGTATGCGGTGTTATTCCTAGAACAAGTCCCAGCGAAAAGTACAGATCGCAAAGCTGCATTGGCGGAGGCTGAAAACACATTACAGCAACGTCTTGCCGCACAGGACAAATTTTTTACCGATTCGGAAAAATTTGCCAAATGGCAAAAGGCACGGCAGGAAAATTTTGTTAATGAGCGTTTTTGTTGGTAAATAAAACGCCTCCTTGATTTTCAGAGTTTCTCTAAAAATAATGCGTAAGTCATTGATTTTATTATTGTTGGTTGAAAAGTATAAAATATTTTAAAAATTTATGGTTGCTTAAGAAATACTTAAGATTTTGTGTGTTTAATAGCTCCCAACAAAGCAATGAAGCAACAAGCTTTGTTTAATTGATGATTTAATTTTAGGAGAACATGATGAAAAAATTTACTTTAGCAGCACTTTTAGCTCTATCTACTTCAGCAGCCTTTGCCGGTTTCAATGGTGCTCCAGCGCAGGGCGGTTTCCAGGGTGGTAATCAAGGCCAACAGCTTACCGTTAAACAGGCGTTATCTGCCAAAGATAATTCTATGATTAGCTTGGTGGGGAACATCACTCAACAAGTTGATGGCGATGAATATCTTTTCACTGATGGCACCGAACAAATCAAACTGGAAATTAAAAACCGCGTTTGGAATGGTTTAAATGTCGGGCCGCAGGATAAAATCCGCGTTTACGGTAAATTGGATAATGAAGCCTTTGAAAAGGCTGAACTTGAAGTAATTAGTGTAGAAAAGGCACAATAAGCCATATCATTTGAAGTGGCGGGCAATGAAAGCCCGCCATTTTTTCATGTTATAAAGAAAATAGTACGGACAAGACGATGCGAATTTTATTAGTGGAAGACGATCCTTTAATCGGCAATGGATTGCAAATCGGATTATCAAAATCCGGCTTTATTGTTGATTGGTTTACCGATGGGCAAAGTGGATTAAATGCCTTAATGAGTGCACCCTATGATGCTGTGGTATTGGATTTAACCTTGCCTAAATTGGATGGCTTGGATGTATTAAAACAATGGCGTTCAAATAATCAAGATGTGCCTGTATTGATCCTAACTGCACGTGATACCTTGGATGAACGCATTAAAGGCATTCAACAAGGTGCCGATGATTATCTTTGCAAACCCTTTGCCTTGGCTGAAGTGGTGGTACGATTGCAGGCATTAATTCGTCGTCGTTATGGGCAAGTCAAACCACAAATTGAGCATGGCAATGTAAAACTCGATCCTGCTCAACGTAAGGTTTGGCTGGATAATCATGAAATTACATTAACCGGGCGTGAATATAAATTGCTTGAGCTTTTTATGCTGAATAAAGAACGAGTGCTTTCACGTGCGACCATTGAAGAAAAATTGTCAAATTGGGATGAAGAATTAAGTAGCGGTGCATTGGATGTACATATTTATAATTTGCGTCAAAAACTGGGTAAACAATTTATTCGTACTGTACATGGCGTAGGCTATGCTTTAGGACAAGTTAATGAAAAATAAACGACTGAGTTTTCGTCTCTTAATCGGTTTAAGTTTGACCGCACTTTGTGTGTGGTGCATAGCAACAGCGGTTGCCTGGAAAGTAGTAAAAAAAGAAGCCAGAGATGTATTTAATGCGCAACAAGTGCTTTTTGCCGAGCGTTTGGCAACCTCTGATTTACAAAATGTATTGCTGGGTGAACATGCAAATTTCCCGCGCGGTGGCTTTAAACCGCAGAAACGTCATTATGACAATGATGCATTAGCCTTTGCTATATTTTCTAACAAAGGTGAAAGATTATTAACCGATGGTGATAATGGCGACAAATTTATTTTCAAAAGTAAAACCGGATTTAGTAAAGAGCGTATTTTAGATGATGACGATGAATGGTTGATTTATTGGCAACCTGTTGGTAATGGCGAATTGGTGATTGCCGTAGGCCAAGAGCTGGAATATCGCGAAGAGTTGGTCAATAAAATGGTCTTCAGCCAAACTGGGATTTGGTTTGCCGGATTACCAGTCCTATTATTGGTTGCTTTTATTGTGATTTATCGTGCCTTAAAACCGATTAATCGATTGAGTCAAAACGTACAAGCTCGCCGACCTGGTGATGTATCATTATTAGAAACCGATGATGTGCCAACGGAGATTTTGCCGTTAGTCCGTAATTTGAATCAGTTTTTTGCCCGTACCGGAGAACAGTTGGAGCGGGAACGTCGTTTTGTTTCCGATGCAGCACATGAATTACGCAGCCCATTGGCGGCATTGCGTATTCAAACGGAAGTCGCACAGTTGGCTGGCGATGATGCCCAAACACGAGAAACGGCTTTAGCACATTTAACTCAAGGTATTGATCGGGCTAGCCAATTAATCGAACAGCTTCTAACACTTTCCCGTTTAGATAATCTCAAGGAATTAGACAATCAAGCCCCAATTCATTGGTCTGAAATTATTACCTCACTTATCAGTGAGTTGTATTTCACTGCACAGCAACGTCAAATTGAATTGCAGTTTGAGCATCAGGGCGAGCCTGTGATTAAATCTGGGCAGCCATTATTACTTGCACAAATGTTGAGAAACTTGTTGGATAATGCGATGAAATATTGTCCACAAGGCACTCAGGTGCGTGTGATTCTGCAGCCTCGTAAAATTCTTATTGAAGATAATGGTGGTGGTGTTGCGCCGGAAGAGTTGGCTAAACTGGGACAACGTTTTTATCGCCCAGCGGGGCAAAATGAAAAGGGAAGTGGACTGGGATTGTCCATTGTGGCAAGGATAGCGGAATTGCATCATTACCGTTTTCGCTTAGAGAATATTGAGATTGAGGGAAGAGTTCAAGGTCTGCGGGCGATAATTGAGTTATAAAAAAGGGCACCGATGTGCCCTTGGTCATTATAAGATGCCGCCGATGAGTTCCAAGCGGCCTTTTTCAACCTTAATTTCCTTAGCAAATTTTTTAATCAACATTTCCTTCATATCACTTTCATCTAAGGTATAGACCGGCATTTGGCTTAATAGCGCGGCGATGCCATCACTTAATAATGGCATTACACTTTGCAATTGTTCCATTACGCTGTTTGGTTCGCCCGACCAACGTAAAATCCGCAGTTCCTTTAAATAGAGTGCGCCTTTCTCGGCATTATATTGTGGAATGGCATCAAAGGTTAGGTGCAGTTTGGCCGGATAGGTTTTTCCCGACAGATGAATCATACTATCCACCAAACCGCTCATCTCCACACGGTTGTCACTCTTTTGGCCAATTTGGGCAACCAAATCCTTTAGCGCATAATCTACAGAAAATAATCCCGGAATGCCGAGTTTGTCATTAATCGCGCCTTTTTCACGTAAATAATGATTAATTTGTTGTTCGCTAATGCTGAAAGGCGAAGCCGCTACAGTTAGGCTACTAAAGGTTAAAATTAATATCGCCAATGCCTTGTTAAAAAGTCTCATTCAATCTCCAAGTTTGAAAGAAAAGCAAAATTTTGTAGAATGTAGCCTTAATTTTTTAACGATACAATAATAATTTTAGGTGGAAAACATGACTTTGGCTTTCAAAGCCCATGTGCAAACGCTTTTGCAAGAACACCGCGGTGAGCGGGTTTTTTGTTTTGAACACTTAGGGAAAACCTTTTGGCTTAAACAGCCGGAACAACTACGCGGCGTGTGGTTGCTGTTAAAACCGCACCCCAAACAAGCCTTTCTTGAAGAACGCGAGATTTTACAACAACTCAATGCCCTTGATGCACCGGTTCCTAAATTGTGTGATTTTGGTGATGATTATATGGTGTTGGAGGATGCCGGAATCACTCTCAATAACTGGTTAAATAATGATAAATTAACTTGGCCACAGAAAGAGGTTATTTTACAAACAGCAATACGGGCTTTAATAGCATTACATCAACAGGGAATTATTCACGGTCGTCCGGCGGTTCGTGATATTGCTTGGCAGGATGGTGAAATTCGTTTTATGGATTTTGAATCCCATTCCAAGAGCCAAAATATCCATTGGTTGATCAGCCGTGATATATTGGCTTTCCTAGATAGTCTCTGTCGAGAGAAAGCCTTAAATGATGAACAACTTGATAATTTATTTGCCTATTATAGAACCCATTGTCCGACAGAGTATTGGGCGGATATGCAAGCCTATGTTGGGAAATTCCGTTGGCTATATTATTTGTTGCTACCGTTTAAACCCATTGCGCGAACGGATTTGTTGGCGATTTATCGGTTGTTTGAACACTTAAAAAAGGAAAATTTATGAAAAAATTATTCTTACTCTTAGCTTTATCCGCTTTAGTCAGCGGTTGTTCGGTGGGCGTTGGTGCCTCCGGTGGTAGCAACGGCATCGGAGCAGGCATTGGTATTGGTACGGGGATTGGCTTTTAAAACGCCCCCTGATATTTTTGCGTTTTCCTAAAAATGGATGCTAAGTCATTGATTTTATTAGGGGTAGTTTGAAAATGAAAAATGCGCTTTATTTTGCGGTTTTTTCTCAAAAAAAGCCTTGCATTTTTGATTTAGATCACTATAATACGCGCCATATTTCGGACGCGGGGTGGAGCAGCTTGGTAGCTCGTCGGGCTCATAACCCGAAGGCCGTCGGTTCAAATCCGGCCCCCGCAACCAATACAAGTTCAGTGAAAGAACCCCAATTTGGGGTTTTTTTATACAAGAAAATCAATAAAACTGGGCTTAGGTTTTTTTTAAAACCTAGCCTTTTTTTATGCCTGAAATTTGCCTTTGGCATTTTGGGCGAATCGTTTGGGAGGTCAATTTTGGCAACATTGGAACAGAAATTACAGGATATGCTACAAGGCGCGGTAGAAGATGCCGGCTGCCAATTGTGGGGCATTGAATGTCAACGCAGCGGTCGTTTTATGACGGTGCGTATTTTTATCGATAAGGATGGCGGAGTTACCGTAGATGATTGTGCCGACGTGAGCCGCGATGTGAGCGCCATTTTGGACGTCGAAGATCCGATTGCCGATAAATACAATCTGGAAGTGTCTTCGCCGGGATTGGATCGTCCGCTATTTACTTTAGCGCAATATGCCCGCTATATCGGCGAAACAATTAACGTGCATTTGCGTATTCCGGTGGCCGATCGCCGCAAATGGCAAGGCAAATTGGAGAAAATCGACAATGATATGCTGACCCTATTAGTGGATGATAAAGAGCAGGTGTTGGTATTTGGCAATATTCAAAAAGGCAACTTGGTTGCTAAATTTTAAGGAGAACCCCAAAAAATGAGTAAAGAGATTTTATTAGCGGCTGAAGCCGTATCAAATGAAAAATTATTACCGCGTGAAAAGATTTTTGAAGCGTTAGAAAGTGCTATTGCCCTTTCTACCAAGAAAAAATATGAATATGAAATCGATGTCCGCGTAAGCATCAATCCAAAAACCGGCGAGTTTGATACTTTCCGTCGTTGGTTAGTGGTTGATGAAGTGACTGTGCCAACCAAAGAAATTACCTTGGAAGCGGCGCAGTTCGAAAATCCAAACATTCAACTAGGCGATTATATTGAAGATCAAATCGAATCTATCGCCTTTGACCGTATTGCGATGCAAACTGCCCGTCAAGTGATCAGCACAAAAATTCGTGAAGCGGAACGTGCCAAAGTGGTTGAGCAGTTCTTATCCGAAGAAGGCAAGATCGTTACCGGTACCGTGAAAAAAGTGAATCGTGAAAGCATCGTTTTAGACTTAGGTAATAAAGCTGAAGCGGTGATTATGCGCGAAGATATGCTACCGCGTGAAAATTTCCGTCCAGGCGACCGTGTTCGTGGTGTGCTTTATAAAGTGAATCCGGAAGGTAAAAACGCGCAATTATTCGTTACCCGTGCTAAATCCGATATGTTGGTGGAATTATTCCGCATCGAAGTACCGGAAATTGGCGAAGAAATGATTGAAATTAAAGGCGCAGCCCGTGATCCGGGTTCTCGTGCGAAAATCTCGGTAAAATCTAACGATAAACGTATCGACCCGGTGGGTGCTTGTGTAGGTATGCGCGGTGCGCGTGTTCAAGCGATTACTAATGAATTGGGCGGTGAACGCGTGGATATCGTACTTTGGGACGACAATCCGGCACAATACGTGATCAATGCGATGGCTCCGGCAGATGTGACTTCTATCATCGTGGATGAAGATAACCACTCCATGGATATTGCAGTAGATGCTGATAACTTAGCGCAAGCTATTGGTCGTAACGGTCAAAATGTGCGTTTAGCGACTCAATTAACCGGTTGGACATTGAACGTGATGACCACCGAACAGCTAAATGAAAAGCACCAAGCGGAAGATAATAAAATTATCAACCTATTTATGGAAAGTTTGGAATTGGATGAAGAATTTGCCCAAATCTTGGTGGATGAAGGCTTTACCAGCTTAGAAGAAATCGCCTATGTGCCGGTGAGCGAATTAACGGCTATCGATGGTTTGGAAGACGAAGATTTGGTTGAGGAATTACAAACCCGCGCCAAGGATGCGATCAGTGCCAAGGCAGCAGCCGAAGAAGCTGCATTAAAACAAGCGAATATTGAAGAACGTTTGTTAAATCTTGATGGTATGAATCGTCATATCGCATTCAAATTAGCAGGAAAACAAATCACCACCTTAGAAGCCCTAGCGGAACAAGGTGTGGATGATTTAGCCGATATCGAAGAATTAACCGCAGAGCAAGCGGCCGATTTAATTATGGCTGCACGTAATATTTGCTGGTTCGGCGAAGAGTAAGGAGTTTTTATGACAGATGAGAAAAAAGCGGATAATGCCGCACCGAAAAAATTAAGTATTCAACGCCGTACCAAAACTACGGTTAATGCGACCACTGTTGGCGGAAAAGCCAAAGCGGTGCAAGTTGAAGTTCGTAAAAAACGTACCGTACCAACCGAAGCTGCACAAAAAGAAGCCGCTTTGAAAGCGCAACAAGAAGCCGAAGCACAACAAGCTGCTGCAAAAGCTGCCGCGGAAAAAGCCGCTGCAGAAAAGGCTGCTGCTGAGAAAGCGGCTGCGGAAAAAGCTCAAGCAGTAAAAGCACAGGCAGAAGCTAAAGCACAAGAAATCAAAGCGAAAGCGGTTGACCCGGAAAAAGAAAAGCGCAAAGCCGAAGAAGCAGAATTACGTCGTAAAGCGGAAGAGTTAGCCCGCCAAAAAGCGGAAGAACAAGCCCGTAAAGCGGCAGAAGAAGCTAAACGTTATGCGGATGCGGAAACATCAAATACTGAAAGCACTTCAGAAGATTATTCTGACTACAATTTAAGTTCCCGTTATGCCTTAGAAGCGGAAGACGAAGAAGAACGTCGCAACGAAAATCGCGGTCGTGGCAAAAATAAAGTCGCTAAAGCGAAAAAAGAACGTGACGATGCGAAAGGCACTAAAAACGAACGTGAATCTAACCGTAAAAACCAAAAAGACGGTAAATTCGGTAAAGGTAAAAATGGTAAGAAAGGTGCTGCATTACAACAAGCCTTCACTAAACCTGTACAGGCTGTGAAAGTGGATGTTGTGATCGGTGAAACCATCACTGTGGCAGAACTTGCCAATAAAATGGCGATCAAAGCGACCGAAATCATCAAAACGATGATGAAGATGGGCGAAATGGTGACCATCAACCAAGTGCTTGACCAAGAAACTGCACAATTAGTGGCAGAAGAATTAGGTCATAAAGTGATTCTTCGCAATGAAAATGAACTTGAAGAGGCAGTATTAGGCGATCGCGATATCAATGCTGAAAAAGTAACCCGTGCTCCGGTAGTGACTATTATGGGTCACGTTGACCATGGTAAAACCTCATTGCTTGACTACATTCGTAAAGCGAAAGTGGCAGCAGGCGAGGCCGGTGGTATTACTCAACACATTGGTGCGTACCACGTAGAAATGGACGATGGCAAAATGATCACCTTCTTAGATACTCCGGGACACGCGGCATTTACCTCAATGCGTGCTCGTGGTGCGAAAGCAACGGATATCGTAGTCCTTGTTGTTGCAGCGGACGATGGTGTGATGCCTCAAACCATTGAAGCAATTCAACATGCTAAAGCAGCGGGTGCGCCTTTAGTGGTTGCAGTGAACAAAATTGATAAACCGGAAGCCAACCCGGATCGTGTAGAACAAGAATTACTACAACATGAAGTGATTTCTGAAAAATTCGGTGGTGATGTGCAATTCGTACCGGTTTCCGCGAAGAAAGGTATTGGTATTGATGATTTATTGGATGCCATCCTATTGCAATCTGAAGTACTTGAATTAACCGCAGTGAAAGATGGTATGGCAAGTGGTGTGGTGATCGAATCCTACCTTGATAAAGGTCGTGGTCCGGTAGCAACTATTCTTGTTCAATCCGGTACTTTACATAAGGGTGATATCGTTCTTTGTGGCTTCGAGTATGGTCGTGTACGTGCAATGCGTGATGAAAACGGTCAAGAAATCGATGAAGCCGGCCCATCTATTCCGGTGGAAGTCTTAGGTCTTTCCGGGGTGCCGGCTGCGGGGGATGAAGCTACCGTTGTCCGCGATGAGAAAAAAGCCCGTGAAGTGGCGTTACACCGTCAAGGCAAATTCCGTGAAGTGAAACTGGCCCGTCAACAAAAAGCGAAATTGGAAAACATGTTTACCAATATGACCGAAGGCGATGTGGCTGAGTTGAATATCATCGTGAAAGCGGACGTACAGGGTTCTGTTGAAGCTATCGTACAATCGTTACAAGAACTTTCTACCGATGAAGTGAAAGTGAAAGTTGTTGGCTCCGGTGTGGGGGGGATTTCTGAAACCGATGCGACTTTAGCCGCAGCTTCAAATGCGATTATGGTTGGCTTTAACGTTCGTGCGGATGCTTCTGCCCGTCGTATTATTGAAGCGGAAAATATCGACCTTCGTTATTATTCCATCATTTATGAATTATTAAATGATGTGAAAGCAGCGATGAGCGGTATGTTACAACCTGAATTCAAACAAGAAATTATTGGCTTGGCTGAAGTACGTGATGTGTTCAAACATCCGAAATTCGGTGCTATCGCCGGTTGTATGGTAACCGAAGGGGTAGTAAAACGTAACAACCCAATCCGTGTATTACGTGACAACGTTGTTATCTTTGAAGGTGAATTGGAATCCCTCCGTCGCTTTAAAGATGACGTAGCTGAAGTGCGTAACGGTATGGAATGTGGTATCGGCGTGAAAAACTACAATGACGTAAAAGTCGGCGACCAAATCGAGGTGTTTGAAGTCGTTGAAATTAAACGTTCAATCTAATCGGTAAAAAGAACGGTCAAAATTCAACGTATTTTGGCCGTTTTTTATATAGAGAAATATTATGGCAAGAGAATTTAAACGCAGCGATCGTGTTGCACAGGAATTACAAAAAGAAATCGCCATCATTTTGCAACGTGAAGTGAAGGATCCGCGTATCGGTATGGTGACCGTATCGGATGTGGAAGTTTCAAGTGATTTAGCTTATGCAAAAGTGTTTGTGACATTTTTGTTTGATCATGATGAAACGGCGATAACACAAGGCATGAAAGGCTTAGAAAAAGCCGCGCCTTATATTCGCTCATTAGTGGGTAAAGCGATGCGTTTACGCATTGTGCCGGAAATTCGCTTTATCTACGACCAATCCCTGGTGGAAGGGATGCGCATGTCCAACTTAGTGACAAACGTAGTGCGCGAAGATGAGAAAAAACACGTTGAGGAAGACAATTAATGTCCAGACCTCGCAAACGTGGACGCGATATTGACGGTGTATTTTTGTTGGATAAGCCGCAAGGCATGTCATCCAATGACATTATGCAAAAGGTCAAACGCCTATTCCAAGCGAATAAAGCCGGCCATACCGGTGCGCTTGATCCCTTGGCAACCGGCATGCTGCCGATTTGTTTAGGGGAAGCCACAAAGTTTTCGCAATTTTTATTAGATGCGGATAAACGCTATGTGGTTACGGCAAAACTCGGTGAACGAACCGATACCTCCGATGCTGAAGGACAGATTGTAGAAAGTCGCCCGGTAAATGTGGAGGTTGCGCAAATTTTAACGGCGCTAGAGCAGTTCCGGGGTGATATTTTACAGGTGCCGACTATGTTTTCTGCACTAAAACACAATGGTAAGCCCCTGTATGAATATGCCCGCGCAGGGATTACGGTGGAGCGGGAGGCCCGTCCGATTAGTATTTTCGAATTGACCTTTATCGACTATCAAGCGCCGTTACTCACCTTGGAAGTTCATTGCTCGAAAGGAACCTATATTCGCACACTCGTTGATGATCTAGGCGAAGTATTGGGCTGTGGCGCACATGTCACCATGTTACGCCGCACCGCAGTAGCCGATTATCCAACGGAAAAGATGATGAGTTGGGAAACCTTGCAATTACTTTCTGAACAAGCGGAGCTCGCGCTGTTAGATCAACATCTGTTACCAACGGATAGTGCGGTGAGCAAATTGCCGGCATTGCATTTAAACGCTGAACAGAGCAAAGCCATCGGTTTTGGACAACGTGTGAAATTTGCGAATGAAAGCCGCTTGCATGGTCAAGTGCGGTTATTTTCTGCAGACCAGCGCTTTTTAGGTGTTGCGTTGGTTGATGAAAATAATGTGATTCGTCCACAACGCTTAATTACCCAATAAACTATACCAATAAACCAAAGGACGGCAACCCCCCGTCCTTTCTCTTTATCCAAAAATGAAAAAAATCATTTTCTGCCCCCGTAAACGGGTTTCCTAAACCGTCTTAAAACGCCCCCCCCCCCGAAAATCCAAGTTTTTGCCAAAATAGAGCGTAACCCATTGATTTTATTAGGGTTGGTTTAAAAATGTAGTTTTGCCAAATTGCTCAGTAAAAAGGCCGGAAAAACCGGCCTTTAAAGTATTGATTGGCTATGCCAATTCTTTCCGCAATTGCTTAGTCACCTCCACCATGACTTTTAAGGCAGCAATAGTTTCAGGCCAGCCACGGGTTTTTAAACCACAATCCGGATTTACCCATAAACGTTCTTTTGGCACAACCTGCAATGCTTTGCGTAGTAGGTGTTCGATTTCTTGTGCCGTCGGTACGCGTGGGCTATGAATATCGTACACCCCCGGGCCAATATCGTTCGGGTATTTGAAATCCCCGAAGGCGCTGAGTAATTCCATATCGGAGCGGGAGGTTTCGATGGTGATCACATCAGCATCCAAGGCTGCAATCGCGGGTAAGATGTCATTAAATTCGGAATAACACATATGCGTATGAATTTGCGTATCATCTTGGGCTCCCATTGAGCTTAGGCGGAAAGCTTCACCGGCCCATTGTAGGTAAGTATCCCAATCGGCACGTTTCAATGGCAGACCTTCACGAATAGCCGGTTCATCAATTTGAATAATTTTGATACCGGCTTTTTCGAGATCCAGTACTTCATCGGATAACGCCACAGCGATTTGCTTACATACGGTTGCACGTGGAATATCATTACGTACAAAGGACCATTGCAAAATCGTTACCGGACCTGTCAACATACCTTTCATTACTTTGTTGGTCAGGCTTTGCGCATATTGTGACCAACGTACGGTCATCGGTTCTGGACGGCTGACATCGCCATAAATCACCGGTGGTTTCACACAGCGCGAACCATAACTTTGTACCCAACCGAATTTAGTAAAAGCAAAACCATTGAGTAATTCACCGAAGTATTCCACCATGTCGTTGCGTTCTGCTTCACCATGTACCAACACATCTAAATCCAGTTTTTCTTGCTCACGTACCACGAATTCAATTTCTTTTTTCATTGCCGCTTCGTAATCCGTCAGACTGAGTTCGCCTTTTTTAAAGGCCGCGCGGGCGTGGCGAATAGCCGTGGTTTGTGGGAAAGAACCAATATTGGTGGTTGGCAGTAATGGCAAATTCAACCAAGCATTTTGCAATTTTATACGTTCGGCAAAAGGGGATTTACGCTGATCGGCATTTTTCGGCAGACCGGCTAAACGTGCCGCCACATCGGCACGGTGAATTTCTGTAGAATTTGCGCGGGCATCCGCTGCTGCTTGGCTGGCATCAAGTTCGCTTTGTACTGCTTGGCGACCTTGTTCTAATGCTGTCTTAATCACGCGTAATTCCTGAATTTTTTGTAAGCTAAAGGCCAACCATTGATAAAGTGCAGGTTTATTGGCTTGTAATTGGGTTTCTACGGCCAAATCATAGGGTGTATGGAGTAGGGAACAGCTTGGAGCTATCCATAAACGCTCACCGAATTGGGCTTTTAATGGCTCTACAACATCTA
Organism: Haemophilus pittmaniae; assembly: GCF_900186995.1. Classification (NCBI taxonomy): domain Bacteria; kingdom Pseudomonadati; phylum Pseudomonadota; class Gammaproteobacteria; order Pasteurellales; family Pasteurellaceae; genus Parahaemophilus; species Parahaemophilus pittmaniae. The sequence goes on from NZ_LT906463.1 coordinate 1,635,980, forward strand.
ATACTTGATTTAAATTCGCCCGCCAAATGTTACGGCCATCAATTACCCCTACGGATAAGATTTTGTCGTAATCGGCAAAAGCGGCAAGTTGTGCCGGTGCTCGTACCAAATCAATGTGTAAACCGGCGACCGGCAAGGCTTTTAATAAATTAGCGTGTTCGGCAACTGAACCGAAATAGGTTGCTAATAATAGTTTAGCTTTTACTTGTGCGGCAAAAGCAGCGTAAACCTCTTTATAAGCGGCAATCCATTCGGCTGGTAAATCCAAGGTGAGGGCGGGTTCATCAATTTGAATATATGCCACACCTTCTGCAGCCAAAGCATTTAAAATTTCTACATAAACTGGTACAAGTTTGCTCAATAAATCAAAACGATTAAATGCTGCACCTTTTTCTTTACCTAACCAAAGAAAGGTTAATGGCCCCACAATAGTGGGTTTGACTTGATGTCCAAGCGCTTTGGCTTCTCGAATTTGCGCCACATAATGCGCCGGATTAGCTTTGAATTGGGTATTCTGTTGGAATTCGGGGACTAAGTAATGATAGTTAGTATCGAACCATTTGGTCATTTCAATGGCAAACTGTGTTTTATTGCCACGCGCCAATTCGAAATATTGGCCAAGGCTGAGATTTTGACTGTCAAAACCAAAACGGGGCGGAATAGCACCGGTTGCCACTTGTAAATCTAAAATATGATCATAAAAGGTGAAATCTGCAACCGCTACAAAGTCAGCCTTGGCATTGGCTTGATGTTGCCAGTTTAGTTCACGTAATTTTTGGGCGATCTCCAATAAATCAGCTTCTGCGATCTCACCGCGCCAATAGCGCTCTTGAGCAAATTTAAGTTCACGTTTTGCGCCTACACGCGGAAAACCCGCTAAATGAAATGTTGTCATAAGTACCTTCCTATAAGATAATATTGCGTCTCTAAAGCGAACATAAGAATGCGATACAATAATAATTAAAGCAAATTCATAATTTTCAAAAAATAAATGAAATTTTTTAATATTCATGTGGAGTCATAATGCGCTTTTTAAAAATGTTCGGGGTACTATTTAGCGTTTGGTTTTTCTTTGCTACGTTATTTTTGACCATTGGTGGCATTTGGGATAGTGGCGGGAAGGCTGATGCGGCAATTGTATTCGGAGCTGACCAAAATCTTTCTAAAACGACGAAATCCCGTTTAGATCACAGTGTGGAATTATTTAAACAACAACGGGTGGCGCACATCGTATTAATGGCGATGGGCGAGGGAGAAAGTATGAAGGATTACCTGTTGAGTAAGGATATTCCCGCGGATGCCATTGTGTTAGGCACCCTAGGCAACGATTTGCAACAAACGGTCAAAAACAGTTTGATTACGCTAAGCAAAAATAATCTCAATGATGCGATTACTTTGGCACCGTTTTATCAACAAACCCGTATCAAAATGCTGTTTTATTCAAATCATTTCCCACATGTCAGTACTGCCGGCGTGGATGCTTTCCAATTAGCCGATATTTATGGGCTTGGTCGAGAGTTCTTTATCTATTATAAAGAACGTGTTGCTGTCATGACCAATTAAAAGAACCGCCGTAAGGCGGTTTTTTATTTTCATTTCTAGGGAGTTATACATCGCTCTAAATACAATGATAAAAAAGACAGGTATAAAACCTGTCTACGGAGATGATGGGAATTAAAACGCCCCTGTGAAAATAAGAGTTTTTCTAAAAATAGTACTTAAGTCATTGATTTTATTATTGTTGTTTATAAAATTGAAATAAATGAAATATTTTCCCACCAAGCATAAAAAATAGCCCCGTATGATTTCGGGGCTATTTTTTATGATTACATTATCGCAGTTATGAAGGTTGCTAAACCTAAGAACACACCAGGTGCATTGGCAAGGGCTACGGGTAAATCGCGTTTTTCCTTAAATAAACCGTAAATAACCCACAAGGTACAGTTAATGGCGGTCGCAAGTGGTTGAATCGCACCACCTTTTTGACCATTTAAATTCATATCAATTTGTTGAATATAAGCAACATACATGCAAACGGCGGTAAATGTTGCAACCCAACCTAAAATAGTGATGAAACGACTATTTTTCATTATTTTCTCCTATCAAAAATTGTTTCTATTTATTGAAAAGATGTGATGTATTATAGATTATTATATTGTATTTGTCAATAATTGTGGGTTTTTGTATTTATTTGTTTCATTTTAATAGATAATAAAGCGGATAAGAGTCCTTATCGGTTTGTGTTAATATTCCTTTGTTTCTGCTGACCGAAAAGTCTGATTCGGTTGGTGAGAGATGAAACCTTTAATGAGGTATTTGTCGCGACGATTAGCAAAAAATAAGGAGTAGGAAAATGGCGTTATTACCGGGTTTATTTGGTCTTTTTAAAACTAAAAAACCACCAAAAAGTGATGCAGACCTACTGTTAGATGAGTACACACGAGATGTTGTTGAAATAAAGGCAAAAAATTTAAACGAACATACGTTTTTATGTGAGCTTATTCATTCGCTTTCTTTTGCCAATACGCAGCGATATTTATTTTGCCTTGAAAAATGCTTAACCGAGAAAGAACCAGAGGCGCTAAACAACCTCATCTTTCAATATGCTAGAGCGAGTCTATTGCCGGGTTGCTCCGGCGGATATGATCAGTGCGAGAGAGTTATTCCAGCATTTTTTGCACTGGCTTGTGGGGATCTGGATAGTATGAAAAGGCTCTTTCCGCAAGGCTTACCACCTAGCAAAAATGGCTACTCATTTCTATGCGTTATGTATGATTTGATGGCCGCAATACTCTGGCAAGATGAAGATTTACTTGCACCGGCTTTGCTTAAAGCCGGCAAATTTGCAGCGTCCAAGAAACCGCTAAATGAAAGAGAAGCGATCAAATTTATGTTGGCACTACATGCCAAAGAAGCTACAGCGATGAGCGAGCATTTGCAGCAATTTTGTGCCAGTTTTGGTCGAACGGCAGCGCCTAAATTTGAAAAGCGGCTTTATCTCTTTGCTCATGGTCTACATGCCTTGGCCCGTTACACATTGCCTTTTGAGATTTTTGAGGCGATCAAATTGCCAAAAAGTGAGAATTTCAGCAAATTTTACGCTGAAAGACTCTTTCAAAATGAAATTCCAAAGCCACAACTGTATTTTGCCTTTCCACCCGAGTTTGAAAAGGTCAATGTCATTTTAAATGCACCACCGGCACGAACACGGATTTATCAACCCCATTTGCCTGGTGATAAAACATACTTACTTGATCATGACGCGATGATTAATGATTTAGCGGATGAAATTTTACAGCATCATAAATAAACATTGATTGCGGAGATTTTCCGGTTTGTTCATTTGAGTACGTAAAAAAGCGCTGCGGTTTATGTTAATATCCCCATCATTTATTTTTGCAGGGAGGCCTTACTATGCAGGCGATTATTGAAACCTTAACAAATCAACCTAGCCCATTAAATAGTGCACTTCATGAGATGTTAGTGAAAAAGGGATTTGAAGGCTTTTTTACAGCCGAGGAGGTGCAGACATTATGTACGCAAACGGCATTTAATCGGCTTGATTTAGCTTTTGCGTTACTGCCTTTAGCCGCTTCCTTTGCACATACCGCCATTTCTCATTTCAAAGTAGGTGCTGTCGCTATTGGACGTTCAGGCAATTTCTATTTAGGCGCTAATCAAGAATTTGCTCATGCGGCTATTGCTCAAACTATCCATGCCGAGCAAAGCGCGCTCAGTCATGCTTGGTTACGCAATGAGCGGCAAGTGACGGATATTGTGGTGAATTACACGCCTTGCGGACATTGTCGGCAATTTATGAATGAACTCACACAGGCTGAAGATTTACGCATTCATTTGCCACATCAACGCGATAATGCCTTGCATGATTATTTACCGGATGCCTTTGGGCCGAAGGATTTAAATGTTACCGCCGGTTTATTAAGTGAAGAGCATCAAGGATTGCAGACGGACAGCAATGATGCAGTAATTTGCCAAGCTGTGGCAGCCGCCGATTTAGCACATACACCTTATTCACAAAGTCCGCACGGCATTGCTTTGGCATTTGCGGATGGGCGCATTGTAACCGGACGTTATGCGGAAAATGCCGCCTTTAATCCTAGCTTGCCGGCATTACAAAGTGCACTAAACTTTGCCTATTTAAATGCTTTTTCATTGACGGAACTGCACCGTGTTGTGATGGCTGAACGGGCAACCGCCCTCAGTCACCGTACACAGGCTGAAGCGCTACTGGCAACCCTCTGCGAGGCTCCGTTGGAGTATGTGGCGTTATAAACGCCCCCTAGAAAATCCAAGTTTTTGCCAAAACAGTATGTAACTCATTGATTTTATTAAGGTTAGTTTAAGAATAGACTGTATGCGCTAAAATAGCGCCCAACAATGACGTCGATATAATAAAAAATCCCATCCGCGTTGGCGGATGGGATTTTTTTAGGGATTGGTCGGGCAAATTAATCCTGCAATTGGTCAATTGCCCAATACAAGCCTGATTGGTAATCATCAGGTAATTCAGCACGCAATTTTTCCAATTGTTGAATCAATACATCCTTATCCGGATGAGTTAAATTGATATGGCCGAGTTTACGTCCCGGGCGAACTTCTTTACCGTACCAATGCAATTGAGCAAATTCAGTATTGAGCCAAGCCGGATTGTGTGGGCAACCGATGAGATTGACCATCACCGATGGTGCAACGGTTTTTAATTCCGGTGTCGGTAAATCGAGTAGGGCGCGCAAATGCAGTTCAAATTGGCTAATTGAACAACCGAGCTGAGTCCAGTGGCCACTGTTATGAACACGTGGAGCTAATTCGTTAATCAATAATTGATCACCAACCACAAAACATTCCATCGCCATCACACCGACATAATCGAGGCTATCCATGATTTTGCCGAGCATTTTTTCTGCCAATTCTTGCTGTTCCAATTGTTGTGGAAATTCGCTATTCATTACGCTGTAGCGGAGTATACCGTTTTGTTGCAAATTGTGTGTCACCGGATAAAAACGTTTATCGCCATTGCGGAAACGGGCGCCTACCAAGGAAATTTCATAATCAAATGGAATGAATTCCTCAGCAATTACTTCACCAAATAATGCCGCATCGATATCCGCTTGATTTTGCGCATCGATAATCCATTGGCCACGGCCGTCATATCCACCGCAACGGCGTTTAACCACGACTTTTTTACCTATATGCTGGAATACCTCCGGCCATTGCTTGGCATTTTCCAATAAGCACCAAGGCGAGGTCGGTAGTTGCAGTTGATCCAATAGGGATTTTTGGCTGAGACGATCCGCTAATTGGCCGAATACCGATTGATTGACAAAATTAGGATGGTTGCCTAACAAACGCGTGAGCGGAGTACTTTCCCAGCGTTCAATTTCGGCGGTAATAATTGCATTTGACGGCAATTCAAATACCGGCGCATCAAATGCTAAGGGTTGTACATGAATATCCAACGGAGCACCGGCATAACGTAACATTCTACCGAGCTGACCGTTGCCAAGAACATATATGGTCGGATAAAGAGAGGAGTTTTGCATAGAATTTTCTCCATTAGGGAGATGAAATAAACAAAAAGGTGCAACAAGTTGCACCTACATTTTTAAGCCCGCGGATCGGGGTTATTCAATACCGCGTTAGTTTGATTTTCTCGAAATGCCTGTAATCGAGCGAATAATTCACTGTCCCAACCGGCTAAAATTTGTGCGGCCAATAGTCCCGCATTAGCAGCACCAGCCGGGCCAATGGCAAGCGTACCAACCGGAATACCTTTAGGCATTTGCACGATGGAATAAAGACTATCAACGCCACTAAGCATTGAGCTTTTCACCGGCACACCAAGCACCGGTACGAGGGTTTTAGCGGCTAACATGCCTGGTAAATGAGCCGCTCCACCGGCACCGGCAATAATCACTTTATAACCGTTGGCTTGTGCACTTTCGGCAAATTGGAAAAGTTTATCCGGGGTGCGATGAGCTGACACGATTTCCACATGGTATGGTAAACCTAAGCTATCCAGAATCTGGGCTGCCTGTTCCATAGTGGACCAGTCGCTTTGAGATCCCATTACAATGGCGATTTGAACTGAATTGGACATATTTTTTCTTCTATATGACTGAAAACGGCGCGTAGAATAACACAGATAGGAAGCTTCAGGCAAACGGTTGCGGCCAGGTTTGGCAGGCGCTCGATAACATAAAATTCGATTGAAAAAGCAGTCGTAAAATCATATCCTAGATATAATTTTTGTGTCAGAAATAGGGCAGGTTATGTTAGCCAAAGCAAAATACAGAAAAGATTATAGACAACCGGATTTTACCGTAACGGATATTTTTCTTGATTTTCAATTGGATGCTCAACGGACGGTGGTCACCGCCAAAACGCATTTTCAACGTTTAAATGAGGCAGCAAATAGCCTACGTTTGGATGGCCATAGCTTTCAGTTTTCTTCCATTTTATTGAATGATGCGCCATTTACTGCATATGTCCAAGATGGTGAAAGTTTGACGTTGGATCTACGCGGTATTGATGCGGCGACATTTCAATTAACCATCGTGACTATTTTAAAACCTGCTGACAACACCTCTTTGCAAGGACTTTATCAATCCGGTGAGGGGATTTGTACCCAATGCGAAGCGGAAGGCTTCCGACAAATCACCTATATGTTAGATCGCCCGGATGTATTGGCTCGTTACACCACTAAAATTACCGCAGATAAAGCAAAATATCCTTATTTGCTTTCCAACGGTAATCGTATTGATGGTGGTGAATTAGAAGATGGCCGTCACTGGGTAGAATGGCATGATCCTTTCCCAAAACCGAGTTATTTATTTGCTTTAGTGGCTGGTGATTTTGATTTATTAACGGATACATTTATTACCCGTAGCGGTCGCGAAGTGGCATTAGAACTGTATGTTGACCGTGGCAATCTAAACCGTGCCTCTTGGGCAATGGAAAGCTTGAAAAAAGCCATGCGTTGGGATGAAGAACGTTTCGGACTGGAATACGATTTGGACATTTATATGATTGTGGCCGTCGATTTCTTCAATATGGGAGCAATGGAAAATAAAGGCCTGAATATTTTTAACTCCAAGTATGTTTTGGCCAATCCGCAAACTGCAACCGATGATGATTATTTAGCTATTGAAAGTGTGATTGCCCATGAGTATTTCCATAACTGGACAGGGAATCGTGTAACTTGCCGTGATTGGTTTCAATTGAGTTTAAAAGAAGGTTTGACGGTATTCCGCGATCAAGAGTTTTCTTCCGATACCGGTTCCCGCGCGGTAAAACGTATTCAAGATGTAAAACTGTTACGCAGTGTGCAATTTGCTGAAGATGCCGGCCCGATGGCTCATCCAATTCGTCCGGAAAAAGTGATTGAAATGAACAATTTCTACACCGTCACTGTGTATGAGAAAGGCGCTGAAGTTATTCGCATGTTGCATACATTATTGGGTGAACAAGGTTTTCAAAAGGGAATGCGCCTGTATATCGCGGAAAATGACGGTAAGGCCGCTACCTGTGAAGATTTTGTTTCCGCAATGGAACGCGCTAATGAATTAGATCTCAATCAATTCCGTCGTTGGTATAGTCAGTCGGGAACACCGGAATTATTAATTAGCGATGCTTATGATGAGAAAACCCATACCTATCGCTTAACGGTTTCTCAATCAACCCCGCCAACCGCTGATCAAATGGAAAAAGTGAATTTACATATTCCGCTAAAAATTGCGCTATATGATCAAAAAGGTACCCGTCAAATGCTACAAAATGACGGTAATCCGATTCACGAAGTATTAAACGTAACTGAAAAAGACCAAATTTTTGAATTTCACGGCATCTATGGTCGCCCGGTACCTGCATTATTATGTGATTTTTCAGCCCCGGTAAAATTGGATTACGACTATACTAACGCACAATTAATTACTCTGTTGCAACATGCCGACAATTCATTTTGCCGTTGGGATGCGGCACAAATGTTATTGTTGAATGAGTTACGTCGTAACGTCAGCCATTATCAGCAAGGTGAATCTTTAGAGATGTCACCAGAAGTACTCAATGCATTAGCCGTCGTTTTACAAAATTATGAACGGGACATCGAACTCACTACCTTGATTTTAACCTTGCCACGAGAGTTAGAGTTTGCTGAAAACTTTAAAACCATCGATCCGGACGGTATCTTTGCTGCGCGTGAATTTATGTTACGCACTATCGCCGAACATCTGAAGGACACGTTGGTACTATTGTATAACCATATTCGTTTGGAAAATTACCGTATTGAAGGGCAGGATATCGCATTACGTGCATTGAAAAATCTTTGTCTGAATTACATTGGTTATACGGCCTTGGGCAATAATTTTGTGCATAAGCATTACAATAACGCCAATAACATGACCGATACTTTAGCTGCATTGTCCATTGCCTGTAGAGCGGCGCTACCTTGCCGTGATACCTTGCTGGCTGATTTTGAACAAAAATGGCAGCACGACGGTTTGGTGATGGATAAATGGTTTGCTTTACAGGCAACCCGTCCCGATGAAAATGTGTTGGAAATTGTGCAACAACTCATGGATCATCCAAGCTTTAACTTCAACAATCCGAATCGTTTACGTTCTCTGGTCGGCAGTTTTGCCAACCAAAATCTTAAGGCGTTCCATAATATCAATGGCTCCGGTTATCGCTTTTTAACTGATATATTGATTCGTTTAAACGAGAGCAATCCGCAAGTTGCCGCCCGTTTGGTGGAGCCATTATTACGTTTTGCCCGTTTTGATGCCCAACGACAAACGCTAATGAAACGCGCCTTAGAACGTTTAAGCCTGATTGAAGAGCTTTCCAAAGACTTATTTGAAAAGATTGAGAAAGCGCTGCAATAATCGGTTGTTATAAACAACGCAACTTTTCAGTCAAAGTGCGGTAAAACTAACCGCACTTTTCCATTTACAGTAAACTATCCTGAGAGATAAACGAGTATGTATTCCTTAATTCGACGCGCCATTTTTTCCCTTGAGCCTGAAACAGCCCATGATTTAGCGATCCAAGCTTTGCATTGGGCTGGCCAAAAGCCGTTTTATCCATTATTCAAAGCATTGCTTAATGCTCCGAACGGGCAGCCTAAAACCGTTATGGGCATCGAATTTAAAAACCCTATTGGATTAGCGGCCGGTGCCGACAAAAATGGTGAGGCTATTGATGGTTTTGGCGCGATGGGATTTGGGTTTATTGAAGTTGGAACGGTTACGCCGCTTGCCCAAGAGGGCAATGCCAAACCTCGACAATTTCGTCTGCCGGAAGTTGAAGGGATTATTAATCGAAATGGTTTTAATAACTACGGTATCGATCACCTTATCGAAAACGTAAAACGCTGTCGTTATGACGGCGTGTTGGGCATCAATATCGGTAAAAATAAATTAACTCCCTTAGAGCATGGCAAAGACGATTATTTGATTTGCTTAAATAAGGCCTACAATTATGCCGGTTACATCACCGTTAATATTTCTTCACCAAACACGCCGGATTTACGTCAATTGCAATATGGTGATTATTTCGATGATTTGCTACAAAGTATTAAAGTAACTCAGCGACAATTGGCCGAGCAATATCAAAAATATGTGCCGATTGCAGTGAAAATTGCACCGGATTTGTCCGAACAAGAGTTGGTACAAATTGCTGATACCTTACTACGCCATCAACTGGATGGGGTAATTGCTACCAATACGACCATTTCACGCGACAACGTCACAGGATTGGCCAATGCCGAACAAGTTGGTGGATTGAGTGGAAAGCCGTTACAACATAAAAGTACAGCAATTATTCGACGCTTACATCAAGAATTGAACGGACGAATTCCCATTATCGGTAGCGGTGGTATTGATGGCATCACCAACGCGCAAGAAAAAATACAAGCAGGAGCAGAATTACTGCAAATTTATTCCGGCCTAATTTACCATGGTCCGGCCTTGATCCGCGCCTTAATTAAAGCGATTCGATAATGAATAAAATCTACGATTTACATTGCCATAGTACGGCATCCGATGGCGTATTAAGTCCAACGGAAGTTGTTTTGCGCGCCCATGCACAAGGAGTGCAAGTGTTGGCCTTATGTGATCACGATACCATTGCCGGCATATCTGAAGCGGCAAGCGCTGCGACACAATGTGGTATGCAATTAATCCATGGCGTGGAAGTTTCCACTGAATGGGAGGGAAAAGGAATTCATATTGTGGGATTAAATTTTGATCCCCAACATCCTGCGTTAATCGACTTCTTAAACCAGCAAAAACAATTACGCCAACAAAGAGCTTTTGAAATTGGCGAAAAGTTAGCTAAAGCCGGGATTCCTGATGCCTATGCCGGTGCAGCTGCACTAGCCAATGGCGAGGTAACTCGCGCCCATTACGCCCGCTATCTATTACAAATCGGTAAAGTCAGCAATGAAACCCAAGCGTTCAAGCGCTATCTAGGCGCTGGTAAATCCTGTTTTGTGAAAGCGCATTGGGCGGATATTCCAAGCACTATTGAGATATTACATGCTGCAGGCGGTGTGGCCGTAGTTGCTCATCCATTACGTTATAACATGAGTGTACGTTGGATCCGTAAATTATTAGCAGATTTTAAAAATTGGGGTGGTGAAGGTATGGAAGTGGCGGGTTGTGGACAAACCGGCGAACAACGCAAAAATCTTGCCCGCTGGGCAAGGGAGCATGGGGTGGCTGGTTCTGTCGGTTCAGATTTCCATTTTCCTTGTGGTTGGGTTGAGTTAGGAAAGGGTCTGCAATTACCTGATGATGTAACACCTATTTGGAAAATTTGGGATAAAAATAGATTTTTAAATCAAACCTAATAAAATCAATGACTTATGATTAATTTTTGGAAAAACTTTATTTTTAAAGGGAGCGTTTAATCCGCCTCCGTGCAAAGTCCTAAGTTCGCCAAGAAGTCAATAAAAGCCCTTACTTTAGCCGGAAGATGGCGACGGTTTGGGTAAACCACATGGATGTCGATAGCTTTTTGTTTATATTCAGACAAAATTTCCACCAATTCCCCCGAAGCTAATGCATCTTTCACAAAAAATCCCGGCAAATTGGCAACCCCTAATCCAGCTTTAGCCATTTCTAATAAGGATAATCCGTTATTGGATATTACCTTTGATTGGATCTTAAAGCGCTGTACTTGACTGGCTCGGGCACCTTGCCAATAAACCTGATTCATTGCAGCTTTATAAAGTAGGCCTTGATGGTATTCCAAATCTTCCGGCGAGAGCGGGGTACCGTGGGTTTCTAGATAATTCGGTGCTGCCGTAAAATGCATTGGTGAACTACTAATTTTACGTGCCACTAGTGAACTATCCTGCATATAACCAATGCGTAATGCCAAATCAAAACCCTCAGCAACTAAATCAATTCGTTTATCATTAAATTCGATTTCTACTTGCAGATTCGGGTGGGCCTCAATAAATTTAGGCAGATTAGGCGAAATATAAAGTAGGCCAAAATCACGTGGTACAGAAATCAACAGGCTCCCATGTAAACTGGTGGAGAGGTTACTAATACTAGAATCCGCTTCCTCTAAATCCAATAATATCGACTGGCAACGTTGGTAATACATGATACCGGCTTCCGTTGGCATGATTTTACGCGTGGTACGTTGTAACAGACGGGTCTTAAGATGTTCCTCTAATTGAGAAACCAACTTACTGGCCATCGCGACTGAAATGTGTTGCTGTTGTGCCGCTTGGGTAAAGCTTTGTGTTTCAATAACTTTGCAGAAAATTGAAATTGCATTGAGTTTGTCCATTTATGACCCTTTCAGAAAAAAATGCTTGATTTTGACAACGTAAGTTTGCAGTATAGCGGCCAATTTTACAGAAGTTTTGTGGATTTAGGTAATCAAATGAGTAAATCTTTGGTGATCGTGGAGTCACCGGCGAAAGCAAAAACGATTAATAAATATTTAGGAAGCCAATATGTGGTGAAATCCAGCGTTGGGCATATTTGTGATTTGCCAGCAGCAGGCACTAGCACCGGCGAAAAAGCTAAACCAGTTTCAACAAAAGGCTTAAGCACTGAAGAAAAAACAAAAATAAAAGCAGAAAAAGACCGCGCGGCCTTAGTTAAACGCATGGGAATCGATCCTTATCACGATTGGAAAGCCAATTACCAAATTTTACCCGGCAAAGAAAAAGTGGTTGCCGAATTAAAATCCCTTGCTAAAAAATCCGACCATGTTTATCTCGCAACCGACTTGGATAGAGAAGGAGAAGCCATCGCTTGGCATTTACGCGAAGTTATTGGTGGCGATGATAGCCGCTTTAGCCGCGTTGTATTTAATGAGATTACGAAGAAAGCGATTGAAAAAGCCTTCCAGCATCCTGCGCACATTAATATGGACCAGGTTAATGCTCAGCAAACCCGTCGTTTCTTAGACCGCGTGGTAGGCTTTATGGTATCCCCATTATTATGGAAAAAGGTAGCCCGTGGTTTATCTGCCGGACGCGTGCAATCCGTTGCCGTGAAATTGGTGGTAGAGCGTGAACGTGAAATTAAAGCATTCCAACCGGAAGAGTTTTGGGAAATTGAAGCGCTAACCCAAACTAGCAAGAAAGAAGACCTGCGCTTGGATGTGGTGCAGTATAAAGGCAAGAAATTTGAGCCGAAAAATGAAAAAGAAGCTCAAAGTGCGGTCGATTTCTTAACCCAATCACATTACGTTGTCACGGATCTAGAAACAAAACCAACAGGTTCTAAACCAAGAGCACCATTTATCACTTCAACCTTACAACAAACTGCAAGCACGCGTTTAGGCTTTGGGGTGAAGAAAACCATGATGTTGGCACAACGTTTATATGAAGCCGGTTATATCACTTATATGCGTACCGACTCCACTAATTTAAGCCAAGATGCATTAAATATGGCGCGCAGTTATATTGAAAGCCATTTTGGCAAAGAGTATTTGCCCGCTAAACCGAATTTCTATTCCAGTAAAGAAAATGCACAAGAAGCACACGAAGCAATTCGTCCTTCTGATGTCAAACTGCTTGCAGATCATTTAAGTGGCATGGATAAAGATGCGGTGCGTTTATATGATTTAATCTGGCGTCAATTTGTGGCTTGTCAAATGCCAGCCGCACAATATGACAGTACTACGGTTACCGTAATGGCTGGCGATTATGAATTGAAAGCCAAAGGCCGTATTTTACGCTTTGATGGTTGGACAAAAGTGTTGCCACAATTAGGTAAAAATCCGGAAGACCAGATTTTACCGGCTGTCAGTTTAAATGAAACATTAGCACTAAAAATGGTTTCGCCAAGCCAACACTTCACCAAACCGCCAGCTCGTTTTACCGAAGCTGCATTGGTTAAAGAATTAGAAAAACGCGGTATTGGTCGCCCTTCCACTTATGCTGCAATTATTTCTACCATTCAAGAACGCGGTTATGTGCGCACTGAAAATCGTCGTTTCTATGCAGAGAAAATGGGCGAAATTGTTACCGATCGCTTAAATCAATCTTTTACAGATTTGATGAGCTACGATTTCACCGCCAATATGGAAAACGTATTGGACCAAATTGCATCCGGTGAAAAGAATTGGAAAACCGAATTAAATCAATTCTTCAAAGATTTCTCTACGCAACTTTCTACTGCAGAATTAGATGAGCTAGAAGGTGGAATGAAACCAAATAGCCTCGTACTCACCGATATTGATTGCCCAACTTGTGGCCGAAAAATGGCTATTCGTACCGCAAGTACCGGTGTCTTCCTTGGTTGTTCTGGTTATGCATTACCACCAAAAGAGCGTTGTAAAACGACGATTAATCTCATTCCAGAAGCAGAATTATTAAATGTGTTAGACGATGCCTCTGAGACCAAAGCTTTGATGGATCGTAAACGTTGTCCGAAATGTGGTACGGCGATGGATAGCTACATCATTGATCCTCATCGTAAATTGCATATTTGCGGTAATAATCCGAACTGCGATGGTTATTTGGTGGAACAAGGCCAATTCAAAATTAAAGGCTATGATGGTCCGATTGTAGAATGTGATAAGTGCGGTGCAGATATGCACTTGAAACTAGGTCGTTTTGGAAAATATATGGGCTGTACCAGTTGTGATAACACCCGCAAGATTTTGAAAAATGGTGAAGTTGCACCACCAAAAGAAGAACCGGTTCATTTCCCTGAACTAAAATGTGAAAAGTCTGATGCATATTTTGTATTACGTGATGGCGCAAGTGGTGTGTTTATGTCTGCACATAACTTCCCTAAATCGCGTGAAACACGCCCAGCAAAAGTTGCTGAATTAGCACTTTATCGTGATCGTTTACCGGAAAAATTACGTTATTTAGCTGATGCTCCACAAAAAGACCCAGAGGGTAATGAAGCCATTATCCGTTTCAGCCGTAAAGAAAAACATCAATATGTAACTTCTGAAAAGAATGGCAAAGCGACTAAATGGATTGTGGATTATCTTGATGGTAAATGGGTAGAACGAAAGAAATAACCAAATAGAAGTGCGATTAATCTCGCACTTTTTTAATAAATAAGAAAATCTATGATGAACAATTTTGTAATTAGTATTGCCGGCGCAAGTGAACGTCGCAAACACATTTTGAACCAATTTGGTACACAACAAATACCATTTAGTTTTTTTGACGCATTAACACCTTCAACGCAGCTTACTGATTTATTGAATCAATATTTACCTAATGTTGCACAATGTAGTCATTTAACTATGGGCGAAAAAGGCTGTTTAATGAGTCATTTTATGCTTTGGCAAAAATGTCTCAATGAGCCATATGATTACCTAGCCATTTTTGAAGATGATATTTTACTAGCAGAAAATTCCATCGCATTATTGAATAACAATGACTGGCTAACGGAACGTTTTTCCCCTGAACAGGCAGTTATTATCCGTTTGGAAACATTTTTAATGCCAGTAAAATTATCCGAAACAGCGATAGCTGATTTTCAAGGTCGACGTTTTACAAAGTTGGAATCGGTTCATTTTGGTACTGCCGGGTATATTATTTCACGCGCAGCAGCCAGTTATCTTATTGGCTTATTAGGACGTCTTAGTGAAACGGAAATTGAGCCCATTGATCATCTTATTTTTAATCGTTATTTAAATGATGAAAATTATCATGTCTATCAATTGAATCCTGCTCCTTGTGTTCAGGAATTGCAATATCATCAAGAACATAGCTGTTTGACTAGTGGTTTAGAAAAGGAACGCAAAACGAAACAATCAACGAAGCCGCGAAAAACGCTTAACCAGCGGTTGATGCGCATAAAGGATAATATTCTACGGGCCTTGAATAAGAAAAAATGGCAACAAAAACAACTAGAAAAAGCTATGCAAGGCAAACAAATAGTTGATTTCCGGTAAAAGAAAGGTGCAATCAATTTGATTGCACCTTTTTACTTAATGGTGATGATGTTCCGGTTTGGGCGGGAGTTTTGCTCGAGCTTTACCGACAGGAAGAATTAAAGTCGCGTAATTCGCAGACTGTTGGCAAACTTTTTGATCTTCAAATGGTTCTTTATGAATCACTTTGAGCTTCCAAACACCCTCAATTAACGGAATAAAATTAACTTTACCTTCGCCATCTGTTTTACCGGAAAATGCCTGTGGTTCACGATGAGAGGTTGCAGCCTCCATATCTTTCACTACAAATGTATCGGAAGTCGCAATAACCGTTTCACCGGCAAGAGGTTGGTCTTTATAGAAAATTTGAACCGGAAAAGCTTCTCCGGCTTTGATACTTTTTGGATCCTTAAGCGGCACAATTTCAAGCGGTAAACCGATACGGGTCATTGCCATATCGGCATTCAATGGTTTTTTACCAACAACACTAAAGGCTTTACCGAACATTTGGGTTTGTTCGCAATAGAATGCATTTGGAGTGCCTTGTAAATTCTCCATTTTCCAACCTTCATTGTTTTGTGACCAGAAAGTTGGTTTATAAGTGGCTGTTACCCAATAGGAGCCATCTTTTAACGGTTTTTCCGACTGATATTGGTAGTTTTCACCTTTTTGTACCAGCGTTTGCATTTCACCATCCTGATTGATGATTTCCATTGGTGGAAAAATGGCAAGGCGTTTTTCAGGAATTTTTTCAACGTAAGGGTAGTCACCATAGGCTAAATCAGCTTTTAAAATACTATTTGAAGCAAGTTGTGCCGGAGTAGCAACCCAAACCTCATGGGCTTGAGCCATAACAGAAACGCCTAATAAGGCTGCAATCAACGTTTTTTTCATCTTTTTTCCTTAAATTAAGTCAAAATAGGCGCGCAAGTATAATGAAAATCAATTTCATTTCAATGAATTTTAAGGTAAATATTAAAATTTGTGAGGGTGATCACAGTTATATAACAAATATCAGAATTATGGTGCAGCGAGGCGAGGATAAAAACGCCCTATCAATTTTCATAGTTTTCTATAAAAATCATTGTAACTCATTGATTTTATTAGAAGTGTTTAAAAAACAAAGTTTGCAGGTAAAAGGACAAATAAAAAGGAGCGAAATGTTCGCTCCTCGTGAGAGTATTACTTTTTAGACGGCTTAATCGCCAATAAATTACAGCTTAATTTGTTAATCACATGTTCTGCGGTATTGCCCAATAGTGCGGCGGATAAACCCGTCCGACCAACGGTACCAAGAATAACCAATTCGGCTTCGATTTCTTTAGCCACCTGTGGAATAACATCCTCAGGGAAGCCTTCACGCACATGCGTATGATCTTCATCAATACAAAATTGCTGACGTAGCGCTTTCATATTAATTAAATGCTGACCACGGATACCATTCTCATAACCAGATGTATTAAATTCCGGTAAATCGATGGCCATATTGATTGGCGCGACAGGGTAGGCTGAAACCAAATGCACGTTACCACGATTGAGATTTTCTGCCAGGCTCATACCAGTTTCAACTAATTCCAAATTGAATTCATTTTGATATTCCTGCTCTCCGGAAACATTGACTGCAATTAAGATTCGACGTTGATGTTTCCAATCGCCATCACGCACCATAAGTACAGGCACCGGACATTTACGCAGTAATTGCCAATCCACCGGAGTGAAAATTAGAGAAGTAAAACTTTCTTCGTCTTTTGTATATTTTACAACTAAATCGTATTGGTTATTTTCGACTTCTTCACGAATTGCATCAGCTTCATTACTATTCCAAACAATATGGGAGTCAAATTCAATATCCGGCTCGGCATATTTATCCAAATAAAACTGAACTGCCTGGCGTTGTTGCTCAATAGCCGTGTTATGCATTTCTTGACGCTCTTCAGAAGAAAGTAACGCAGACATTTCATAGGATAAATCATAAACAGTTAATAATACTGTGATTTTGATCTTATCATCATGCTTCTGTTCACGGGCCAAACGTACTGCACGAGCCAATGCATATTGTTTTTCATTATCAGGATTCAGTACGACTAGGATATTATTAAATTTCATATAACCTCCATAAAATTTGAGTGCGCATAGGATAGTGAAGATAGTGTTCAAGCACAAGTGACGCACCAATAAAAAGCTGATCTAAGGCAAACTGGTTATAAAAAAAGCGTGAAAATCACGCTTTTTCCGATAAATTTAGTTTAACTTTATTTATACCTGTAAGTTCAATGAGTTGATTCATATCATTGATTGTAATGTATTTTCCTTGCACGGAAAGTACACCAATTTTTTGAAAACGTCCCAATAAACGGCTGATAGTTTCAACGGTTAAGCCTAAATAGTTACCGATATCGCTACGAGTCATGGTTAAACGAAATTCGCGGGCAGAAAAACCGCGAGCTGAATAGCGTCTGGAGAGATTGTGAACAAAGGCGGCAAGGCGTTCTTCGGCATTCATTTTGGAAAGAAGAAGAATCATTTCTTGATCACTGCGGATTTCATTACTCATTAAACGCATAATTTGTTGCCGCAATTTAGGCATTTTTCCAGATAAATCATCTAAAATATCGAAAGGAATTTCACAAACCATTGCGGTTTCTAATGCTTGGGCAAAACTCGGATGTTGCATATTATTAATCGCATCAAATCCCACGAGATCACCCGGTAGATGAAATGAAGTAATTTGCTCTTCACCCGATTCACTAATGGTATAACTTTTAATTGTTCCGGAACGAATAGCGTAAATTGAATTAAGCTGATCACCGGCCTTAAATAACACCTGGGCCTTTTGAATAGGTTTTTTACGTTCGATAATATTATCAAGTTGATCCAGTTCGTGTTCGTTTAATGTGAAAGGTATACAGAGTTGGCTAATACTGCAATCCTGACAGTGAATGGCACAGCCACCTGATTGAATTCGGCGCCCGGCCTTGGTTTCCGCAACTAGAGTTTTCATTTCATCCTCAAAGGTAAAAAATAATTGTATAATATTGATCTAACGCAAGAATTCTACCACTAATTCATTGGCTAATGAAGATACTTAAGAGAGAAGTCAGATGGCTGCAGAAAAATTAACCAAAAAACGTTTAATCCAAATTTTAATCATGCTTTGCATCTTGGTTTGTGCTTTTGTTTGGCGCTATTTTCTTAGTTAAAAAAGCTAAGTTGATGAAAATTAAAGCAAACGATTCATTCATCAAAAATAATTACTTGTCAGCTCAAAATATCTCCGTATAATGGCGCCCATTGATTGCCTGGGTGGCGAAATTGGTAGACGCAGCGGATTCAAAATCCGCCGGTGAATAACCGTGTCGGTTCGAGTCCGACCCTAGGCACCAATCAACAGATTCAGAACTAAGCCGCTTTAATAGCGGTTTTTTTATTGCTCTAAAATACAGATACAGAGTCATAAACTACTAATACAATTTATAAATTGATATTTCCAAAATGAAAAAAATATTTGTTTTTCTTATTTTATGCGGCTTAATTCCAGTAGTAGGGATGACTGAAAGTGCTTGTGATGACGGTAAACGGACTTGCAAAGATATGGACAATTGTGCCGATGCGCGTTTTCATTTAGAGCAGTGTGGTATGGATAAACTTGATCGAGATAAGGATGGCATTCCTTGCGAAAGTATTTGTGGTAGTGGAAAAAAAAAGATAACTTTTAAACTCCATCAATAAAATCAATGAGTTTTGTAATGTTTTTTTGAAAAACCTTACCAAACAAGGGGATATTTATAGACAAATTAACAATAAAAAAGCCTGCTTTATGCAGGCTTTTCTATTTTTAAAATTATGCGTTAGCTAAATTACCTAAATCTTTGTCGACAAGGAATAAACCTTTACCGTCTTCACCAAGAAGATTTAATTTATCTAAAATACTACTGAATAATTTCTCTTCCTCATGCTGTTCTGCAACATACCATTGTAAGAAATTAAAGGCAGAGTAGTCTTTCTCTTCAAAAGTTTTGCCCACCAATTCATTGATTTTGCTTGTAATCAATTTTTCATGTTTATAAGTAATTTCTACGATTTCTTTTAATGATTTGTAATCATGAGGAGGAGCATCGATAGCAGAAATAACCGCTAAAGCTCCGGTTTCATTTAAATAAGTAAATAATTTACGCATGTGTTGCATTTCTTCTGCTGCATGAGCAGATAAGAATTTAGCAGCACCTTCAAAACCATTTTGTTCGCACCATGCACTCATTTGCAAGTAAAGGTTTGAAGAATAGAACTCAAGGTTCATTTGATCATTTAATAGTTTGATTACGTTGTTTGATAACATTTTATT
Source organism: Haemophilus pittmaniae (assembly GCF_900186995.1). Lineage (NCBI taxonomy): Bacteria > Pseudomonadati > Pseudomonadota > Gammaproteobacteria > Pasteurellales > Pasteurellaceae > Parahaemophilus > Parahaemophilus pittmaniae. The sequence goes on from NZ_LT906463.1 coordinate 1,655,709, forward strand.
GCTCCTAAAATTATTCTACGTCCAATGTGGCAAGGTCACGATCGATAAAGTATAGGGAAGTACCACTTTCACCTAAAATAGTAAATTTATCGATGATGCTATTGAAGAGTTTTTCTTCTTCATGTTGTTCAGCAACATACCATTGTAGGAAGTTAAAAGTAGAATAGTCTTTCTCAGCAAAAGTGGCTTCAACTAATTCATTGATTTTAGATGTTACCAACTTTTCGTGGGCCATTGTTGTTTCAAATACTTCTTTAAGAGATTTGTAATCATGTTTTGGTGCATCAATTTTACCTAAAAGTGGCATACCGCTAGTTTCACTAACATAAGTAAATAATTTCTGCATATGTTGCATTTCTTCATCTGCATGACGCAATAAGAATGCAGCAGCACCTTCATAACCGTGTTTGGAACACCAAGAACTCATTTGTAAATATACATTAGAAGAGTAGAACTCAAGATTGATCTGCTCATTTAATTTGTCGGTAATTGCTTGACTCAGCATAACTAACTCCTTTCCTAGATAGTAGATAAAAGTAAATTGTACAAGATAACTAAACTTGTGGCACCTATTCTAATCCCATAAATGAGAATTTTCAACATTTTTTATATAAAAAATATTATAAAATATTAATAATAAAGAAAATTCCAATAGCAACAATTCTCATTTGATAAGGAGCTATACCTAAAATGAGTAACCCATAGGGAATCGAGAATAAAATCGATACTTAAAAACTAAGGTATCAAATCCAGCAAATAAATACATATACCAATCATAAAGTCGACGCTCCGATTAGTCTTGATAAAACATTAATCTCAAAATCTCTGCACATATATCATCAATTAATAAAAACTCATTTTAGAGAATAGACATATCATTTAATGAACATTTGAAGGGTAATCCGGTCACAAACAATTTGTTACGCATTTATATTTGCAATTTAACATAATATACATTATATGAATTTAATTACAGGGTTAGTAAGGACTACGTATTAATAAAATCACAGAGTTATGCACAGGTCACAAATACTACTTAAGCAAGATAAAAGCTAATACCAACAAGCCTTGTAACAAGATAAAATTAGTATTTATGCACTATAAATATGAAATGTAAGGAAAATATAAAGATGCTTATTTATTGATAATGACAACGCTACGTGAATTCTGCGTTATTTTATGAGGTGAATATCATCAGATTTGAAAAAGAAAAACGTAAATCTCAGGAATTAAGATTTACGTTTTTGATGATTGGCATTTGTGTGACTATGTCACGATATGTATAAGATTAAGATAACAGTTTTGCACCGTATTCATAAACCTGTTGCAATAAATTCAGTTTAGTTGGATTATCCGAATGTTCCTCAGCTAACCGTTGTAAACTTTCTTCAAAATTAATCGCACTTTGCTCTAATTTACGTTGACGATATTTTTGCCATTTGATTTGCTCAGCACGATTTAAGGTTTTGTAGAAATGTCTTGCACGATAATGGAACAACAATTCAGGAATCCGTTTATCTTCAAATGCTAAACCATGTTCAGCTAATTTCTCGGCCGGTAAATCCCGTAAAATAGCCATATTGTTTTTATCCGCATTGCTAAAGAAACCGTTATAAAGCTCAGTTTCTACATTATCACTCGATCCAAATTCGCGCTCCTCTGCGAAAATTTCAATGACTTTCTCGCGAACATCTAAGGATTGACGCAATTTTGCTAAATTATCTAAGCAATATTGCCGGTCAATGCCTAAACGAGCTGCATTTTCCGGCAGTAAAGTTTTTGCAGGAGCTAAAATGGGACATTTATTAATATGAACCAACTTTAATGGAACTGATGAAACTCCCCTTTCTTCTAGCTTACTTTTCTTGGTATATAAATCTTGTCGTAAATCAACCGCACTTTTGCAGAGCAAGTTATCAATATCACCTGATAAATCGCAGACAATTACAGCATTCTGATTGGTTGGATGCCATGCTAATGGTGCAACCCAGGCACAGTTACCACGATAATTGCCTAGCATGCCTGAAACATGCACTAATGGCGTCATTTCAGCGGTATCAATCAGTTTCTCAACTTCCCTTTTGCCTCTGTGTTCTAAGAAGAATTGAAATAATTTAGGCTGCTTTTCTTTGATTAATTTAGCCATGGCGATGGTTGCATACACATCCGCCATTGCATCATGGGCATTTTCATGCTCAATGCCATTAGCTTTAGTGAGTTTTTCTAAGCGGAAACTTGGCATTCCATCATCGTCATAGGCCCAATTAATTCCTTCTGGGCGTAACGCATAACAGGCCCGTACTACATCGAGTAAATCCCACCGAGAATTGCCATTTTTCCAGCTATATTCATAGGGATCAATGAAATTACGATAAAAGGTATAACGAGTCATTTCATCGTCATAACGAATATTGTTATAACCCATCACACAAGTATTAGGTTGTGAAAACTCAGCTAAAATTTTTGCGGCAAATTCAGGTTCAGAAATCCCCTTTTCATTACATTCTTGTGGCGTGATTCCTGTAACCATTACGGCTTCTGGAGCGGGTAAATAATCATTGGTTTGCTTACAATACAACATAATAGGCTCACCAATAATATTGAAATCTGCATCGGTACGAATACCAGCAAATTGAGCTGGACGATCACTTGCTGGATTGATACCAAAACTTTCGTAATCGTAGATAAAAAAACTAAAATCTGTTGCCATAATTAAGCCAAAATTTTATCTAAATAATATAAACAGAAAATTGCTGAAAGGCTAATAAGAACACCAAACCAGTTGATTTTGCTGATTTTTTCTTTGAAGAAAAATGCGCCGGTGATGGTGCCTAAACAAATAACACCAATATTCATTCCCGCAAAAACTAAGGTTGGGTTTTGCCCGAAACTTTGGTGCGCTTTAATATAAAAAAGGATGTTAAAGAAATTCAACACACCTAAAATGATTCCACCAATAAAGCTTGGCACAGTCCATTGAGTGCGTTTTAGGAATAAATACAAGAACATGACACAAGCGGCTAATGAGAAAGCAATGAATAATGTGGTTGGGAATGCTCCTCCGCTTTTGGCCACTTGTTTGAATAAGATATCAATGGTGCCATAACCAAACCAAACACCGATTAAGCCTAAAATACCTTTAAAAGTGACCGCACTTTGTTCATTTGATTTATTCAAAATACAGAATAAACCGATGAATGCCAAAATAATGCCAACAATTTTAGGCTGACTTAATGTTTCATGGAAAATAATAAAAGAGGCAACAATCGGTAGAAATAACGATAAGCGTTGTGCAGCATCAGAACGCACGATGCCAGCAAATTCAACCGCTTTAGACATAATGATAAATACGGTTGGTAATAAAATACCTAACGCCAGGAAAATAGGTGTGCTATCACTTTGTGCTAAATATTCGGTAAATTCTAATCCTTTGAAATCAGGTTTGAGTAAGAAATAGCTTAATGAAATGGCGACAATATAGTTAAACGCAATTGCTTGTTCAATAATGATATTTTTCTTGCGCGCAACTTTGAGTAACACCGATACGGCAACACTACATAGAATTGCAAAAATAAGGTTATGCATAATTTTAATCCTTAATTGCTTGTTTAATTAAACTCATTATATATTCAAGATATTGAGTACTATCAGTAGAAATTTCATAATCACCATTTCCCCAATGTCCTGTATCTTCTACATTCTTAGCTAGTTTCTTCGGATCATCTAATTCACTATAAGGAAGATTAATCCATAGTTTTAAAGCCTTTTTCTGAATTCCGATATCCACAATATTTCTATCTTTTTTAAAAGCGATATAGCGTTTTCTAGGTACAACCTCAATATTAGGCTCTAAATTTAAAATTGCCTGTTTGTAGGTTTCATATAATTCTTGTATAAAATCAGGTTTATCATTCAAATGATCATCTTCTTGGTAAACTTTAATTTCTTTTAGTGTAGAAAGTTCTTTTGTTTCTTCAGTTGTGACTGTCTTAATATTGGGCGCTGATTTAGATTTATTGATAAGATTTACAGTTATAATTTCATTATCAAAGCAATTTACTTCCCATAATTCAATTGGTAAATCTTTAAAATTTGTTGCTTGGATTTGGAAATCATTAAATGATGGAGAAACAAAAACCACTTTAGATTGAGACCAATCTATATCACTTCTTTTTAATGGCTTACTTTGATTTTCATTATACTCAATGAGAAAATCAGCTTTATATTCAAGCATTAAATTAAGATAAGAAATCCCCTGATCTACCACACTAGAGTTTTGCTGTCTTTTATATTCAATGATCACAAACGCTTTAGCTTCAGGATCAAATGCTAAGGTATCTATACGTGAGTTTTTAATAGAAAATTCAGATCGAATGAAAATATATCCTGTCAACAGAGATAAGTTATGCTCAAATAAATTTTGTATATTTTTTTCTAACTTAAACTTTCCTTGTTTAAGCTGAGTAAGAATCCCTTTTTGAGATGTAAAAATTTTCATCATTTATTCCTTAAATATTAAAATGCGGTTAAAAGAATTTAAATCTTTAACCGCACTTTCTTTACATAATAGTACAACTACTCTGTTGTGCCAAAGCCACGCAAACCAACCACATGAACGTGTTCTTGGTTGCCGGCGATTTTACGCACCAGTTTATAGGTTGTCCCTTTTTCAGGGCTGATATTCTCTGGCGCTGCGATAAGTAATTGCATATCCAAACGTTCACAAAGTTCGAACAAGGTGGAAATGGATTTACCATCCAAACGCGCTGCCTCATCTAAGAATAGTAAGCGGCACGGTACGATGTCTTTGCCGCGAATACGGCGGCTTTCCTCTTCCCAACTTTGTACAACCATTAATAAGATAGACATACCTGTACCGATCGCTTCACCGGTCGATAATGCGCCACTTTCAGCACGTAACCAACCATCAGCCCCACGGAAAACTTCAACCTCTAGTTCGAGGTAATTACGGTAATCTAATAATTCCTCACCGATAGTTTGTGCTGTGCGTTGACCCATATCAATATGCGGGTTAATGCGTTGATAAAGTTTCGCAATGGCTTCAGAGAAGGTAATACGGTTATCACTGAATAAATCTTGATATTCTTCCTGTTTACCTGACAGCGCATCAAGCAACATCGCATGTGTGTCGCGAATATTGACCACTAAACGTACCGATTTCACCTGACCGAAGGCAATATTTTGTAGACCTTGGTTCAACATGCGGATACGGTTTTGTTCACGTTGAATGGTTTTACGCATAATATTCGCCACACTTTCAGAACTGATCGCCAATTTTTTCTCACGGCCAGTCAATTCTTCTGTTAAGCGATTAAGCTCAATCTCCATTTGCTCAATTGCATCAATCGGATCATCAGTTTTAATAATATCCTGACGAATACGTTCACGAAGATGTTGATATACAGCGATGAAGAAGCGGACTTTATTTTCCGGTTTGCGGCTATCTTCAGAAATACGCAATGCATCGCGTAGATATTCATTATCAGCCACTGCAGTACGTAGTGCACCTAATGCTTTATCCGACATTGAACGTAGTTCATCAGCAGATAAATAGGCTAACTCACGACGATTGAGTCGTTTTTCCACATCGGAATTACGAGATAAACGCAGAACCACGCACCAGCTGACTTTCGCTGCCACAACTAATTCACGTTGCGTTTTATAATCACGTTCCGCTTTGCGAATGCGTTTATTTAAGTTCTCCGCTTCACTTTCAATAAGTGTTAATTGTTTTTCGACATAAGAACGACGTTGACGGCTGGTTGAAAGTTGTTGATACAACTCATCACGGCGATTTCTTGCACGTTCCTCTGCCCCTTCATCAGCACGTACACCCAACTCACCAATCTCGGCAATTAATTCTTTTAACAATTGATTTTTACTGTCGTAAGAACTTTGCAATTGAATAAATACTTGGTTGTATTGTGCGAATTGGCTTTGTTTTTGACGTAACTGTTCACGTTGAGCATCACGTTGTGACTGCAATTGTTCCAAACGTTGACGAAGTTGCTCATTAAGCTCTGATGTTTCCGCCTGCCCCGCATCTTCATAACTGAAGTGATTTTTACGTTGCACCACATCCGCTAAAGCAAATACACGTTGTTGTACTTGTTTTTGACGTTCAACCGCTTGGGTTAAATCAGCTTTTAAGCGTTCATAGTTTTCTGGATCACTTTGTAAAGTATTGGCAATCGGCTCTAATTGTGACAACGCAACGCCATGTTGACGAATAAAGCTTTCATCTTGCTCTGCGATGTCTAATTGTTCGCGGCACTCTTCAATGCGATCAAGTAATTCTTCATCAGAAAGTAAGTTAAGCTGTGGCATTAACTTATTCAACAATTGCATTTTTTCTTTGGCATTATCCAATTTAATGCGAATTTGTTGTTCAGTGCTGGAGAATTGATTAAGTTCACGCTCAATTTCATTGCGTTCTTGATTGATTTCCGCAATCACCTCTTCTGGGTTTGGTTGGAACGCTAGAGCTAAATGTAAGCCAACAAATTGACTAAAGTGTTCGTGTAAACGTTGACATTTTTGTACATCAAAGGCGATTTGTGCGTATTCTTCCGCAATTTCATCACGTTTAGCTTGTAATTCTTCTAAATGTTTTTCACGAGCAGCACGGCCGAATAATGGAATTTGCGGGAATTTTGAATAACGCAATTCACGATCAGACACTTGCACCACAACGCCCATTTCAAGCTCTTGGGCTGAAAGTACGCTATCATCAAAGGCATTTGGATCACCTTCGATTAAATATAAATCGTCCGGACAGTCTTCTAAATTAGCTAATTGTTCGCGTACAGTGTTGAGATCACGTACAACAATAGCATGACGCGCAGGACCATAAAGTGCAGAGAAATAAGGTGCATCTTCAATTGGTACATCATCATACAATTCGGAAAGCAACACACCACCAAAACGTTCTGCAAGCACATTTAAGCGAGCATCTTCAGAACCATCTGGTTGGCTTAAACGAGAAATTTGCTCATCTAATTGTTGACGTTGTTTTTCTAAATTGTCACGTTGAATAGTCAGTTCACGTTCTTTCACCAATTGTGATTGCATAAAATGCATTACATCTTGGCTATGCTCGAAAGTTTCACCACTTTGCTCTTGTAAACGTTCTAAAGCTGCTTGAGCAGTTAACCAAGCCGGTGCTTTACGGGCATTTTCTTCGTAAAGTGCTGTTAGATTTTCACGCTTTTGACGCAAAGTTGAACGGTTTTCCACTTGCTCTGCAAGTTCTTCATTCAAACTTTCAATGAGTTCTTCTTGTTCAGCGTGGTATGCTTCAAGTTCATCAGCGGTTTCTAAAGATAAATCAGCACGTTGATTAAAATCAGCCAATAATTTAACCGCACTTTGTTGTTGAGCATAACGCTGCTCTAACTCATGTAATTTTGCGCGTAATTGTGGGGTTTGTTGTGCCTGAATTTTTTGTGTTGGATATTCACGCAATAATTCTTTAGCACTTTCCCAAGCACTTGAACGTGGCATATCTCCAGCAATTTTGCACACTAACTGATAGGCTTTATCAAATTGTGATTTAGCAGCTTCAGAAATAGACATTTTATGCTCTAACTCAAGCACTTGCTCGGTAAGACTTTCTGCATGGGCAGCAAATTCCGCTTGATAATCCTCCGCATTTTTCACGCTTAAATCCGCTAAACCACATAAGGTTTTCGCTTTTTCAAGTGCGGCAATCGCTTGTTGATATTGCAATGCACGGGTTTGTTGCGCATCTAATGCTTGTTGATAGTCCGCAAGTTGCGCACGTACTTGGTCAATTTCAAGTTCCGTTTGCTCAAATTGTGCTTGGCTTTCTTCAAGCTGTTCGGTTGCGGTTTCCACAACCATTTTTTGTTCTTCTAATTTTTCTGTAAGTTCAGCCACATCTTCTTGATAACGCGATACTTTTTCTTGATGACGTAACGCATTTAATACCAAGTTCAGATGATCCGCCGCACTTTGGTGATCGACTTCTAAAGTACGTTCATTTTCTGCTAACTCAGCTGCTTCACGGCTTAAATCAATTAGTCTATGTTGCGATAACTCTTGCTCAGCTTTTGCTTTATACCAATCACGACGGAAACCTAAAGCCGCTTCGATATTGCCACGACGTTCATTGGCATTACGCATATAATCTGATGCCACATAATTAGTGGTTTCGGTGATTAAATGTTTGAATAAATCACGGTCAGATTGGGTGACTTTAATTGCTTCAAGGGTCATGCGGTTTTCGCGTAACGCACTTTCCATATCTTGGAAGGCTTTGCGCACACCAAGGTTTTCTGGCAATAAGTAATCACGTAAAGAACGGGTAATGGCGCTGGAAATACCACCGTATAAAGAAGCTTCGATTAATTTATAGAATTTACTACGATCTGAGGCGCTACGTAAGCGTTTTGGAATAATACCTAAATCAAACATCATACCGTGATAATCGGTGATGGAATGATATTGCTTGAATTGCGCACCAAGATTTTCAATTTTGTCTTTTAATTCATTTAAATTGAGTACACGCGCTTGACGTTCACCGACTGTTTCGGTGAAAAGTGTAGTCGGATTTAAGGATAATTCTACCCCTTGAATCGAGAACGTTTTTAAATCCACTTTCTTATCACGACCTGCAATTTGTTGCAGACGCACACCCACGAGAATTCGTTGGTGACGGGAATTGATGGTATCTAATACTGCGTAACAAACGCCCGGACGCAATTTACCGTGTAACCCTTTATCACGCGAACCGCCTGTCGAGCCGGCTTCTGTGGTATTACGGAAATGCAATAAGGTTAAGTCTGGAATCAACGCTGTCACAAAACCCGCCATGGTTGTTGATTTACCGGCACCGTTACCACCGGAAAGTGTAGTCACCAATTCATCCAAATCAAAGGTACGGGCAAAGAAACCATTCCAGTTAATTAAGGTGAGTGAACGGAATTTACCGCGTTCTACCCCATTGTGTTGGTTTAATACAGGAGCAATAAACTCTTCTTCAACCTGTTCGGTTGATTGCTCAGGTTCGTCTTGATAGATTTCATTTTCAAGTTCTAATACATCAGACATTATTCTTGTTCTCCTGCATCATCAAATTCTTCATCAATTTCGACCGCACTTTCTTCATCATCAAGGTCATCAGCATTGCTTGCCGCTTTTGCTTGTTTTTCTAATTCGAGAGATTGCGGTGTTGCCGCTTCCCCATCACGAATTAAGCGAGCTTGCGCTTCTAACGGATCATCACCGGAACGCACTTCAGCACCGAAACGGAAAACTGATTCTGAAATCGTAAATTTACCGCTATGCTGTTCACCTACGGTATGAATCATACCTAAACGGCGTAAACGACCAATCGCAGCACGCACTTTTTCAGCTAATTTTTGTTTATCCAAATCCGAGCCACTAGAGCGCTGATTGACGGCTTTCAATAATTTACCTTCGTCCGCTAAATTCAGTAATTCATCATAAACTTCTTGTGTGCTGAAAATACCTTGCTGCGCCAAACGTTCCGGACTTAGATACAAATAACAAAGCACTTTCCCAACCAACATTTCTAATTCAGAAAGCACTGAACGGGCAATTAAAGTTGTCGCTTTCGGACGTAAATAGAAAAAGCCTTCCGGTGCACGAATTAATTCCACGTTGTAACGGCGGTAAAAGCCATCTAACTCATTTTGGAAATCCATCAAAAAAGCATGATTGTCTAATTGATCGGTACTGATATGGCGACCTGAACGTAATAAACTGTCCACTGTCGGGAAAATAGGATTCGCAATGGCATTTGCCAATTTCGGGGAAATTACATCTTGCATATCTGTCATGGTTATTCTCTTTTAAATGTGACGCTAAAACGCCCTATCGATTTTTGTAAATTTGTCTAAAAACTCACCTAACCAATTGATTTTATTAGCATTGGATTAAAAGTGCATTTTAAACGTGACATTTCTAATATTTATCAATCACATGCGCCTGAACTTCTGCGCCGTGCTCGTTAATTTCCTGCCATTGCGGATAAATGCCGACTAAATCATCATTTGCCATGCCTAAACGCACCGCCTGATCCACAATAATTCGGGCTACATCAAAATGACGGGAAAGCGGATAAGCGGCTAACTGTTCTTTTAAGACTAAGCTCAAATCAATTGGGTGATTATTTTCACGGTATTGAATCAGCAAGCCTTGCATATGTTCAACGATTTGATCATGTAAATCGGAAAGCGATTCATATTGTAATTCTTCAGGCAATTCTCCCAAGGCATCATCTTCACGCAAGACCATTTCCTCATCACGCAAATCGACTAAGCGTTCCGCTTGAGCGGTCCACAAGAACCAAGGATGCTCGAAATAACTGTGAATAGAATTACGTAAGCGTTGTGAGAATACACGGTTTTTATCCATATCAATGGCGGTACGAATAAATTTATGCACGTGACGGTCATAACCAATCCATAAATCGATAGCTTGTTGTCCCCAGCTGATAATACGGTCAAGCTTGGATTGTAAATCGGTGATTAATTGTTCAATAAAATACAACTCATCATGGCCAATCACACAATCTTGAATACGTAATAATTGTGCCTGTAACTTATCACCTGCGGCATTTAAGGTATCTTGCAATTCGCGTAAATTACCAGAGGTTTCATCTAATAGACGTTCACAGCTGGAAATTGCTGCCTGCCAATCTTTGGTAAGTAAATTCGCAATTTCTTCTTTAATACTCTGCTGATTTTCATCCATCACGCGTTGTGATAAATCAATACTATCGAAAATCTCTGCCACCGAATATTTTAACGGTGCGAATACATTCCTCCGCCAATAATGCTCGTTCTCTCCTTTTGCCGCACCTTCTTCCGCGGCATCGGATGCGCGCTGAATTTCATCGGCCACAATAGAAAGTTGTACGGAAAGACGCAACGCGGAAAATTCACGCTGACGAATATAATAATCCGATACACCAACCCCCAACGGAGTTAAGCGGTAAATGGAAAGTCCTTCGGTAAATTCACTACTGAAACGATTAAGAAAACGCTGTTTTACCAATTCATTGATAGCATTATTGGCCCTGGTGGCAATTGCATCTGTTGATTGGTCAAAAGCACCGGCGGTATGGCGGAAAATATCCACTAAATCCGCTTCCAGCATTTCACCGTCCAAACGTTCGTTGTTATAGATGGCGATTGCCAGCAAAAACACCAAGCGCTCTGTCGGCAGATTTAACGAAAATTCCCGCTCTTTCGCCCATGAGACGAGTTCAGGAATAGTTTGTGAGGTTTCGATCATTGGCAAGAGGCTAAAATTAAACAAAAAAATTCCGCGGGATTATACAGTATTTTTCTCTAATCCTATAAAGCTTCTTAGAAATTTTCCCTAAATATGACCTAGGAATAAGCAATAATTGACTACTAATTGAACTAACCTCCGATCTCCCTACAATTAGGTAAAAACAATCGTTGTCTTTAGATGTTAGACCTCGTACAATCGAAACGCTTGTGGTTGTCTTACTCTTTTTTTAGTGGTAAGTAAAGCTGTCTTGTTACTTAACAAGGGTATTTCTTTCACTCGTATACATCTTGTTCAATCAATTTATAAAGGTAACTCTAAAGTGAACAAACAATCTCTCAAAAACCTGCAATTAACAGCATTGGCGGCACTAGTTATTGGTATCTCCTCATCCATTTATGCTGCAAATACCATAACTGGAACAGATTCCAATGCTTTCGGTGATAACAATACCGTTTCAGCAGCTCGTTCAACGGCATTAGGTGTGGGTAATACCGTTAGCGGTGAAAATTCTGTTGCTGCTGGTTATGCGAATACCGTTGCAGGTCATCATTCTGTGGGTATCGGCGATGGTTCCACGGCTCAAGGTGGCACCACCGTTGCTATCGGTTGGACAGCAAAAGCGACTGCTGAAAACAGTAACGCTTACGGTGCTCAAGCCCAAGCCACTGCTAAAAATGCCCTAGCAGTCGGTACAAACTCTCAAGCCTCCGCAGACTCTGCCGTTGCAGTAGGTAATGATTCAACCGTAACCGGTGGTTCAGCCGTGAGTATCGGGGCATCAACTACAGCTACCGGTAAATGGTCAACTGCATTAGGGGATTCAGCTAATGCCGCAGGTGAAAAAAGTGCTGCATTATCTAAAGACTCTTATGCCAAGGATGATAATGCCGTTGCCTTAGGTACAGGAACGCTTACTCGTGCGGCAACATCTGAAAATACTGCTACCGTAGGCTCATTAACTTATAGTGGCTTCGCTGGTAATACTCCAACTGCCGTTGTATCCGTTGGTTCTGGAGAAACGGTCACCTACACGCCACCGGATCACACCACTCCGGGACGTACCGTAACTATCAACCCACACCAACGTCAAATCGTCAATGTGGGGGCGGGTAATATTTCCGCAACCTCTACTGATGCCATCAACGGTTCACAGCTTTATGTAGTAGCCGGTGTTGTGGATAATGTAGCGAATTCTGTGAAAAATATTGTTGGCGGTAATACTGTCCTTAATTCGGATGGTTCTATTACCACAACCGATATCGGTGGAACCGGTAAAAATACCATTGATGAAGCAATCCGTTCTATCAATCCGGTACTTAACGTAAAAGATCCGGTAGCACCAACCGATGCGGCGAACAAACGTTATGTGGATAACAAAGTCTATTCATTGGATCGTAAATCTCGTGCAGGAATTGCCGGTGTAGCTGCTATTGCATCTGCGCCAAATGCACGTAAAGACGGTAGCTCAATGATTTCTGGTGGTATTGGTCATCACCGCGGTGAAAGCGCCTTTGCGATTAAAGCATCCCGTAATAGTGATAACGGCCACTGGTCAGGTAACGTTAACGGTGCAGTAGATACCCGCGGTCAATGGACTGTTGGTACAGGTTTCGGTTACGAATGGTAATTTAATCTATACTTTAACCTATACTAGAGTAAGCCGATGTGATTGCGTCGGCTTTTTTGTGTCTTATAAACGGCCCTAGCAAAATAAAAGTTTTCATTAAAACAACTGCTAACCCATTGATTTTATTTAAGTTCGTTTAAAAACAAGAAATTATCAGTATTTTCCAATGAAGAACTAAGAACGGTCTTTTTCCTAATTGAAAAAATTAACGTATAATGCGCCACTTTATGACTCACTCAATTCATTATGTCCGAATTAACTCAACAAGAAAAAAAACAAAACTATAACTTCAATAAATTGCAAAAACGCCTACGTCGCAATGTGGGGAATGCCATTGCTGATTTCGGTATGATTGAAGATGGCGATAAAGTAATGGTTTGCCTTTCCGGTGGTAAAGACAGCTATACGCTGCTGGATATTTTGCTCAATTTACAACAAAGTGCTCCGATTAAATTTGATATCGTGGCAGTCAATCTAGATCAAAAACAACCTGGCTTTCCTGAACATGTTTTGCCGGAATACCTGCAAAGTATTGGTGTCGATTATAAAATTGTCGAAGAAAATACCTACGGCATCGTTAAAGAAAAAATCCCTGAGGGAAAAACCACCTGCTCGCTCTGCTCTCGTCTGCGTCGCGGTATTTTATATCGAACCGCAACGGAGCTTGGCGCGACTAAAATCGCACTTGGTCATCATCGCGATGATATGCTGGCTACCTTATTTCTAAATATGTTCTACGGCGGAAAATTAAAATCTATGCCACCCAAATTGATTTCCGACGATGGTAAACAGATTGTGATTCGCCCATTGGCATATTGTAAGGAGAAAGATATTGAGAAATATGCCGTAGCGAAAGCCTTCCCGATTATCCCTTGTAATCTGTGCGGCTCTCAACCAAATTTACAACGCCAAGTCGTGAAAGATATGCTCAATACCTGGGATCGCCAATATCCTGGACGTTTAGAAACTATGTTCAGCGCAATGCAAAACATCACGTTGTCACATTTGTGTGATCCAAAACTCTTTGATTTCAAAGGTATCAAACATGGACAATCATTGGATGGTATTGAAGGCGATACGGCCTTTGATGAAGAACGCATTGAGCCTATGACATTTGACGATGAAGATGCTGTAGATTATTCCGATAACGAAATGATCAGCTTTAAAGAAGTGAATTAATATGATTGATGTGCAAGGTAAACAAATCGAAACGGACACCGCGGGTTATTTACTCAATATTGCCGACTGGAATGAAGAAGTCGCCAAAGCTATCGCGCAACTGGAAGGCATTGAATTAACCCAAGCGCATTGGGAAGTGATTTATTTTGTGCGCGATTTCTATCAGGAATACAACACATCTCCCGCAATTCGAATGCTAGTAAAAGCAATGTCAGAAAAATTAGGTGAGGACAAAGGTAATAGCCGCTATCTACAACGTCTCTTCCCTGATGGCCCAGCTAAACAGGCAACTAAACTTGCCGGCTTACCGAAACCGGCTAAATGTTTGTAAACAATATAACCGCGCCAATCAGGCGCGGTTATTTTTTTACTAAAATCGTAAGACAACGTTACATTACTCAACTTTTAAAGAAACATTAATAAAATCAACAAGTTACACTTCTTTTTCAAAGAAACTATGATTTTTAATAGGGCGTTTTATTGATAGCAAAAGATTAAAAAGGGCGTTGAACGCCCTTTTTTATTTATTACATTGCTTGTTACGCAGATTCCATGAGTTTTAACTGATTGGTCTGCATTCAGAATGTATCCATTTTTGATGGACTTACTGCGATTTGGAGTAGCTAAGCATAAATCCCTTATTCACACTCATCGGTTTTAGTCATTGGTGTAATGGCTTGGTTAATCATACTCACCACTTGTTTTTGATTGTTCGCAGTAAATACCTTCCCTCCTGTTGCAGTTGCCACGCAGTTGGCGGCTCTCGCACCACCAATATCGACCACATTCACTTTCAAACGCGGTTTTTGTTTAGCTATATGATGCGCCAAGCTACAGATATCGGCTTTACTACAATTGTCCTTACCATCACTTAAAATAAGAATAAAGGCATCACGTTTTACTCCGTCAACCATTGAACTAGCAACTTGTAAGCCGTTATATAATGGTGTGCCACTTTGTTCTTCACCCGGTTTCATTGCCTGAATTTTGGCTTTAAGTACACCGCGTTTAGCCGGTGAATAAAAACCATGATTAATCGCTGCCGGACAGGTTTTTAAAGAAACGAGGCCAATATCCACATTCTTACCGATGCTATTAATAATGCTGGCAGAAGATTTTTTCGCAGTAGATAAACGGTTTGGAAGCCGTTGCATGTACTGAATTTCAGTTTCTGTTACCCCATATCTCTCCCAACGCTCATTAAATGCTTCAATGGATTGCGGGCTTTCTAGTAAGCTATAAAGCATTGATGCAGAATTATCGAAGATCATCACCATTTGCGGTGTTTCACCCGGTTTATATTTTGGTTTACACACTTTTTGTGGTGGTTGTTTCGGTTCTTCTTTCGGCGGTTCTACCGGCTCCTGTGGTTTTTCCACAACAGGTTCTTCCACCTTTGGTTCTTCCTTAACCGGTTCTTGTACAGGCTCCGGTTTAGGCTCCTCTACTTTAGGTTGCTCTTTTGGTGGTTCCGGTTTTAGTTCTTCTTTTTTAGGCTCTTCTTTTTTCGGTTCCTCAACCTTTGGAGGTTCTACTTTTGGCGATACTACAGGTTCACGATTAAACCACCACCAAGCCAATAAACCGAGTAACAATAAAAGAAGCGGTAATAACCAACAACACCAGCGATGTTTAGGCGCAGCAACCGGAACAACCGGTGGCGGTGGAGGCGGAGCCGGTAGTTCGACTTTTTTGCCAATCCCCCAACCTGTAATAACAGGTTCATTATTCACTAAATAAATTTGTCGGGTGTTGTGATTCGCACCTTCGACCAATTGAGTTAACCAAGCACTTTGCTCTGCATTAATCGCCCCTTTTGCAGTTAGACTTTGAGTAAGAGCAGTAATCGCATTTAGGCGCTGTTGGATTAAAGGTGAAATTCTCTGCAATGTTGCTTTGCCAGCTTCATCTTCAGAGACCAAGTATGGTTGTCCTTCCAATTCGCTATACCATTCTACCGTTACCTGATCAGATTTAATTTCAGGTTTGGCAAATAATGTTGCGGTACTCGGCGGAAGATGAGCCCGTACAATTTTTAGCATTTCATCATAATGTTCAAACAATACGGCCGCATTTTGATTAATTTCTTCGAGTTTAAAACGGGCTAAGCGTTGCATAAATTCCTCTCGATTTGAGTTTGTATTATTGGAATAAAAACAGTCGATATTCTTATTCCAATAATAATGGCTGATCTTAACGATCAGCCATTGTGGTTATTTTACGGCAAGAGCTTTTTTATAAGCGGCCAACTTACGTTGTAACGTTTGCAATTCTTTTGCTTTAGCTTCATCAGACGCACCAGAAGTATTTACCTGTTTCATCTGTTGTTCTACGTCTTGGATTTTAGCCAATACGTCGCTATTACCTTGCGCTTTTTGCTTAAGTAAGGTCGCATCATTTTGCAATTCGCTATTTAAATTAGCCAATGCTGCTTTTTTCTGATTAAGCTGTTTGGCTGATTTATTTTTTGCCTCTTGAGCACGCTTATTTTTAGCCTGTAAATCGGCATTTTTCACTTGCTCCTGCGATAATTCATTTTCTTTACGCTGTACACGGGTTTCATAACTACCTGAGTTTACACAGGCCATCTTTCCCCAAATGCTTTGCTCCACATTGGGATCGCATTCTTCCGGTGTAGCAGAACAAGCAGCTAATAACAAACCGGCAGAAAGTACGCTTAATAACTTAATCGCTTTCACACAAGCCCCTTAACCAACTTGAATTGCAGAACGTTGTTTTACTTGAGCTTGCAATGCTTGCTCATAAGTAGAAACTTGTTTTCTTAATTGAGCAATTTCCTGATCCAATTTTTTGCTTGCAGCACCTGAGGAACGCTCAGCTTTAGCGGTATCACTAAGCATATTTAAGTTGGATTTCATTGCACTTAAACGTTCTTTTGCGGCTTTGATATCAGCATCCACTTGAGCTAATTGTTGTTTAGCTTCAGCTTTCTGAATTGCACCAGATTTTAGTTGGCTATTCACTTTAGCAATCAACTGATTATTGCGAGCAGTTGCCGCATTTAATTTAGCCGTAGATTTTTCGACCATTTGTGAATTTTGACGAACATCAGCAATGTAAGCATTTAAACGATCTTCTTTTTTCACATAGGTTTTACGTTGTTTTTCCAAGTAGTAGTTGGTTGTCATTCCTGCACCACATCCGGCAGCTCCGCCTACTACAGCACCGGTTACAGTACTCTTGGTATCACCACCAATTGCGAGTCCTGCAAGAGCACCTAAAGCAGCACCACCTGCAGCTCCCCAAGCACAAGAGCCCCAACCGGACGAGCTAAAGAATTTTGCATCATCGCCGCTATCCAAGCTACTTGAACTACTACCAGCACCTGTACCGGCACAGCCTGCAAGGACTAAAGAGCTAGATAAAACTAGTACACCAAAGGTTTTTTTCAATTTCATAGGATTTTCCTTATTTATCATTAGTGGGTTTGAGGTTTAATTTGATTACATTGCTGTAACCATTGATCTCGGGTGATTTTGCCATTTTGATAATATTGGCTTAAATGTTTCCAATATAAATCAAGATACTGGCTCAAATTCGTTGCCTTTTGTCCATTTGCGAGTTTTTTCTCGTTCATCATGGATTTCGTTCTTTCTACCTGTTCTTTTACATTGATCTGGCTATAAGTGTCAAAGGTACTGGTAATAGTACCTGCATAGTACTGCACAACAAAATCTCTAGCTTTTTCTGCTTCTTGTAGGCGTTGCTTAAAGTCGGCTTCTTTTTGCTGATAGATTTGCTTTAAATCAGCATCCTGTTCATTTTTTATTTCTTCTGCAAAAGCTTTTACTGCTGTTTCCTGCTGCTCTACTTCAGCCTGTAAATCAGAAATATTGGCACAAAGGAATCCGCCTAATTGTAAAGCAGAACGAATAGCCGCATCCCGTTGCTCATCTCGAGCTTGGTTAGCTGCGCGCAATTCATCTTTAGTTTTATTAATCTCTTGTTTGAGTTTTTCATCTGCAACATTAGAAGCTAATTTTTCTAGTTTGCCGACGATATTCGGATCATTATTTTCTTTACTATCCGATCCTAAGGTAGCCCATTCTTGGCGCAATTGGTTAATACGAGCATTTGATGTCAATAGCGGAGCGGTAATCGCGACACGGAATCCCATATCCTTTTTCTTCATCGCGCCATTATTATCATAGTAAGGTACTTCAATACGTGAAGTATTATTGACTTCACTTTCCCCTTTAATATAACTTCCTCCACGAGCAATCATTCCACCCTCTTGTCCATGATAACGGCTTAGCTTGTTGGCTCGGAAACCATCAAATACCATTTCGGAAACATTTCCTAATGTATCAAATAAACCCAGCGGATTTGCTTCGAGTAAACCAATAACCTGCAAACGGCCATTTGCATTTTTAGATGACCACGCATAACGGGCAATCCCCTCAGGCATAGGGAAAGTATTTTCACGAAATGCCGCTTCATCAACCGCAACCCCACCACGGGAGGCGAATTCCCACTCGGCATTAGTCGGTAAACGGACAAAACCTTTACTGCCATCTTCTGTTGGGAGTTTATCGGCTGCATTTTTAAGTAGCCATTCGTTATATTTATGGGTAAATTCTACTGCATCAAACCAGCTAATATTAATCGCTGGTAAGCTTGTTTTCATATTCACCGAAGGACATTGCTCTCCTTTCATTACGGCATTGAACTGCGCTTCAGTGACTTCATATTTTCCCATTAAGAAATAACGTTCTTGTTTTTCATTGGCGAAGCTACCTGAAATATAATTGGGAGTAGCATATTGAGCATACCCATCCTCATCATTACTATTCCCCCCCAGGGTAACTTTGATATCTTCTAATGGTTTTTTAGTATTCGTTTTAATTACTCGAAAAACCATATTTCCTTCACAAGGCATAGGTAAAACGACATCACCATCTAATTTTTTCGGATTAAAAAATTTTTCATCCCAAGGTTGGGCTGATACGGCGACACTAGCCACACATAGTGCTAATAAAGAAAATCGGTATTTAAACATCTCGCAGACTCTCCGCAGGTTGAATCTTTACCGCTCGAATTGCACCAATCGCTGCAACTACACCAGCAAGTAAAAAAGAGAAAACAAAAGCCAGGCTTAAATGTACAGGAGCCAAACGGCTAACAAAATAAGAACCACTTAGACTTGTTCCTAAAATTTGATTAAATAATTGACTGCCAAACAAATACAGCCCGTAAGATAGAACAAAAGCAACACTACTAAGTACGATTGCTTGAAAAACCAGATAAATACCAACTGCACTCTGTTGAAAGCCTATCAAGCGCAAAACCGCAATATCCTTACGTTTTCTATCAATATTTGCAAGAAATGCGCCAATAAGGGATAGAACACAACCAACCACGGAAGTAAATGCGATTACCATAAAAATAATATTTAATACACTATCAATCGCTTTTACATTTTCAATAGCCTTGGATTCTGTGCGAGTATCGATGTGAAATTGTTCGCGTAACTTAAGGGCTAAAGGAGCCACATCATCTAAACTTTTGGCATAAATTCTAGCTCTGGCAAAATGCTCACGAGCTTTATCGTTCAACTTTCCTTTCGCTTCCGGAAAAAGGGCTGTTTGCATACCATCGCGGAAATCTTCAACGCCAATTAACAAAGACATAGGCACAAAAATAGCCGCACGTGGAAACTGTTGTTCATTTAAAACAGACTGAACTTTTAATTGCAATAATGCTTTTTCCTCTTGTCCATTTTCATTACGCGTGGCAACCAAAGTAATACTTTCACCCTGTTTAGTTTGTAGCTTTTCTGCACTTAACGCACTCAAAATAATAGAGTTTTCAGTTTGTAAAGATTGTTGGGTGATTGGATCACCTTCATCCGTTGGAATTAATTCTACGTTACGAACAAAATTTGTTCCTTTTTTCAAATCAATAATGGTGTTGAGCGAACGGGTTAAGGGAATAGAAAATTGAGTTTCTGGCTGTTGTTTAAGCCAGTCAAACCAATTCTGAGAGAGATTTAAATTACCAACTATTTTCACTTCTAAATTAGTCGGATCATTCACTAGTTGATAGCGTAACTGAGAAACAATGCCGTATTTCAAACTAAACAGAAGCAATAAAGGCGCAATGACAGCAACTAGAGAAGCAATAATACAAAAAGAAACTTTACGATCATAAAAGAGGTCGTTTAATGCTAATCTTGCCAATAATACAAATCTATTCTTCATTGAAACGCCCTATTTTTACCGGTCATTATTGGTTTGTTCGATAAAACAAGACTGACGTAACGCCGTATCTAATTTTGCACTAAAGGTACGAAGTTTGTTACGTTGTACCAAATCCCAATCATGGGTAACTAACAAAACAGCGATTTTTTGCTGTTTTGCTAGGGATAGCATTAAATGAAATAACACCTCTGAGTGATGGGGATCTAATGCAGATGTTGGTTCATCCGCTAATAATAAAAGTGGTTTATGGGAAATTGAACGAACAAAAGCTACTCGTTGGCGTTCACCGATAGAAAGCTGTTTGGGATACTTAGCCAACAAATGGCCGATGTTTAGTTTCTCACATAAATGATGCAACCAAACTTCATCGGCTAAAATCTCATTAGTTTGACAAGGTAATAGGATATTTTGCCATACGCTTAAAAAAGGCAATAGGCCACCATTTTGCAACATAAATCCAAGATTCTTTGAGCGAATCTCAGCTAAAGTCTTTTGGTCATTCCCCTGAATAAGGGGAGCTAAATCCATATTCAAAGTAACACAATCAAAATTATATTGGCTCAAGGTATCGGGCTTTAAAATTAGCCCGATCATTTCTAATAGCGTACTTTTGCCACAACCACTTGAACCGCAAAGAGCAATGACTTCACCTTCGGTTAAAGATAAATGAGGCAACGAAACCGTAAAACTTTGTTCACCTACCCCACGGGTTATAGATAAATCTTTAATGGCTAGCACGCTACATCCTTTTTATGGTAACGCATCCAATGGTACTGGATACACATTATCTCGGGGATCCGCACCTTCAGTCAGAGAAATCCAGCGAGATTGATCTTCATTAAAAATACGGTAATGGCGTAATTTACTATGTAGATCACGAATAAATTTCTCTTGTTCCTGAACGCTCATTCCCTTCCAAGTATCTTCGTCAATTCCAGTCACCTGACTCTTATATGGAATACCATCCAAATATTCTCCAAGTAAGCCTAAATCTGCCAATTTAGTTGATTTATCTTCCTTAATTTTATTTGGATCCTGTCCCATAGCGGCAGCCACCGAACGCAATTGAGCAAACATATCCGTTGGCGAGATCAAACCATTATTTGCTGCATCCGCAATTTTCTTAACAACATCACTTAAATCACTCAACTGCGCCTTGGTTAATAAAACTCGGGCTTCAGCTGTTGGGATTGTTGGTTTAGCAAAATCACGGTCACTCACCCAGGCTTTAAATACTGGGGGGGCTTTCGTACCTTTTACATCACCTAAATAGGCTAACTGCATTGCTTTACCCAATAAAATTGCATCTTCTTCAATTTCTGATTTCTTCTGATCATCGCCTGTTTTCGGTGTAGCAGTTAACACACTACCGGCAGCCTCTTCTCCTGAGTAAGCCTGTTTTACTTGTGTGGTTAACGCATTAGCAAGAGTATCTACTTTTTGCCCAAACTCATTCACATCTCCCGCATTGACCGAATAGTAAAGCGGTTTATTTAAATAATTATTGAAAGACAATTCATTATATTGTGTTTGAGCTATTTGGTGGTTATTTTTACCTGATGGAGTTTTAAGGTGCAGCGTATAGATCGCCACACCACGATGTTGAGCCTCTAAACGCAATTGCTTAGCATCTAATCCTGTAGTTGAAATCGGATTATCTCCCTCAATCGCGCCGGCATCAGTAATCAACACTAAGTAACGGCCACCAAAATTGTTCCAATTGATTTCATTCAATGCCTGCGATACTCCAGCATAAGCATCTTCACTAAATTCTTTTGAAGAAACTACCGCCTGTTTTAGGTTAGCCACTTTATCCATGAAATCCTTGCCATCTTTTACAGTACTTGGATCAACAAACATTTTTGAAGTGTACTCTAATCCAGGTACAGCTTTAGTGCTTGAACGGAATGCCACTAAACCAAATTTAACCTGTTTACCCAGATTCTCTTTTTCGATTTTTTCATAGACTTTTTTAATCGCATCTCGGGTTCGATTAATGTAGGGATCCATAGAAATCGTCGAATCAATCACAAACACAACAGCTGCGCTAAATCCAACAATTTCTTGAGGTTGATTTTGCCCCGCTTTATTTGTTTGATTCCCCGTAGCTGTCGTAGTCGGTTGGGCTACTGGTTTATCATTTTTACTAACCGATGCTACTTCTAACAAACGTTCGTAAAATCCTTGGCTATCCATTACTTCTTCACCTTGTAAAACAGGTAATAGATAGAAGTTCTTTTGGAAATCAACAAACTCCTTTGGCTCTTCCGCTAACACTTTTTCACTGCTTTTTTTCTGGGATAATTCGGCACGAATTGGTTCAACGGCTTTTGCTGGAGAATTATCATTGATGATACCTTCAAGAGTTGCCTTATCCTTAAAGAACAATAAGGAACCACGATCAGATGGATTGGTAAAGACCATTGTCATTTGCATATTCCAAGGTACTGCGCAGCTGGCATCCAACCAACCGACAGTTTTACCAAAGCTATCCGGCCCTACCTGTAATAGTTCTTTATTAGCAACATTTTCCCGTTTATATACATAATAGCGGGAAAATGCAGGAATTTTTTGACCGCTCTTAGCATCCGTTTTTGCCAACAATTCACAACTTGGCGTACTTAACACACGTTGATAGAGCGTAGTTTTACCTTCTTGCAGTAACGGTTTACTCTCTTCAGCAAAAACTGATTGAGACATAATCGCAGTCAAACAACAAAGAGATAAAGTAGAAAATCTTAACGGTTTCATTATTTTTTCAATGCCTCTAATTTTTCTTTAGCTGTCGCATTATTTGGATCGTGACTTAATGCTGTTTCATACCAATAAATTGCAGTTTCTTTATCTGCTTGGAAGCAGCTACTGCCTTTTTCATATTCCGCGGCATAAGCCAGCGCAATCTCTACATTACCACCTTGTGCTTGATTGGCATAAAGTCGCTGAGCAATTGCGCATTTATTTGCTTGTTTGGCCGAAGCAATAATTTCTAAAATTTGCTTCGGCTCAGGTTTAGTTTTCAAACAACTTTGAATAAACGCTAATTCATCATTAGTATTTGCATCAACAGTACAGTCAGATTTTGCAACAGGTTCATCCTTTTTATTTAACAAGAAATAAGCCCCAACGCCCCCGCCAATTAATAAAGCTAAGATTAATGCAATTAAGCCACCCTTACCTTTTTTCTTAGGTTCTTCTGCAATAGTTATCTTTTCCTGGTTCACCGCTGATTCATTCGGTGTTTCTATTTGCGTTAAATCCTCAAACTCAATAGCCGGTTCTGCCGCTTGTTCAACCTCAACTACTGCAATGGAATCCTCTTCAACCGGTGTTTCAATCACGGCCTCTGGCTCTGGCTCTGGCTCAGGTTCATACTGAACGTGGCTTTGTACATTGTCTTCCCGACTAGAATCACCTCCTGCAAGAGAGGCTAAGATATTACCGACCATTCGGACTGGGCCATTATCCATAACAGCACTATCATGCACATCACGAACAGACATCATATAACGTACATTACCAATTTGTTGCACAAGGCTATCCACTAACCATTTACCAATAACGCCTTGCAATACATCATTTTCTAAATTTAGTCCTTCTACCTTATGCCAAACTGGCTCAGGATTCCATGGATTACCGTTACCATTAAAATAGCAACCATCTTGGTTTCTTTGCACTGCAATTTCGACTTCTGCACTTCCACTCCATTTCATCGCAGTAAATTTTGCGTATCCTGGGCGGTCTTCCTCTAATTGAATTCGTAACATTTTCTATTCCTTAGCATTGTGCGGAACGATATAAATCTAATACCGTTCCTAATTTTGTATTGCTGACCTGATCAATCTCACGACCGGCACTGTGTCCTGCATTTCCTTCAGCAAAGTGGCCAAAAGCCACAAACCAATCAAAAAGATAATTTTTGGTGTAATTATTAGTTTGGTCGTCCAATTTAGGTAAACCATTTATCTTTTCAACTTCCCGATTTTCAAATATAGCCCGTTCATTCATCACACGACTGGCGGGGCGTTGAGATAATGGTTGATTAACAAAATCTAACCAAGCGATGAAATCGGCAATTTCCGTATTAATGGAAAATACTTGGCGTTCAGCTAATTGGTCACGCTTACTACCGGCATTTTCATTGCGAAAAACAACTTTTGAAAGTTTATCTTGCAGATGAAGACGATTTGCACCAGTAATCAATTCACCAACTAAACCTTCAACGGTTTCTTTAGAAAAACCAAAAAATTGCATCAAATGCTGATCCGAGGAAACTGAACGCAAGTGCTCAATCCAGGATTTAAAAGCAGCCATTGAAAAACGAGATTCTACAAGTTTCTCAACTGGTTTTTCTTCTACTACAGCAGGTGCCGGTTCAGCAAATAAGTCAAAGCCTTCTGAACCGAAGCCAAAACCAGCATCAAAGGTATTCGTCGAGCTTTCTTGTGCTTTAGTTTTTTCCTCATCTTTATTCAACAAAATTTCTTCATAATCAGAAAAATATAAAGAACGAATCGTTTCTTCTGGCAATTGAAGACAACGTAAAAATTCACCAACCAAAAGACCTTTTTTACTGAATTCAGCAACAATCATTTGTGCCAATTGGCGTTTTTTATTCACCTCTTCGGCACCTTCACTTTGATACCAAGAAGAAAAACGGTTTTCTACAATGTGATGAATACATTCATTAAGTTGCTCGGTTAAACGTTGAGTCTTCACTTCTGGCAAAGCAATAGTTTTCAAATAATCACTAATTCGCTGCATACCGCCATCATTCAGTTTCATCATAGCGTCCCAAGCTTCTAGCGGCTGAGCAACATGTTTTTGAATATCCGGATCATTCGCAAAAGTGCTACGCAAAAGATTAAGCTGACCAGCTTCTTTGGCATTGATAGCTAATTCTTCGGTATTATCCATATCTAAGAAAGCGACTTTAAAACCAGGTTTACGTACTAAAAAAACATTATCAAAAGGCTTACCATTCGCCCATTCATTTAACCACGTATAGTTTCCAAAGCGTTCTAAAATTGTTTGTTTCAGTAATCCGCCCTGTCCCCAAGACATTTTTAGCATATCTTCATCTTTGCCCAAGTCACTACTGATACGCATATCAAACATCGTTATTGCCCAAAGTAAGCCTGGTTTACGTTTTGCCCGATCAATCGGATTATCCCCTTGGGTTTTATTGATCCAACGTTCTAATACAGGTCCTACACTATTTACATCAGATTGCTTGGTTGATGGTGTACAAACAACCAAAATATTCATTTCTTGGCTGTCGGTATAGCGTTCAAAGAGATAAGCCACCTTACCCCGTAAAATAAGCTGAGATACCGGATTACCCTCTTTCACTTCACTCAACGAAGTAATGGCTAAACGCCCGCGGTAGCCGGGAAAATCCAATAAATCCACGGTCTCAACAGCTGGCACTCGAGTTGGATTAATCAACGGGAAAACCAATTCAGCGGTCAATGCGGTTAATTCAGCCAAGGAAATAGAAACAGGTTCACCGACTAGCCCTTCTTCAATAAACGGACGAACAGCAATTTGTTCATCTCTATTGGTCCCCAAACGCTCAAGCATATCTACGTTCATAATACTGTCTGCCTGAGAAAGGCCTCCACTACCATTATCTTTAACAACAGCAGTAAGCGGTGCATAAACCCGTTCAGGATTACCTAATTGGAAAAGTGTTTTAGCAAACCGGATATAAATTTGTGTCAATTCTGGAATTTCGGCCCATAACACAGAAAATAATGTCGCACGATCTTCGATATTTAGGCGAGGAGCCATTGCAACCGCTCGCGCCCAGTAATTCGCTTGCAATACAGATAAAGATTTACCGAAACTTTCTTGTGCATAATCCTGTAAATCAACCACATCATCTTCATTAACCCCTTTTATCCGCTGTGCATTGAGCTTAGCGTTTAACGGTTTTAGAATTTCATTAATGCGGGATTGCTCCAATTGATAAGTCACCCGTTCTTTATCAAAATCGTTGAAATAAGCATTAACTAAAATCTTGGCAACTTCAATTTCATGGAACAAACGTAATTCCAAAGGATAACCACTGACTGCAGCTTTAGCCGAACGAGTAAAACGGGTAACCAAACCGGTTGCCTCTTTACCACCGCCAGGTGGATTAACATGTTTAATAAAATCCAGTTGTTGTCCATCAAAAATGGTTTCTAGATTTCCTTTTTGATCTGCTGCCAATGCGGAAATTAAAAAAGACTTTCCTGCTTGAGACAAGCCAAAAAAACCGGCAGTGATCGGTTTGGAAGAAACTGCACCAAGACGTTTTGCCGTATTACGTAAACGTCTTAATTCAAGGATTAAACCATCCGCCTCATTATTTAAACGAGCAACATTTGGGCGAACATCATTTACCCAATCAATCGCTTGTTGTGATGCTTGGAATACCTTATCCCAAGAGGTTGTTAATTGATTATCCGTCATTTTATCTTCCACCTATCGTTTCACACAGCCAGTATCTAACCAGTATAATTTTTGATCGCCAAGCCCTGCATCTGTCATTGTATTTAGATGAAGGGTAATATCCCTTTCACGCACACAAGAACGCCCATTCGATGCGGTCACATTTTTAATATAGAAATTTTCCGCTCTTTCTTTACTATTACGGCTGTTTTTTATACCTAAAGTAACCTGCAATACTACGCCTTCATTGTTCAACATAGCTTTCCACTCTCGGCTTTCAATAGAAAGCATATAAAGTGGAGATGCGACCCAACGTTCCACATTTAATTGACGGAAACCTAAACGGGTATCACCACGAACTTCAAAGGAAGTATCAGGGAAATCATAGTCTTCATTATCTAAATCAATATCGCGATAATAGACATTGCTATCTTTAATCACATTATTGTTATCCAAGTAGCCAATGTATTTCACTGTGGAATAAGCGGTCATTGCCATTGAACGCAAATAGAAATTTGTTAAACGCATGTCTTTACATAAGAAGCAAAGCATCGCGCCTACTGCTGCAGTAGTTTTTGGATCATCTATGCGACCTTGTTTATGGAATGGATACCAGTTTCCCGTACGATAATGGTGCAACGGTAAAATCCGCCCTACCGGTAAAGGTAAACGGGAACGGAAAAAGGATTGCACTCCCGGTAAACGGGATGGGCGACCGGTCAGTAATAGCACATCACATTGATAGCTGTTGACTACCTCGCACAAGGCATTAAAGGTCTTGCAAATATCAAAATAATCACCACGAATAAACAAACTGTGGATACGCTCTAAATTCACCTGAACCGGTAAATTCAAAATATTAAAATCAGAAGAGCCCAAAGCACGACGAATTGGTTCATTAATATAATCCAATACACTTTCTGTCGGTTGCTCTACATCCTCTAATAATTCTGCAAAGGTTTTTCCATTTAATGCATTGGTCTTTTGCATCGGATCATAGCCTTCGTATTCTTTCAATACGCGCAAACCGATCGGGCTGAATACTTGTAATGTTAATTGTTGACGCAGTAGCGCATCCTGTACTTTTAACGCCTGATCACCAATCAATTCAGAAAGAATCGGTTCCGGATCACGCAAGCCGGCATTTTTCAAGCCAACAGTTAAGGATTCCACCACCACATTACGAATCATATCCAGCAAAATATCATCGCCCGCCACTTTGAAGCCATCGCGGAAACGTTGAGTCGGGATAATATAGGCGTTACTGCCAGAGCCACCGTTTTCCCCATAATCAAGGGAATAATCGTTGATTACCAAGTCGGTTGTGCCACCGCCAATATCAACTGTCGCGATAGTAATACGATCCTTTTCTTTTTTATCCGGACGCTGCAATGCGGCAATAAATTCCTCCGGACGACCGCCATAGTTATTCTGTGTTTCATTGAATAGATAGACGACTTGTCCACAGGTTGCTTCATCCCATTGAATAATTACTTCCGGTAAAATCGGCCAATATTTTTCCCTTGCAGTTTGCGAATTGAAGTCAAAGTCATCATCGGATTTATCCCAACCAAGAGATTTCCATACTAAACCGATAGCCTGGTAAATGGATTGACGGAAAATTTCTCGTTCAGGTTTTGGCATTGCCGGTGGCACGGTCAAGATAATTGAACGTAAGAAACGCGGTGCTTTGGAATGTTCTAATTTAGCCCGTTGAGCTGGACTATTAATTTGCATCAACGCCTGCATTAAGACTTCTGACAACATAAATGTCATCAAGGAACGACGGGAATATTTAGGTTGGAATACCGGCATTTTACGTTCGAACTCTTCATCAATATCGTCCCGCAAAATATGTAATGCTTCGCCATACTCATTGATTAATCCGGAAAGCGGATCGGCCGTTGCATAAGGTTCATAATCGGTTTTCACATAGGAAGAGTTAAAACGCCAACCCTGTTCATAGCGGGCATCGTCCCATAAGTAACGTTTCGGGCTAGATAAACCGGTTGAGCCTTCATTACCTTCACGACGGCTTGCCAAACGGGCGGCTTCCTTACCGACACGGGCAATGGTCGCCCATTGGAAAGCATCGCGTCGGCCACTTTGTACAGAAAAATGATCTTTGCCAAAAAACGCTTGAGCAAATTCAACGCGACTTTCAAATGGTTCAGAATACACACGTTCCGGACGGGTCAAATCACGTAATTCCAATTCGTAGCGTTTTTTCAACCCATCTTTTTCCTGCACGTGATCCTCAATTAAAATACCACAGGTACGGGAATTACCGACATCCAATACCATATCCACCGGAATAGCACGGTTAATTTCATCGGAACGATTAGAAATCATTTTAATGCGCGGAATATCAATTTCTTCGCCAAGAATCGCCAACACATTCAAATAATGGCCTTGGTGGAATTTCGCAACAATATCGGTTTTCAAATCATCTGGATGAATTTTTAAGCGATCATTTTCCGGAGCCAATTCGGTAAAGAGCTCCAGCAACCACTCATTTACCCATTTATAATCTAAAAACCATGACATCTGGTGGGATTGGTAAGCGAGTCCAAAAACCGCACCGGAACGCACATCTTCTTCAGTCGGCGCAAGGTAAGCAACATCCGCACGGTTTGGGAAAATTTTGGTATCAAAAGCTAAAGTAACACGATAAGTATTACCTTCTACATCCGGCTCAGCCAATTTAACAATGCGTGCTCGCGCCCAGTTATAAGGACCTTCATCAAAACCATCGGTCGAAGCCACCGTACGTAATACCGGAATGGGTAGCCAAACGCCATCCAATAATTTGAAAGACTGCTCTACGCTGATTTCATGCTCTACTTTGACCATACGGCTCAAATCACTACTATCGCAATAACCTTCGCCACTACGGTGTTCAACTAAACGACGAATCGGATGGTTTTCACCGCCAGAGGCAAAGTTTCCCATGCTTTTGCTGCGCCACTCTTTGTCTTTCCAATCAATTTTTAAACCGAAGTCTAAAAATTGCACCCCACTATTCATAATCAGTGAGATTTCTTTTCCGTAATGATGTAGTTCCGGTAACATTTTTATTCTCGCTTCTATTCGTTATTTATTGGTTCACTTAATTCGATTTCATTGTCATTGGGAAACCCTGTCCGCTACCGTATCCGCCTTGGCAATCGGCAACGCTGGTTGCACCCGGTTTACAAATCACTTCAGGTAACTGATAGCTTGAACCATCACTACACTTGGCCACGCCTTTATTAGCAATATTCAAACCATTACCTTGCATTTTTGCAGAAACATCGCCGGTACATTGTACACCGTCACCACGTTGTACTTGCACTTGGCCAACACCATCAGAGAATGCATAACTTAAGCGTAACGGTTTGCCGGTAGTTTTATCCTGAATACCGGCTCCAGCATTCCAACGACCATTTAAGAAATCCACGTTGCCGTTTTGCGTACTGGCAGTCGGAATTTGTAATGGTTTCGCATTACCGGACGTTGGACTGGTTGCATTGTTATTCGCCGGGATATTTTTAGCATCGCCGGATGCTGTCGGATTATTTTTGCTATCCGCAGTATTTAGATTAGCATTTGGATTGCCATTATTTTGATCTGCTTTGATATCCGCTTTATTATTTTCAGCTAATGGATCGACCGGCGGTTGTGGCGCATTTCCAGCCATTTTATTTTCATCCGCTTTGATATCCCCAGCTTTATCGTTGTTTAACGCATCCACTTTAATATCATCGGTTGTTGGTAAAAGTGAATTAACATCTCCCGACACATTTCCTTCACCAACCACCGGTGCCGTATTCAAATTATTTAAAATGGAAGAATCCGTTACCGATACCCCGTTATGATCAACCCAACGGCCATTTAAGTAACGGTAAAGTGCCTCATTCAATTTACGAGCTTCTTTTTCCTTAGGCTTTTTCGGTTTTTTCGCTTTTTGCTCTTTCGGTTCGGAAACAGTCACCGGCTCATTCTTCACAACAGTATCTTCTTTTGGCCACCATAAATCTTTAAACCACCAAGCCAATAATAAGAGTAATCCGAGTAACAATGGCAATACCCACCAAAAGACGCGACAAGGGTGTTTTTTCTCGATAACAGGTTCAATCGGTGCTGCGACTGCTGGTGCAATCGGTATGCTCGGCGCAACCGGTTTTGGCTCTGCAGCCTGTAGAGATAAAAACGGATTGCCATGCGCCGCAGCATGTTTTTCAAGAAATCCCCAGAAGGTGATCACCGGACGATCATTGACTAAATAAACATGTTCAGGATTAGGAAAGCGCAGGGCTTTAAGGTTTTCAGGATCGGTAATATCGTCAGGATTGCCGCCACAGAGTAAACGGGCAAATAACAGTTGGTCGCCTTTGGAGGTGGGAGATTGAATCAGTTCCTTGCCGAGCTCCAGCACAGTACGTTCAAAAACTTTCAATTCAGCCCTGGCGGTTTCACGTTCCTCTTCAGTGGCTGAAGTCCAAGGAATAATCATATATTGCCCATCGGCACGGGTAGAATCAAAGGGCACATACCAATCAATCTTATCCCCTTGTTCATTGCGCTGCGGAATTGCTAAATATTCTGCAAAGGAACGACCACGTTTAAACTTAATCGCATCCCGCAATTGGGAGGCTACCGTATAAACGGCCATGCCATCCTGGCCTAATGGCGTATAGTCTTTGATTTCGCCACTTCTCAACAATGCACTCAACATAAAAAGCTCCGCAAATTTTTAGAGATTAATTTAAATGGCGCCTATTCTATTAAAAAAACCGCAGAAAAAGAAGGTTCATTTATTTGTTTTATAAAGAAAAAACACTTTCAAAACCATAAAGTTTTTATGGTGTTAAGAAGCCCATAGAAACCGCTAAAATTTCTGTAAAAAAATCAATGCCTTTTCTATTTTTCATGCAACCCTAATAAAATCAATGGGTTATATTCAACTTTAGGAAAAACTCCGTTCTTCGAGGGGGCGTTTTAAGGGAAATCAGAGGATTAATCCGAACTCGTTATATAAAAAAATCGATAAAGGGGTTACAATCCGTCACCTACATTGTGGATATCGGGATATTTATGGATAAACAAAAATTACTTTTTTCCCTCCTCTTACTCTTACTGCTATTTCTTTGCCTGCTTTCACTTTCGCTCGGGCGATTCTCTATTCCATTGAGCGATACCCTGGAAATTCTGTTGGGGCAACAAGATAACGAGATTCAACGCAATATCATTTTTAATCTACGTTTACCACGTATACTCGCCGCGATTTTGGTCGGCGCCTCCCTAGCTATTGCCGGTGTGGTATATCAAGGTATTTTTCGCAATCCATTGGTTTCACCGGATATTTTAGGGGTATCTAATGGCGCTTGTGTTGGGGCTGCATTAGCGATTTCAATCGGTTCGGGCATGCTGGGTATTCAAGCCTTTGCCTTTGTCGGTGGTTTGATTGCCGTCTTGCTCACCATGAATTTACCACGTTTAATTCAACGCGACTCCACCATTGTTTTAGTGCTTTCCGGCATTATCGTTTCAGGTTTTATGATGGCGACATTAGGCCTCTTGAAATACCTTGCAGATCCCGAAACCCAGCTGGCTGATATTGTGTATTGGCAATTAGGGAGCCTAACCAAATCCAACTACGACAACTTACTCGTACTTTCACCAATCATTTTACTCACCACTCTTGGCTTATTTTTAATGCGTTGGCGCATTAACGTACTTTCCTTGGGCGATCGAGAGGCGAAATTAATTGGGGCAAATATTCGATTAGAGAGAGGTTTAATGGTGGTTTGTGCCACGTTACTGACAGCTTCATCGGTTTGTTTAAGCGGGACGATTGGTTGGCTTGGTTTAGTCATTCCGCATTTAGCGCGACTTTTTATCGGTGATAACAATGTCAAAAGCTTACCGCTTGCCGGACTTATTGGTGCAATATTCTTGCTCGTAATCGATACTCTCGCCCGCAATTTATATATTCAAGAAATTCCGCTCGGCATTCTCACCGGCTTTATCGGTGCACCATTTTTTGCTTGGGTACTGATTAAACAAAAGGTGGTGGACTAATGCTGAAAATCGATGAGCTTTATTATTGGCACAATGTTGAACATTCGCTACTCAATGGTATTGATTTAACCTTACAAAAAGGCGAATTGCTGACTATTCTTGGTGCTAATGGTCGTGGTAAATCAACGTTATTAAACTGTATCGCGGGGCTTTTGAAACCAAAGAGCGGTCAGATTTTGCTGGATAATTGCAAATTAAGCGAAATGAGCAGCAAGCAAATTGCTCAAAAAATTGCTTATGTCTCGCAACACAGCCCACAAACCTATCAATATCGCGTGCGTGATTATGTGGTACTCGGTCGCGCTGCGCATTTAGGTGTTTTTGATAAGCCAAGTGAAGCTGATTTTGCATTAGTTGATGAGGCTTTAAATAAACTTGGCATCAGTCATTTTGCAGACCGAATTTATATGCAAATGAGTGGCGGCGAAAAGCAACTGGTCAATCTTGCGCGTATTTTGGTGCAACAACCGCGACTGATTTTATTTGATGAACCTACTTCGGCATTAGATTACGGCAATGTATTTAAAACCTTAAGCCTAATAAAAGAGCTCTCACTACAAGGCTTTACCATTGTGATGACAACACATAATCCCGATCATCCAATGTTATTGCATAGCACACTACCCAACAGCCGCGTGAGCATCTTAAACGAACACGGCAAATTACAAACAGGTTCGGCACCAGAAATCATTACCGAAGCCAACTTAAAAGCGCTTTATCAAACAGATTTGCGCCTGGTCGATGTGCCATCTCTGCAACGACAAATCTGTGCGATTACCCATTTATAACCCCACTAGAAGGAAATTCATATGTTGAAACATTCTCTAAAAAAAGGCTTAATCGCCCTCTCTCTTGCAGCTTGTTTTGCTATGCCACTACAAGCTAAGATCATAACCGACGTTGAAGGAAACAAAGTTGAATTACCGGATAACGTTCAACGCGTTGCTGATCTTTGGCATGCCAATAACCAAATTGTCTTACTATTAGGCGGTGCCAATAAACTAGTTGGCACGACCACATCTATCGCGGCCAATCCTTGGTATAGCGAAGTGTATCCAAATATCAAAAACGTACCGGTATTAACCAATGGCGAAACCATTCAAACAGAAGAACTGTTAAGTCATAAGCCCGATGCAGTGTTGCTCTCGAAAAAATCCATGTTAACTGAAGTGGAAAAAGCGGGATTAAAAGGCGTGCGTGTAAGTTTCCAAGATTTTGATGGTTTGAAGAAAACCGTACGGATTACCGCTGAAGTTTTAGGTGATAAAGCACCTGAAATTGCAGAAAGCTATATCAAAGAATTAGAAGACAATATTCAATTTGTGGAAAATCGTCTTAAAGGTCTCAAAGATGAAGCGCGCCCTACGGTGTTACATATCACTAAAGGCTCTGACTTATTGATGATTGACGGCGGAAAATCCATGATCGGCGAATGGATTAAATTAGCCGGTGGTAAAAGCGTGTTACCAGATGAAGCCAATATGATCACGGTTACCATGGAAGCTATTTTGCAAGCCAATCCGGATGTGATCATCATTGGCAGCAGCGGCAATAAAGCACAAGCAGCGATAGATAAAATCAAAGGCGATCCGGCATGGCAATCAATAAGTGCGGTCAAAAATAATCGTATTTATGCTAACCCAACCGGCACGTTCCCATGGGATCGCTACAGTGCAGAAGAAGCCTTACAAATTCTTTGGGCGGCTCAACTCTTCCACCCAGAGCAATTTAAAGACTTAAATATGGTCGAAAAAACGCAAGCCTTCTATAAAAAATATTACGGTTATACGTTAAGCAAAGAAAATGCCGAGCAAATCTTGAAAGGCTTAGCACCTCTTAAGTAGTATTTTCATTTGAAGCATTTATCGTTATAATATGCGTTCTTTTTTAACTCAAACATAAGGAAATACTTGATGAAAATTAGTGCAAGAAACCAACTTAAAGGTACTGTAAAATCAATCGAAACTGGTTCTGTGAACGCAATCGTACACATTGATATCGGTAACGGTAACGTAATTTCTTCTACCATCTCTATCGATGCAGTAAAAGAATTAGGTTTAGAAGTGGGTAAAGAAGCTTATGCAATCATCAAAGCAACCTCTGTAATGGTTGGCGTAAACTAATCTAATTTATCGAATGCAACATTCTACATAACCGCGCTTTAAAGCGCGGTTATTTTTTATCTGCAATAAAAAAGTGGCAAGAATAGCTGGTATTTTGGCTGATAATAATCGCAAATAATTAGCAAGCGTATGAATAAACACTTGTTCCAATCCGTCAGAAAATATTGCATTTACACTTGCACTCATAAAACCTTGTCACATTCAAATCCTTAAAACATATAAACAATAAAATCAATATGTTACACTCCATTTTCACAAAAAAACAATAAACCAATAGGGCATTTATATGTCACATTTATAAGTAATAAAAAAGGCAGCCTCAACATCGGCTGCCTTTTCTTTTTTGAAACGAATTAAATTGCAGTATCGAAATATAAATTCACTCGACTTAATTCGGCCATTTTTTTCACATACGCAGCCAATTTCGGTGGGAATGAAATGCCTTTCACACAAGTTAAATTACGTAGGATTGGGAACACCACGATATCTTCCAAGGATAATTGTCCGTTCAACGCCGATTCGCTTTGTAGCAAATCTTCTAAAGCGGCCAAATGTGGTGCTAACTTCTGTAAATATTCTGCAGTTTTTGCAATATTCTCTGCAAAATCGCCCAAGGTTGCGCTTTTCTTGGTAGTGAAATAATCAATGGCGCTTTGGCTGGAAAATTCACCCAATGGCATTTGGGTAAAACGCACAGTCGTTAAATGGCCAATTAAGCCACCTACCGCTTTTAACCAAGCCTCAATTTGCGGACGGATCGCATCCTGCAATAATGGCTCAGCAAATTGACTATCCACATAACGCACGATATCTAAACTTTCCGGCATTGCCGAGCCATCATCTTTGACTAAAATTGGCACCATTTTTTGGCCAACAAGCCCTATTGGCGTAGCATCATCGTCATTCGCTAAAACATGCAGTTGTACGGGGAGATTTTTTAACCCGAAAATCATGCGTGCGCGCACGCAAAACGGGCAATGATCATAAATATAAAGTTGCATAAAGCCTCCTAGTTCTCCATTAATAATTTTGCTAAACCACTTTGCCGCTCAGTAGAATGCCCTACCGCCTGATTCCAAATCGTCGTCTTGGCAAAGGCTGAAAATGCGTTTTTGGCACGGGTTACTCCGGTAAAAATCAATTCACGCGATAACACCGGATTCATTTCATTTGGCAATGCCAAATAACAATGTTCAAATTCCGAGCCCTGTGATTTATGAATCGTCATAACAAAAACCGCCTCATGGGCTGGAATACGCCCAATTGCCACAGCCCGATTAGCAAACCAAACTTTGCCTGGGGTAAGGCACAGGCCGATATCGCCGTTATACAGTTTTACGTTGTGGTCGTTTTCGGTCACCATAATTGGCTTACCTAAATACCAATCTTGCTCGCTGCCAAAATATAATAAACGGGCTTGTTTCAAGGCCAGTGCAATTGCCTGATTTAATTTTTCCACCCCCAATTCACCGCCACGTAAGGCCGCTAAAAAACGTACACGATTAAAATCACGCTGCACATCTTCGGCAAAAGTGACCGGATTACCACGTTCATCCTGATAAGCGATAGCACTAAAATCAACATTCTGTTTTTGATAGTCATGCCATTTATTAAGAAAACGCCGATATTCCTCTACAGACAAACGGACAATACGCTGTAATTGAGCTGTTTCATCCAGTTCATCACCCGCATAAAAATGTAATTCCTGCGGGAATTCATTAAA
Organism: Haemophilus pittmaniae; assembly: GCF_900186995.1. Lineage (NCBI taxonomy): Bacteria > Pseudomonadati > Pseudomonadota > Gammaproteobacteria > Pasteurellales > Pasteurellaceae > Parahaemophilus > Parahaemophilus pittmaniae. The sequence continues at coordinate 1,692,387 of NZ_LT906463.1, forward strand.
AGTGGCTAAGGAAGCGCCCCCTTTGCCTAGTTGAATTTGCTCGGCTAAGGTTTTAATTCCTGAATCATCACGAAACCGGCGGCTGATTTTTAAATGACACAGACTATCACGCAACCAATGGGGATTATCCGATGGCAAACTGACTTGGCTTACTTGCCGCAAATAATCAGCTTGCGCATGGGTCACATCAAAGCGTAAAAACTGCGCTAACTCCCCTAACACCGCACCGGCTTCAACGGAAGAAAGCTGATCCTGATCGCCCAATAAAATTAAACGGGTATTGGGTTTTAATGCAGAGAGTAATTTTGCCATCATAGGCAAATCAATCATGGATGTTTCATCCACCACCAGTAGATCAATAGGTAGCGGATTTTGCGCATGATAGCGCGTATCATCACTTAACGGACGAACCCCCAATAATCGATGGATGGTTTCCGCCGTTTTCGGCATAGCGGCCAATAATTCTTTACTTAACGGCTGTTGCTGTTCAATAAATGCCAAGGCATTTTGCAGGGATTCCGTCATACGGGCAGCCGCTTTGCCCGTTGGCGCAGCCAATTTGATATGTAATTTATGTTGGTAGAGCGCCTGCAGTACCAATAACAAACGGGTAACCGTGGTCGTTTTACCGGTTCCCGGGCCACCGGTGATCACACAAAATGGCGCTTTAATTGCCGTAGCCACGGCGATTTTTTGCCAATCGATATCATCACTCGCTGGAAAATAGCGTGTCAATTGCTGCTGAATTTGCTCATTGGAAAATGGCATTTCCGCAGCCGATTTGGCTTGTTGGCGAATATAGCGTGCGATACGTTGTTCATCGTCCCAGGCTCGATAAAAATATAGTGCATCAAATTGCAATACCAAAGGCGCGCCCTGTTGCTCTGGCATATCGGTAAAAGCAAGGTGATTTTGTAGAACTTGCGACCATTGTGCAGCCGGCAAACAAGCAATTTTTTGATTGATTTGGCTAAGTAAATCGTTGCCGTTGGCTCGATATGCCAAGCCAAACCAATTACGACTTAATTGATCGCTTAAATAGCAACAGGTATCACCTTGGTTATAGCGCCAACTGCAAAATGTTGCCAATAACACAGCTAAATTCGCGGTACTGGCCGGATACTGATATGCCGCCTGTTTATCGGCAATCAACTTGCCAAAATAATACTCACCCAGGCTAATAATGCCCTGCTGTTGTAATTCTTTTAAAATCGCCAGCATTAAAACACCTCCTCCAGCGCCGCCATTAATGCCGGGCTCGGTTTATCAAAGAAAATTCCGCCTTGCGGCTGACCATCCATACCACGTAGGAAAGCATAAAGCACGCCACCGAAATGCTGTTCATAGGAATATTGCGGATCGCGTTCCCGTAGGTAACGATTCAGCGCAACACAATAGAGCAAATATTGCCAATCATAATGCTGTGCACAGATAGTTTGAATTAACTGTTCCTTCCCATAGGCGCTTGCCGTTTCTCCCAAGAAATTCGATTTATAATCCAACAAATAATAACGCCCCTGATATCGAAACACTAAATCCATAGTACCGCGTAACATGCCGCGTATCTGCTCAAAAACTAAAGGTTCACTAGACAAATGATGATGCGCTTTTAACGCCTGATTAAAGGCATTTGCATCAAAATCCTGTCGAATATTGATATAAAAACCCAATTCTTTAAGGCAATCCTTATCTTGAATTTGTGACAAACATAGCGCATCCTCAGCGAATAACGGCGTATTGACAATATTTCCCAGCCAACGGCTCATCGAGGTAATATTTTCCTCATCTAAACGCAACATTCGGCAGAGTTTTTCCGCCGCAATATCAGTCGGCCATTGCGCAAATTCGGTGACTTCCGCAAAACGGTGAATTTGTGTACCAAATTGACGACCGCGCGGTAGGCTATTTAACCATTGCTGATGTTCATCTAAAGGTGCTATTTCCGTGAGAGGTTCTGTTAAATCTGTTGATGAAGCATCCTCATAATCCGTCGCATCCATACCGAAATCAAAGGCGGAATTGCGATTTTCCTGCAAATATACATGGCGTAAATGACCTTGCTCCAAGGCGCTAAAACTGATGATATGCCAATTTTGTTCAATGTGCCCTTCAAAGACTCGCGCGCTTAAGGCCTTATTCTCGGCTTTTTGTACAATCGGAGGAGTAGCCTGCAATGTTGATGCCTCTTGGATCTGCACCTCCTGCTCCTGTCCTCGGGCAAATTGCGCGACTAACTCGGCACTCGAATATGTCTGGGATAATTGCTGTTGTGTAGCGATTTCCCCTTGGGTCAGGGTATATAACAAGGCATTCCATTTATCCGTGAAAGTAGCCGGTAAGGTTAAGAGCATTTGGTACTTGGCACGGGTTAAGGCCACATACAGCAATCGTAATTCCTCAGCAAACAACTCTTCGGCTAATTCTTGTTGGTGCTGATTTTGCATATCCCAACAAATTTGTTCTTTGCCCTTGTCGTAATATAAATGCAAACCATTTTTTGAAATGGTTCGCGCTGGCCGCCATAAAAACGGTAAACAAACCAAATCGTATTCCAAACCTTTGGATTTATGCACGGAAACAATCTTGACCAATTGTCGTTCACTTTCCAGACGAATTTGCGCTTCTTGACGACCATCGTCACGAATTTGTTTTTCAAACCAATGTAGCAGTGCCGCTGCACTTTCTTGTAATGCGGCAGCCTGTTGTAATAGCTCAGCCAAATGTAATAAATCGGTCAATTGCCGTTCCCCATCGGGACGCGCCAATAATCGTTCACAAATATGCTCACGCAATAACAATTGCTGCAACATGGCCAAAATCCCCTGACGTTGCCACAACCGCTGATAATAGCTAAAAGCATCGGCCCATTTCTGCCATTGATTTTCATCCTGATGGATCTGGCGAATTTCCGCCGCATTTAACGCAAATAGAGCCGTACCAATCGCGTTTAAAATACTACGCTCCCCCACATCCAAACAGGCCTTTAAAATTAGCGCCAATTGCGCTGCTACTGGACTATCAAAAACACTACTTTGTTCGGATAAATAAACCGATGCTACACCTAATTTTTGCAATTCGCTTTTTATCCAGCCAGCTTCATATCTATCACGCACCAAAACCGCAATATTTTCCGCTAATAACGGCTTGTCAACGAAATGAGCTTGCCCTTCAGCCGCCGCATTAAGCCATTGCTGAATGGCAATCGCGGTGGCGCGGGCATGTTCCATAGCATCATCGCTATCGCTTATATAACAACGCAACGCCGGCTCTTGTGCCCCTCGCAAGGTAAAGCGTGCCACATCATCGCGTGCAGAAACCGGTAAAAAACGAATGGAAGGATAAATAAAGGGCGCATTAGGAAAATCAAATAAACGGTTTACCGCTTGCACTAAATGGGCTTCGGAACGATAGTTTTTACCTAAATTAAAGCACGCATCGGCCTCCTTTGCGGCAGCTAAATAAGTAAAAATATCGGCACCACGGAAACGATAAATTGCCTGCTTCGGATCGCCTATCATCATAAACCCACCCGCGATTTTTTCATCCTGCGGTTTTTCACGATAAATTTTGGAAAAAATCGCATATTGACGGCCATCGGTATCTTGGAATTCATCAATCATAGCAAACGGATATTGGCGGCGAATTAAGGCTGCCAGCTCCTTGCCATGGGCGGCCTCAAGCGCTTCCTGTAATAATCGCAACAAATCATCAAAGCCTTTTTCCACATGCTTGGTACGATATTCCAATAGTCCGCGATTGAGGGCATTTAGATAATGATATTGCAACCCTTTTTGTAAAAAATCTATTGTGGGCAAAGCAGCTAATTTTGCTTCCAAATCGGCAAAAACCTGATGTTCGAGGGGCATCGCGCCTTCTTCCGCGTACTGTGCCAAAGCGCTTTGAGTAAAACGCTCCGGCAGTTTTTTTGCTACTTGCCATTGATTTTCATCCTGCGCCCAAGCATTAACTTCGGATACCCATTTAGTGACTAAATTTCTTTTATAACTTTGACGATTAAGGGATTTGGCTTCGCCCCCCGAGTATTTTTTGGCTAACTCCTGCTCAAGGATTTGCTCAATCAAATTACTCTGAGCCAACCAAAAGTGTTTTATCTCCTGAAGGGATTGCTCGTAATCGGCCAATTTCGGCAAAAATTCCGCCATACTCTCACCCAATGCTTGAGCTTGAGCATCATTTACAACTAATTGCCGCCCAATGTGTGGTTTTAACACCGCTAAAAGCGATTCAGGTGAACCCAACAGATCGGCAATCATGGCACTATGCCGTACCGATAAATGATAAAAATAACGCCGCCACAGTTCTTCGGCTAATTGACGATATAAATCCGATGAATCCTTAACTAATTGCAAATTGAAATGCACCCCGGAATAAAATGCATGTTGCATTAACATTCGGCGACAAAAACCATGAATCGTAAAAATCGCCGCCAAATCCAAATTTTGCAACGCCTCTTCCAAGCGCCGAATCCCCTCGTTGACATTCTCAAGGCTCGCAATCAATGGAGTTAAAAAGGGATCTTGCGGCAGGTTATCTGATGTTGCTTGGTAAGCCTGCAAGAAAGCCAAGGCTTCCATCAGCCGTTCACGAATTTTTCGTTTGAGATCTTGGGTAGCAATCTCCGTAAAGGTCACCACCAAAATTTCCTCAACCTTGCGTTTTTCCTGTAATAACAAACGAAGATAAAGGGAACCTATCGTGTAGGTTTTCCCTGTACCGGCGGAGGCTTCGATAAGATTGGTTTGATTTAAGGGTAATTCGAGAGGATTTAATGGATTCATTGGGGATTCACAGTCACAAAATTTACCGCTTATTTTAGGGATTTTCCCGCCCCTTGGCAAAACGCCCCATTAAAAATAAAAGCTTTTGCCAAAATACCACGCAAGTCATTGATTTTATTAGGAAATGTTTAAAAATGGATTTTAGTGAAAAATTTATTACCAGAAATGCTTTTACATTTTCAGAAAGCGCGATAAATGCGCTAGAATGAGCGCCATTTTCAAATCAGAAATTGATGCAGATTCAATGGGCTATGTCTAGCCTAAAAAATAAGAGGATTTTATGGCAGCAGCAATTCAACAACGCGCAGAACTTCAACGCCGTATTTGGCAAATCGCTAATGATGTACGCGGTTCCGTCGATGGTTGGGATTTTAAACAGTATGTTTTGGGTACGCTTTTCTATCGTTTTATCAGCGAAAACTTTGCTAACTATATTGAAGGTGGCGATGATAGCGTTGATTATTCTACTTTTAATGATGACGCCCCTATTATTGCAGCGATCAAAGAAGACACCATCAAAGCAAAAGGTTACTTCATTTATCCAAGCCAGCTATTTAAAAATGTCGTGGCAACAGCCAATACTAATCCGAATTTAAATACAGACCTAAAAAGTATTTTTACAGATATTGAAAACTCCGCTACTGGCTACCCTTCCGAACAGGATATCAAAGGTTTATTTGCTGATTTTGATACCACCAGCAACCGCTTGGGCAATACCGTTGCCGATAAAAACAGCCGTCTAGCTGCTGTATTAAAAGGCGTTGCCGAGTTAGATTTTGGTGACTTTGAAGATAATCATATTGATTTATTCGGCGATGCTTACGAATTTTTAATTTCCAACTATGCCGCTAATGCCGGTAAATCAGGTGGCGAGTTCTTTACACCACAATGCGTTTCCAAGCTAATTGCTCGACTGGCTTTATATGGACAAGATAAGGTCAATAAAATTTACGACCCAGCGGCGGGTTCTGGTTCTTTATTATTGCAAGCAAAAAAACAATTTGATGAACACATTATTGAAGAAGGATTCTTCGGGCAGGAAATTAATCACACCACTTACAACCTTGCTCGTATGAATATGTTTTTGCATAACATCAACTACGACAAGTTTGATATCGCCCTTGGCAACACCTTAATGAATCCGCAATTTGGTGAGGATAAACCCTTCGATGCTATCGTTTCTAACCCACCTTACTCCGTGAAATGGATTGGCTCAGACGATCCGACGTTAATTAACGATGAACGCTTCGCCCCAGCTGGTGTGCTTGCACCGAAATCCAAAGCGGATTTTGCCTTTATTTTGCACGCATTGAGCTATCTTTCAGCAAAAGGTCGTGCGGCGATTGTCTCCTTCCCCGGCATTTTTTATCGCGGCGGTGCGGAGCAAAAAATTCGTCAATATTTGGTGGATAATAACTATGTAGAAACGGTAATTGCCTTAGCGCCCAATCTCTTTTTCGGCACCAGTATTGCGGTGAATATTTTGGTGCTTTCCAAACATAAACCCGATACCCAAACCCAATTTATTGATGCCAGCGGTTTATTTAAATCCGCCACCAATAATAACCTTTTGGAAGAGGAGCATATTGAGCAAATTCTCAAACTGTTTGCCGATAAAGAAGATGTCCCGCATTTAGCCAAATCCGTGTCCTTTGAAGAAATCGTTAACAATGAATACAACCTTGCGGTGAGTTCTTATGTAGAACAAGAAGACACCCGAGAAGTGATTGATATCGATAAACTCAACGCAGAAATTAAACAAACTGTTGCCAATATCGACCGCTTACGTGCTGAAATTGACAAAATTGTGGCGGAGATTGAGGGATAAAATGTAGGGTGGGCTTTAGCCCACCAATTTACGATAACTGGCGGTGGGCTGAAGCCCACCCTACGAGGAACAACAAAAAATACCATGAAAAACAACCGCACTTTTTTAGAAAAATTATTGGATGGGGCTGAGGTTGAGTGGAAGCCTTTAATTAAAGTAGCATCTTTGACAAGAGGGAGAGTTATATCAAAGGAGTATTTAGCTGATAATTTAGGTGATTATCCGGTATATAGTTCTCAAACTGTCAATAATGGTGAAATTGGAAAAATAAACTCATTCGACTTCGATGGAGAATTTGTTAGTTGGACTACTGATGGTGCTAATGCAGGAACAGTATTTTATCGGTCAGGAAAATTCTCAATCACAAATGTTTGTGGCTTGATAAAAATTCAAAATAACCTTGAACTAAACTATAAATTTTTATTTTATTGGCTCTCAATTGAAGCAAAGAATCATGTTTATTCAGGTATGGGAAATCCCAAACTAATGAGCCACCAGATGGAAAAAATCCTAATCCCCATCCCCCCACTCCCCGTCCAAACCGAAATCGTAAAAATTTTGGACGCATTGACAGCGCTTACCAGCGAGCTTACCAGCGAGCTTATACTACGCCGGAAGCAGTATGAATACTATCGGGAGAAATTGTTATCTTTCGATAGTTTAGAGCAATTAAATATGGGGGGGGCGAAGAAGAAACTTATTGATGTGGCAATTTATGCAAAAGTACGCATCTTGGCTGATAAGTTGGATAAAGAAAATTATGTAGGTGTAGAAAATTTACTTCAAAACAAACTCGGTAAAACAAGCTCCAATTATGTACCAACTGATGGTGCGTTTATTGAGTATCTTCCTAATGATATTTTGATTGGAAATATTCGTCCCTATTTAAGAAAAATTTGGCTATCGGATCGAAAAGGAGGAACAAATGGAGATGTGTTAGTTATACGCTTAACAGACGAAAACATTCTTCCTCGCTATCTTTATCATATATTGGCAAATGAACATTTCTTTGAATACAACGTTAAATATTCAAAAGGTGCCAAAATGCCTCGAGGAGATAAAGCTGCAATTTTACAATATGAGTTTGACGTACCTACATTCGAACAACAGCAACGTATCATTTCAATCTTAGATAAATTTGAAACTTTAACCAATTCCATCACCGAAGGCTTGCCGCTGGCGATTGAACAAAGCCAAAAGAGGTATGAGTATTACAGGGAATTGTTATTGAATTTCTCGTAACCCGTAGGGTGGGCTTCAGCCCACCAATTAACAATCATAAATAAAACGGTGGGCTAAAGCCCACCCTACAAAACGCACTAACTCCATCACCGAAGGCTTGCCTTTAGCGATTGAGCAAAGCCAAAAGCGGTATGAATATTACAGGGAATTATTATTAAATTTCTCGTAACCGTAGGGTGGGCTTCAGCCCACCAATTAACAATCATAAATAAGACGGTGGGCTAAAGCCCACCCTACAAAACTACAATTTGGAATAATATATGCCTAATTATCGCCGCGATTTTACTAAAGGTGGATTGTATTTTTTCACAATTGTTTTACAAGATAGGGCAAAATCTTATCTAACTGACTATATCAATGAATTTAGATCTGCATATAAACAAACTTGTGAACATTATCCATTCGAAACAGTAGCAATTTGTATTTTGCCCGATCATATTCATTTACTGATGCAATTACCTGAAAATGATGATAATTACGCAATACGTATCGCATATTTAAAAACACAATTTACACGACAACTTCCCAAAGAATGCCGACAATTTAATAAAAATAGACAAAAATATCGAGAATCAGGTATTTGGCAACGCCGATTTTGGGAGCATTTAATTCGTGATGATAAAGATTTGGCGAATCATTTGGATTATATTTATTACAATCCTGTGAAACACGGCTATGTTGAGGTAGTAAAAGATTGGCCGTATTCTTCCTTCCATCGTGATGTGAAAGCAGAGATCTATCCTGAAGATTGGGGAGGCAACCCAGATTTGAAAATTAAAGGCGATATATAACAATACCGTAGGATGGGCTTCAGCCCACCAATTAACAAATAAATAAAACGGTGGGCTTTAGCCCACCCTACAAATTTGAGAAGAAATAATGAACGACTTAATCATCTACAACACCGATGACGGCAAATCCCACGTTGCTTTATTAGTTGTTGAAAATGAGGCCTGGCTAACCCAAAATCAGCTTTCCGAACTTTTTGACACCTCTGTACCAAATATAACCACTCATATAAAAAATATATTACAAGACAAAGAGTTAGATGAGTTTTCAGTTATTAAGGATTACTTAATAACTGCCCAGAATGGTAAGCAATATCAGGCAAAAACATTGTAAATAGATACTGAAGATTTAGAAAGTTTAGAAAACTGGCAAAAAGATCTGAAAAAGCAAAAGAATTAAGGAACCCTTATGACCCAATATAAAACCATCGCCGAATCCAATAATTTTATCGTTTTAGATCAATATAATAAGTTTGTTGAAGAGCCTAATGCTGGTTACCAAACGGAAGGGAGACTTGAGCGTGAATTTATTCGTGATTTACAAGCGCAAGGCTATGAGTATTTGCAGGGTCTCAATAATCATGATGATTTGGTTAAAAATTTACGAGCGCAATTACAACGATTGAATAATGTAGTTTTCTCTGATGCGGAATGGCGACGTTTTTTAGAAGAATATTTAGATAAACCGAGCGATAGTCTAATCGAGAAAACCCGTAAAATTCATGATGACTATATTTATGATTTTGTGTTTGATGATGGACACATTCAGAATATTTATCTGCTAGATAAGAAAAATCTTGCCAATAATGCCCTGCAAGTTATCAATCAATTTGAACAAACCGGCAGCTATGACAATCGTTATGATGTGACGATTTTGGTCAATGGTTTACCGCTTGTGCATATCGAACTGAAAAAACGCGGTGTGGCTATTCGTGAAGCCTTTAATCAAATTCACCGCTACAGCAAAGAAAGTTTCAATAAAGAAAATTCTCTCTTTAAATATATTCAGATTTTTGTCATTTCTAATGGCACGGATACCCGTTATTTTGCCAATACCACCAAACGCGATAAGAACAGCTACGACTTCACAATGAATTGGGCTACGGCAAAAAATACTCTGATTAAAGATTTAAAGGATTTTACGGCGACATTCTTGCAAAAACATACCCTGCTTAATGTGTTGGTAAATTACTGCGTGTTTGATGTTTCTAACACCCTATTGATTATGCGCCCCTATCAAATAGCCGCCACCGAGCGTATTTTATGGAAAATTAAAAGTTCATATCAGGCGAAAAATTGGAGCAATAAAGAAAGTGGTGGCTACATTTGGCACACCACCGGCTCAGGTAAAACGCTTACCAGCTTTAAAGCTGCACGCCTTGCAACGGAATTAGACTTTATTGAAAAAGTATTCTTCGTGGTTGATAGAAAGGATTTGGACTATCAAACCATGAAAGAATACCAACGCTTTTCACCAGATAGCGTGAATGGTTCGGAAAGTACGGCGGGGCTAAAACGCAATATCGAAAAGGACGACAATAAGATCATTGTTACCACCATTCAAAAGCTCAACAACCTGATGAAATCGGAAGATAAGTTACCGATTTACGATAAACAGGTCGTGTTTATCTTTGATGAATGCCATCGTTCTCAATTTGGTGAAGCACAAAAAAATCTAACAAGAAAATTCAAAAAATACTATCAATTTGGTTTTACTGGCACACCGATTTTTGGCGATGACATTATTGATGGAAAATTAATTCGTAAAGGTAACGCCCTAGGTGCGGAAACTACAGAAAGCGTGTTTGGAATCCAACTCCACTCTTACATTATCACCGATGCGATTCGTGACGAAAAAGTGCTGAAATTTAAAGTGGATTACAATGATGTTCGGCCACAATTCAAGAGTATTGAAACCGAAAAAAATCTTGAAGCGCTAACAAAACTCGAGAAAAAACAAGCCTTTTTACAACCTAAACGTATTGAGCAAATTGCCCAATATGTTCTAGATAATTTCAAACAAAAGACCCATCGCTTTAATGCCGGTAACAATGGCTTTAATGCCATGTTTGCGGTAAGTAGTGTGGATGCGGCCAAAGTTTACTACCAAACTTTTAAACGTTTACAAAGCACAGTTCCAAATCCGCTGAAGATTGCAACGATCTTCTCTTTTGCGGCAAACGAAGAACAAGATGCGATTGGCGATATTGTCGATGAAAGTTTTGAAGTGGAGGCAATGAACTCCTCTGCTAAGGAATTTTTAAAATCTGCCATTGATGATTACAACGGCTATTTTGCGACAAGCTATGATGTGGATGGTAAATCGTTCCAAAACTACTATCGTGATCTCGCCAAACGCGTCAAAAACAAAGAGGTGGATTTACTGATTGTCGTTGGAATGTTTTTAACCGGTTTTGATGCGCCAACCTTAAACACGTTATTTGTGGATAAAAATCTTCGTTACCATGGTTTGATTCAAGCTTATTCTCGTACAAATCGCATTTACAACAGCACCAAAAGTTTCGGCAACATTGTAACCTTCCGCGACTTGGAACAAGATACCATTGATGCGATTACCCTTTTCGGTAAATCCAATACGCGCAATGTCGTTTTGGAAAAAAGTTACCAAGAATATATGGAAGGCTTTACCGATTCGGGTGTGGCCCGTCGTGGGTATTTAGAGGTTATTGCTGAATTGCAAGAACGCTTCCCGGATCCTGATGAAATTCAAACGGAAAAAGACAAAAAAGACTTTGTGAAATTATTTGGTGAATATTTGCGAGTTGAAAATATTCTGCAAAACTACGATGAGTTCGCTGCTTTGCAGGCATTTCAAGCGCTCGATACCAGCGATGCAAAAGCCGTTGAAGCCTTTAAAGAAAAATATTATTTAACGGACGAAGCTTTTGCTGAAATGCAACCTATTGATATGCCAAGCGAACGTAGCATTCAAAATTACCGTTCGACATACAACGATATTCGGGATTGGCTCCGTCGTCAAAAAGATGGCGAGGAAAAAGCAAAATCGACCATTGATTGGGATGATGTGGTGTTTGAAGTGGATTTATTAAAATCCCAAGAAATCAATCTGGATTACATCTTAGAATTGATTTTTGAACACAACAAGAAAATGAAAAATAAAGCTGAGCTGATTGATGAAATTCGAACCACTATCCGAGCGAGTCTAGGTAATCGAGCCAAAGAAGGTCTGATCGTAGATTTTATCAATCAAACTGACTTAGATAGCATTGTCGATAAAGCCGGTATTATTGAATCCTTCTTCCAATTTGCCCAAAAAGAGCAACAGAAAGAAGCTGACGAATTAATTAGCAGTGAAGGCCTGAATATTGATGCCGCGAAGCGCTATATTAACGTGTCCTTAAAACGCGGATATGCTAGCGAACAAGGTACGGATTTAAATGATACCCTACCGAAAATGAGTCCTCTTAATCCGCAATATCTCACGAAAAAACAAAGCATTTTCCAAAAGATCGTTGCCTTTGTTGAGAAGTTTGTTGGGATTGGTGGAGCGGTTTAGCTTAAAACGCCCCATTAAAAATAAAAGTTTTTGCCAAAATATCACGTAAGTCATTGATTTTATCAGTAATAATTTAAAAATGGATTTTATCGGGTTTAAATGCCGATTTTGGCCATAAGCCGTGGAGGCTTGGGTGGGGAAAGTAAATAAAAAAGGTGCAATCTTTCGATTAGCACCTTTTTTATTGTTCTGCGTTTGGGATTAGAAAGTTAATACTTTATCGGCCCATAATGTCCATTCGGAGACATCGTCTAAAGTACCGAGGGTAACGCCATCGATTAATTTAGCATCTAATAAACCACGAGCTTTTACGCAGCTGGTGCAAAGTTTAATTTCAGCACCTTGTGCCGCTAAAATATCGATAAGTTGTTGGATATTGAACCCTTCATTTGGATTTTGTCCTGCGATACCGCATAAAATCGCATCAGAAAAGCAAAATAATTTGATATTTACATCCTTGCTGTGCTCTTCTTTCATATTAATAGCGAAACGAACCGCATTGAAGGTTTTTTCTCCACTGTATGTGGAATCATTGACGATAAAAAGAATATTTTGCATAACGCACTCCTTGTTGCAATGCTATAAAAAATGAAGGCGTAATAAATTACGCCTCTATGAAATTAGCCAACCCAAACGAATTTGGCTACAAACAATAAAGACACCACCCACACCGGGGCGTTGACCTCGCGTATTCTACCCGTACCTACCTTCATCACGCAATAGCTAATAAAGCCAAAGGCAATCCCTTCAGTGATGGAATAGGTAAATGGCATCATGGCCGCGGTGATAAAGGCCGGAGTGGCTTCAGTTAAATCTTCCCAGCTCACACGAATAAGACTGGATGCCATTAAAATCCCTACATACACCAATGCTCCGGCTGTTGCATAAGCCGGTACCACACTAGCAAGCGGAGAAAAGAAAATCGTGAGTAAGAATAAGACACCGACTGTAACAGCCGTTAAACCGGTTCTACCGCCAACGGAAACGCCGGCGCCACTTTCGATATAGGTACTGATAGCCGATGTGCCGATGTAAGAACCCACTACTGCACTGACACTATCCACATACAGGGCCTGTTTCATTTTCGGGAAACGGCCTTTTTCATCGCTGAAACCGGCTTTATCGGTAACGCCCAGCAAAGTGCCCGATGAGTCAAATAGATTCACCAGTAGGAAGGAGAAAATAATGCCAAGCAAAGCTGTATCTAACGCGCCGGCAATATCCACTTTACCCACGACCGCGCCTAGACTTGGCGGCATAGAAACAATGCCTTGGAACATGACTTGATCATCAACTAAAAGCGCTAATCCAGTCACTACCGCAATAGAAATTAATACACCGGAAAAAATATTGCGGGCGGCTAAGACCACGATAATGAAAAAGCCTAATACACCAAGCAAGACTTTCGGATCATGTAAATTGCCTAACGCAACCAAGGTCGCCGGATTGGCTACAACCAATCCCATATTTTTAAAGCCAATTAACGCAATAAAAAAGCCGATACCGGCACCAATTCCCACCCGTAGTGAAAGCGGAATGGAAGCCATAAGCCAATAACGGATTTGGAATAAGGTTAACACGAATAAACCGATAGAGCCCCAGAAAATAGTGCCCATGCCCACTTCCCATGAATATCCCAGCTTGCCGACAACTACATAAGCGAAGAACGCATTTAGCCCCATGGCGGGTGCGAGAGCAATCGGTAAATTACTGAATAAGCCCATGGCGATAGTGCCTAGTGCGGCAATTAAACAGGTGGTGACGAACACGACCTGTTTATCCATGCCGGCATCGCCTAATACGGATGGATTCACAAATACGATATACACCATTGTAAAAAAGGTGGTGATACCGGCGATAATTTCAGTTTTAGTAGTACTGCCCTTTTCTTTAATTGAAAAAAGCCGTTCAAGTAACGATTGTTGCATTGGTTTTCCCTTCAATTAATAACCTTGATAATAAATAGCTTCAAGCAATTTCACGCCCAATAAGGCGATGTTGAAACGTTGCTCATCGGCAACCGTCCAAAATTCAATCCCATTTTCAACCGCACTTTGTTGGCTGATATGCAATTTTACGCTGTCTTCACCATTTTCATTTTCACCGTTAATCACAGGCGTAATAAGGCTATCGTGTAATTCAATCAATTCGCTTTGTTGGGGCTGATAATCAAATTCATAATCTGAAAGTGCGGTCACTTTTTGTGCCATGCCGTAGAATACGGGCACTTGAATTTGATGGAAAATCACATTGTCCAACTGCGGAAAGATTTTTTGTAATTGCAGATTTAAATTCGTGGCTTGCTGTGGAAAAACATCAAAAGCAAAGCGGGTTTCCCCCTCTTCTAGTGGCATACCATTGAGTAAACGTGCAGTTTGCCCGGCCAGTTTATTAACGGTTTCTCCATTGGTATAAGAAGCCGGCAAAAGTGATGTTGCAAAAACCTGAGTTAAATTCGTTTGCTGTGTGATAGAAGCTAGAGATAGAGCCAGTTGGCTCACTTGTGGATCCGGCAAGCTAACAATGTTACGTTGTCTTAACTCCGTGAGAGCTTGCTCATTAATGGTTGGTACTACAACCGGTACATCGGATAATGCGGAACAAATACCTTTTAAATCCACGACTACGCAGCCGCTTTCTGCCGCTTGGGCTAACAGTGGCGCTTGTTCGATTTGACCGGCAAACAACAGATAATTAACACTTTCCCATTCAACCTCTTCGGGCGCTAATTGAGCAACGGCTTTATTACGAAAACGCACTGCTTGCTCTTCTTCAAAGGGATAGATTTCCACAATGGAAACTTTCTCTATTTCCAACTGAGTTTGCTCAAGGGCTTCGGCAATTTTTTCGCATAGTTCAAATTCTGCTGCGATGGCAATATTTAGGCTTGCGTCCATTTTTCTCTCCACTGTAGAATATTTTTTCGAACGCGGCATTCTACCGAAATTACCCCGCTAAATATAGAAGGAAATAGCATGACTCCGGCAATTGATTTATTAAAAAAACATAAAATCCCTTTCACTTTGCATACCTATGATCACGACCCAAACAACACTCATTTTGGCGATGAAGCCGCTGAAAAACTCGGTCTTGATCCCCATCAGTCCTTTAAAACCCTATTGGTTGCAGAAAATGGTGATCAGAAAAAGCTGGCCTGCTTTGTTCTTTCAACGGCCAATATGTTGAATTTAAAAAAAGCGGCAAAAGCCGTTGGTGTGAAAAAGGTTGAAATGGCAGATAAAGAGGCTGCACAAAAAAGCACAGGATATTTGGTGGGTGGCATTAGCCCATTAGGACAAAAAAAACGGGTGAAAACTGTTATTCATTCCGAGGCATTGGAGTTTCAAACTATTTATGTGTCCGGTGGAAAACGGGGATTGAGTGTAGAATTAGCGCCACAGGACTTAGCCACCGTATTAAACGC
This sequence comes from Haemophilus pittmaniae, assembly GCF_900186995.1. Taxonomy (NCBI): domain Bacteria; kingdom Pseudomonadati; phylum Pseudomonadota; class Gammaproteobacteria; order Pasteurellales; family Pasteurellaceae; genus Parahaemophilus; species Parahaemophilus pittmaniae. The sequence continues at coordinate 1,708,006 of NZ_LT906463.1, forward strand.
AGAGTTTATCGATATTGTGGATTAAGTCATTTAGCAATGTGACATAAAAATGCCCGATATAATTTGTTTATTTTAGTTAAAAACCAACCTAACCTATTGATTTTTATAGGACCCATATAAAAAACAAATTTTCGTGACAGGGCTAAATAAAAAGCCGCATCAACAATGCGGCTTTTTTACGATTCAAATCAATTAGAAGCTGGAAGTATCTTGGAATAAACCCACTTTTAAATCGGTTGCAGTATAGATTACGCGACCATCAACTTCCACTTCACCATCAGCCATTCCCATTACCAATTTACGGTTAATTACACGTTTCATATTGATGCGATAAATCACTTTTTTCGCAGTTGGGAGAATTTGTCCGGTAAATTTCACTTCACCTACACCTAATGCACGACCTTTACCTTTGCCGCCAACCCAACCAAGGAAGAAACCGACTAATTGCCACATCGCATCTAAGCCTAAACAGCCCGGCATTACCGGATCACCGATAAAGTGACAAGCAAAAAACGGTAAATCCGGGTGAATGTCTAACTCGGCTTCAATATATCCTTTGCCAAAAGCACCATCGTCTTCGGTCATTTTTACAATACGATCCATCATCAACATGGTCGGAGCCGGGAGTTGTGGACCTTCTTTACCAAATAATTCGCCGCGACCGGAAGCTAATAAATCTTCATAGGTATAGCTACTTTTGATGTTTGGTGTACAAGTGTTTGGCATTGTGATTTCCTCATTAAACTGATTTTGCTTGGGATTAAGCAATAGTCGCGCATTCTATGGGGAAACTTAAATGAAGTAAATAGCGAACAGTTGTTAGCTAAAGTTGTCGGAGCAGTCAGTAAACGACAAGATATAAAAGAAAAGCGAACCGAAGTTCGCTTTTTTCAATTAGGATTTAAAGAAATCCAGCCATCCTTTTTTCGGCGTTTCCGAACGGAATGCAATACGTTTTTGAATTAAGCGGGAAATCGGTTCTTTGTCCTTGGCATAATCTTCTTTTTCTTCCAACAAATCACGATCAAACAAAATGCTGGCGGTTTGATAAATATCTTCCACCGGATAAATAAAGAATTGCTCGTTTTTTACCGCCTCAACTACATCGTTGGATAAACTGAGTTGCTGTATGGTTGTGGCAGGAATAATGACTCCTTGTTTTCCGGTTAAACCGCGACGCTGACAAATTGTGAAAAAGCCTTCGATTTTATCGTTAACCCCACCAACCGCATGCACCAATCCAAATTGATCAATGGTGCCGGTAATTGCAATATTTTGTGGCAACGGTAAATCGGCAAGCGCGCTAATCAACACGGAAAAAATCGCTAGAGAAGCACTATCGCCATCAATCTCACCATAGGATTGCTCAAATACCAAAGACGCGGAAAAAGGTAATTGGGAAGGCAAATCTAAAATTCCGGCAAGGCAAGCTTCAGAAATCATCATCCCTTTTCCGTGGAGATTACCCGCTAATTCATTTTTACGTTCTACATCGACGACTTCACCATCACCAAATTGCACCAAACAACTAATCCGCGAAGGCTCGCCAAAACAAACCGGTGTGCCCGGATATTCAATCACCGATAGGCCATTAATCTGGCCAACAATTTCACCATCAGTTTCCACATAAATTTGCTCGTTGAGAATATCGGCATAGGTTCGCTCCCGCAAAAAACCATGTTGTTGACGTTTTTGCTGGAAAACGGCTTCAAAATCGTCGGCGGTTAAGGTTTGTTTTTGTGACAACGTCGCAGCATTCAGTAACATTTCACGAATGGTTAGCGGTGAAATATCGATTAATAAGCGATCTTCACTTTCCCGTACCAATAATTGATAGATTTTATTTAATGCTCCGGAGTCCAGATCTAATGCTAATTCAGCGGCTTGACATAACACATAATTCGCCCAAGTTTGCTGGTTTTCCATTTCGGCAATGGAATAATAACTTTCAATTTCCGCATAATCGGCAAATTGATAAAGAGCCTCTTCCAATTCACCTAAGGTCGCAATTTCCGTGCGATTTCCCAAAATAATCACTTTTAAATCAAGCGACATACTTGGAATATCACAAGGCAGCGCTTTAAAAGGATGAGCCGATTGCCAATCAAAGGTCTGGGTTTGTAACAGATGTTTTAAGCGTTGCCATAAATCAAATTGATTTAGCAGGCATGCAGCGCTCAGTATTAACACACCGCCGTTTGCTTGGTGTACCAAACCTTTGCTTAATAAAATATCCTGCGAACTTGGATGCTGACGCACCTTGCCAAAAAGCTGAAACTGATCGCAATTTAACGCTGTAATGACCTCGCCTTGAGAGGCAAAGTTGTCGGTGAGATCTTGAGCCGGCTCAACATAAACCTGCGGAAAAGAAAAGGAATCCCCTTGCTCAACCTGATAATTCACTCCAAAAATCGCATCTGGAGTTGGGCGTATCTCGGTTATAAACTGACTCAGTAAGGCTTGATATTCAGCCGCTTCATCAATTTTTAAAATAAATAAAGAGCGTTTCGGATGGGCTAAAAATAAGGAAAGTGCTTGAGCTGCATTTGGCTGCAAATCCCAAAAGCCGACTTTTTCCGGTGAAAGTTGATTTAAGGTTAATTCAGGTTGCAAGGATTGCCAATTTAAGGCTTGTTCTAGAAAGGCGCTGGAGGTCACAAGATATCTCTGGTTAAAAAAATTATCTGCATTATCGCATAGTTGTTCCCCAGTGAGAATCCGTTATAAAAATCTGCTGGAAAAATCCCTTTAAAACGCGTAACATTGGTTCGGTTACCACGTCACTAAAGAATACGAAATTATGAGATATCAAAAACTTGAAAACCAAGAAGCCAGTTGGAAATGGAGCTATTTAATTCGCAAACATCGCGAAGGCGAAAAAATCACCCGTTATGCGGAAAATAGCCTAGAAGAAAGCAAAGTACAGGAATTAATCGAATGCCAAAATTATCCGGAAAAAATCGAAGAATGGATTAGTAACCATCTCTCAGCCGATTTACCGGTAAAATTAGATCAAGCGATTCGTGCCCGCCGTAAACGCTTTTTCAATGCGGAAAAACAATCCACCAAGAAAAAATCTATCGATTTGGAATATGCGGTTTGGTTTCGTTTGTCGCGCTATTCCCAAAAAATGAAAATGACTCTATCTGAAACCATCATGTATATGATTGATGAACGGGAAAGTAAGGCCTTGTATGAAAGCCAAATGACCGCAATGAAAGCGGGCTTGAAAAATCTACTGAAAAAATAACTGCAATAAAAAAGGCAAGGTTTTTAAACCTTGCCTTTGAGTTACGCTAAATAGAGAAGATTTTTTGAACGCTTACGCGTTCGGTTTATTCCACTATCGGAATAATCTTTGTGGCGTGGGAACCTTTATCCCCATGGATCACGTCAAATTGCACTTTTTGACCGGCTTTTAAAGAGCGATATCCATCCATTTCAATCACCGAATAATGTGCAAAAATATCGGAGTCCACACCTTCGGCGGAGATGAACCCAAATCCTTTTGCATTGTTAAACCATTTAACTACTCCAATTTCCATACTGAACCTCTAGGCAACGCCATAATACAGATAAATAATAAGGTGGAAGCCTTATCCCCTTAACTTGTTGGGGCGTATACTCAACGATTTCATCTATGTATTCAACTGACAATCTCAAAAAATGATAACTTGATCACAAAATATTTTATTTTTCCCTTGTCTTTTCGTTTTCCGCTTTACCGTGAATCTCACGCAATGCTTTGGCGACGATTTGAATAGCCTCTCCGCTACTTATTCCTTGCGCCATTAATTGCTGAATTTGTTCCACCGCTTTTTGCTGTTGTTCGTGGGTTAAATGAATATCAAACATAATCTACCAACCAAAAATTTCTATGAGTTTTTGCCATTGTTCATCTACATCAGCCCGAATTTCCACCATCTCATGACTGTAAGGGTGGCAAAAACGTAACATTTCAGCATGTAAAAATAAACGATTTACCCCACAATGGGTTGTCAATGCTCGATTCTGATGCAGATCACCATATTGGGTATCACCCAAAATTGGGTGAAAAATATGTTTTAGATGTCGCCGTAGCTGATGTTTACGGCCAGTTTGCGGGAAAAGACGTACTAAGGAATAGCGACTGGTCGCATAACGCCCCACTGCGTAAGGCATTTCCACGGTCTGTAAACCACAATAATCGGTAATTGCCAGTTGTGGCTGTTTATCGGTTTCAGCAAATTTATCGGCAATTTTGTCTAGTCGAGGTTTCAACGGATAATCAATCCGTCCTTCCCCCAATAAATAACCGCGCACAATCGCCAAATAGGATTTCTCCATCGTTTTCTCGGCAAATTGTTGGCACAGTAAATTGGCGGTTTCACTATCCAAGGCAAAGAGCAATACGCCAGAAGTCGGCCGATCCAAGCGGTGAATCGGAAATACATGACGCCCCAACTGATCTCGCAAGGTTTGCATAACGAAACGCGTTTCGTGGGTATCCAACCAACTGCGGTGCACCAACATTCCGGCCGGTTTATTCACCGCCACCAGCACTTCATCTTGATATAAAATCTCAAGCATCTTGTTGATTCTGCAGTAATTCTTCTAATTGGCGCAACGGTTCTAATAATTCTGACAATGCCTCAAATTCGGCCATTGCTTCCTCCAAATAAGGGGAAACGGCAATTTGACTCGGCAATGCAGCACCGCTGTCTAATAAGGCATGCATGCGGGGAATAAAAATCCACTGTAACCATTCAGTCGGTTCCATGGTATCCAACGCAAAAGGTTGTTCGCTAATAAAGGCGGCCGGCGCCGGTGGATTGGTCTGCCATAATTGCAGACGCTGCATGACGATTTGCAATTGTTGCAAATGCTCTCTGGTTTGTTGCTGCATCTCATTCTCCCAAAAGGCGCGCATTCTACGCAAAAAACGGACGAATTTTAAGTTTTAAAATCAACCCTAATAAAATCAATGACTTAGGTGTTATTTAAAGAAAAACGTAGAAAATTGATGGGGCGTTTTAGCGCTAAATGTCTAATCCCAACTATGTAATACGCGAAAATCCGGGTAATCGCGCATCTCAATATCCGATTGTAAAACCCGTTCTACATTAGCACTTGGCGGTCCTTGGTGAAGCCAAGTCGATAATTGAGCGACAGCTTCCGGTGTTCCTTGGGCAATCACCTCAACACTACCATCTAGACAATTGCGCACCGTACCGTACACCCCTAGTTTTTGTGCCTGCCGCCAAGTAAAGTAACGAAATCCGACGCCTTGCACACGCCCATACACTTGAAATTTGCCTGCTATCATGATTGCTCCATAAACATACAAAATTCGGCCTTTTGCCTATTTCCATTTGATGAAAATTAGCATAGCATACGCAACCACTTGTTTCATTTATAAATATAAAAGGAGTAATTATGAAATTACGCGCAATTGCACTGGGTTTGGCAGTACTCACAGCCAGCGGCAGCTCAATGGCAGGGATGGTCAATGCGTCATCCAATCTTTCCGTTTTAGCCGTAGATGGCCAAAAAGCCTCTAAATCCTTGCTAAAAAATACCACTTCATTTAACGCCGAAGCAGGTCAAACCCACCAGGCCGTAGTTCGTTTATCAGAAGTGCTTGGTTCAGCCAATAACCAAGAATTATTTGAATCCTCGCCAATTATCGTGACTTTCCAAGGTAACAGCCAAGATTTACAAATTACCGCACCAACCATTCGTTCTAAAGACGATGCTGAAAAATTCAACAAAGCCCCATCCATCACCGTTACCACCAAATCCGGTCAAGCTGTTGATGCTAAAGTGGATGTGTTAAAACAAGAAGGGCTTTTCCCAACGGCCAACGTAGTAAGCGATTTAGCGGAATATAACGCCTCTAACGCACCAGCTGCAGTTGCCGCTTTTGCTGCCGGTAATGCGGCCGCAATGCCGGGTGTTGCCTCCACTAAAGCCAGCAAAGGCAAAATTGTGGTGCAAGGGGAAAATGTTGCTGAACAACAATTACAATATTGGTTCCAACAAGCCGATAAAGAAACCCAAACCCGTTTCTTGAACTGGGCTAAAAAACAAAAATAATTTGTTAACAATAAGAAAGAAAAGTGGGCTTTAGGCTCACTTTTTTATTACATCAACTGAAGAAGGAAAAAGCATGAATCGTTGGCTAAATGCGAAAGTCATTGCAGCCATTCCGGTGTTTATTGCACTCAATTTGGCGGCTGTCGGCATTTGGGCATTTGATATTTCGGCACAGGCCATGCCCTTAGTTTTGGGGATTATTGCCGGTGGTTTAGTGGATTTGGACAATCGCCTAACTGGTCGTTTAAAAAATGTGTTTTATACCCTCGTGGCTTTTTCTATCTCCACTTTTATCGTACAGCTAAATATCGGACAACCGCTCCAATATATTTTGCTGATGACCGCAATAACCTTTATTTTTACCATGATTGGTGCGGTTGGGCCACGCTATAACACCATCGCTTTTGGAACACTAGTAGTCGCAGTCTATACCACCCTCACCTACTTACCCGATAATCAGCAAAGTTGGTTTATTAATCCTTTAATGATCCTGCTCGGCACATTGTTGTATAGCGTAGTCACACTCATTGTTTATCTGTTTTTTCCCAATCGTCCGGTGCAAGAAAACGTCGCCAAAGCCTTCTGTGCCCTGGGTGAATATTTAGATGCTAAATCCACCTTTTTCGATCCCGATGAAATTGAGCAAATTGAACACAAGCAACTGAATGTGGCGATGAAAAATGCCAATGTAGTAAGCGCCTTTAATTTAGTTCGCACAGCCTTGTTTCACCGTATTCGGGGACAACATCGCCATCCTCGCACCCAACGAATGTTGCGCTATTACTTTATCGCTCAAGATATTCATGAACGGGCCAACTCCAGCCATTTTGATTATCAACAATTAGCCGAAACCCTCAAAAATACCGATTTAATTTTCCGTATTCAGCGTCTTTGGGAATTACAGGCTCAAGCCTGCCATGAAATGACCGCTGCATTACGACAAAATCAACCTTATCACTACAATCTGCGGGTTGATAAAGCCCTGCAAGGCACCATGCAATCCTTTGAATTGTACGCTCGCCAACATCCGGATGCCGATGAGCTAACCGCAATTCAAACACTGTTGGATAACCTACAAAGTATCAACTGGCAATTACGTCAATTAGAGCAGGATAATCCGGATCAGGAAAAATATGCCCAGATCTATGAAGTGCAAATTACCGGCCTAAAAAATATCGTTGCTGCCATCCTAGAGAATTGCACCTTTGAATCCCAATTATTCCGCCACGCAGTGCGCCTGTCGTTGGTAGTTTTGCTATGCTGTTCAATTGTAGAATTTTTCCAATTTAACTTGGGCTACTGGATTTTGCTCACCGCCGTATTTGTTTGCCAACCCAACTACTCCGCCACAAAAAGCCGTTTACGGCAACGGATTGTGGGAACGATTTTGGGTGTATTAGTCGGCTCCGCATTGCCTTATTTAAATCCAACCCTGGAAATGCAATTAGGACTATTGGTGTTAACCAATACCCTATTTTTCTTTTTCCGCAGTAATAATTATAGCTATTCCACCTTCTTTATTACCTTACAGGTATTGATTAGCTTCGATGTAGCCGGTCTTAGTAGTGAAGCCGCATTATTACCGCGCCTACTCGACACCCTGATTGGTACAGCCATTTCTTGGGTGGCCGTTTCCTATCTATGGCCCGATTGGAAATATTTGCAACTGGATAAGGTCAGCCGTCAGGCTATCTATAGTGATGCGCAATATCTATTACATATTTTAAGCCAATTACAATTTGGCCAATCCAATGATCTGCAATATCGCATTGCGCGCCGTAACGCCCATCAATATGCGGCAGCCCTCAGTGCCACCCTGTCCAATATGAACAATGAACCGGACAAATATCAGAGCTATTTGCAACAGGGATTTGATTTACTGAAAATGAATTACTCATTGCTCAGCTATATTTCCGCATTAGGGGCATATCGACAAAAAATGAGTCGTTTGCAGCAAAGCACCCAATTCTTGGCCGGTTTCTATCCTTGCGCTAAAAAAGTGCTGTATGTGTTAGAAAATATTGAAAAATTATCCCCTGAAGTATTTGATAAATTACAACTCAATATCGAGCTAGGGTTGAAGGAAATCCAATGGGATGAAAGCCAGGCCGCAGAAAAAGCCGCTTTCAGCCAACCCTTGCAACAATTAAATTTGATTGCCCAGTTATTGCCGCAAATTTACCAATACTTTCACCCAACGGCCGATTTGCCTTTAATGAACGAACAGTCGGCTGGTTAAACAGTAAAATGTCACATTTGATTTAAGTTTTTATTCAACATCAATAAAATCAATAACTTACATGTTATTTTTAATAAAAAGCAGTAATCCAAGGGGGCGTTTAGATGTCACATTTAGCCCCCTTTAAAGGCCGTCTATGTACCCCAAATTTCCTATTGTTCTAAGGCGATAAAATCCGCATAATACGCGGTCTACATTTGAGGCTATCGCATGACACATTATCTTCTTCTTATCATCGGCACCGCGCTGATTAACAATTTCGTGTTGGTTAAATTTTTGGGGCTTTGTCCTTTTATGGGCGTATCGAAAAAAATTGAAACCGCACTCGGCATGGGATTGGCGACGATGTTTGTGTTAACCGTAGCCTCCCTGTGTGCCTATTTAGTGGATCATTATCTGTTAATGCCATTTAATGCGCTTTTCTTACGCACCTTGGTATTTATTTTGGTGATCGCTGTGGTGGTGCAATTTACCGAAATGGTGATCAATAAAACCAGCCCAACCCTATATCGTCTCTTGGGTATTTTCCTTCCGCTTATCACCACCAACTGTGCCGTATTAGGCGTTGCGTTATTGAACGTAAATTTAGCGCATAACCTCACCGAATCAGTGGTTTACGGTTTTGGCGCATCCGCCGGTTTTGCTTTGGTATTGGTGCTATTTGCCGCGTTACGCGAGCGCTTAGCAGCCGCTGATGTGCCCTTGCCATTTCGTGGTTCGTCTATTGCCTTGATCACTGCCGGATTAATGTCCTTGGCTTTCATGGGCTTCACAGGATTAGTGAAATGATTTATTGGTTATTTGCCATTACCGTTACGGTAATTTTTATCGGTTTGTTTTGGAATAAGAAGAAATAATGTATCTGTTACTTGCCATCAGTTTGTTGGCGCTACTATTTGGGGCTATTTTGGGGTATGCCTCTATCAAACTTAAGGTCGAAGCCGATCCCGTGGTGGATAAAATCGATGCGATTTTGCCGCAAAGCCAATGCGGACAATGTGGTTATCCCGGTTGTCGCCCTTATGCCGAAGCCATTGCCAATGGCGATAGCATCACCAAATGCATACCCGGTGGACAACCTACGATAGTGAAGATCGCTGAGATTATGGGCGTTGATGTACCTAGCGGTGATGCACAAGAAGAGCCGGTGACCCAAGTTGCCCTAATCCATGAAGAAATGTGCATTGGTTGCACCAAATGTATTCAAGCCTGTCCGGTCGATGCCATTATTGGTACCAATAAAGCCATGCATACAGTCATCGCCGATCTTTGTACCGGCTGTACCCTTTGCGTAGCACCTTGCCCGACGGATTGTATAAAAATGATTGATGTAAAACCGCAAGTGGATAATTGGAACTGGAAATTCGATGCTAAATTGGTAATTCCCGTGGTAAATACCACTGATAATGAGAAAAAATTAGTGGTGGGGGAATAAATGGCCGATGTATTAAGTCGTTTTGCCAGCGGTAAACTTTGGCAGTTTAAAGGTGGAATTCATCCTCCTGAAATGAAAGCACAATCCAATCACCAACCGATTAGTGCAGCTCCTTTAAGCAAAGATTTTTATGTGCCAGTTAAACAACATGCCGGCAATCCGGGGCGTTTATTGGTACAAGTCGGCGATCGCGTGCTCAAAGGCCAACCACTCACCCAAGGTGATGGGCTACGCGAGTTGCCGATTCACGCCCCTACTTCCGGCCTTGTAAAAGATATTGCGCCTTATGTGGCAGCCCACCCTTCAGGTCTTACGGAAATAATGGTGCATATCGAGGCTGACGGCCTAGATCAATGGCGTGAACAATCCCCCTTAGCCGACTATCTACATCTGCCACCGCAACAATTAGTAGAGCGGATTTATCAAGCTGGAGTGGCCGGGCTAGGTGGCGCAGTATTTCCAACTGCGGCAAAAATCCATTCTGCGGAATCTAAGGTCAAGCTATTAATTATCAATGCTGCTGAATGCGAACCTTATATTAGTTGCGATGATCGCCTAATGCGTGATTACACCGACGAAATCTTGGAAGGTGTACGTATTTTGCGTTATCTGCTAAGACCGGAAAAAGTCGTGATCGCCATTGAAGACAATAAACCGGAGGCTATTAGCGCGTTAAAACGTCATCTCAATGGTGCCGATGATATCGAACTGCGGATCATTCCAACCAAATACCCTTCCGGTGCCGCGAAACAATTGATTTATGTACTAACCGGTATGGAAGTGCCGGCCGGTGGCCGTTCTTCAGATATCGGTGTATTGATGCATAATGTCGGAACGGCTTTTGCAATTAAGCGAGCGATAATTGACGATGAGCCATTGATTGAACGCGTAGTCACCCTGACCGGCGATAAAATTAGCCAAAAAGGAAATTATTGGGTGCGTTTAGGTACCCCAATTAATGAATTATTAGCGCATTATGGCTATCAATTCGATGCTCGTTTTCCGGTATTTGCCGGCGGGCCGATGATGGGCCTACAGCTCTTTGATTTAAAAGCACCGGTAAGCAAGGTCGTCAACTGTCTGCTTGCACCGGATCATTTCGAATACGGCGAACCTGAACCTGAACAATCCTGTATTCGCTGCTCTGCCTGTTCCGATGCTTGTCCGGTTAATTTAATGCCGCAACAGCTCTATTGGTTTGCACGTAGTGAAGATCACAAAAAGTCTGAAGAATATTCTCTCAAAGATTGTATTGAGTGTGGAGTTTGTGCCTATGTTTGCCCAAGCCATATTCCACTGATCCAATATTTCCGCCAAGAAAAAGCCAAAATTTGGGAAATCAAAGAAAAAGAAATTAAGGCAGCAGAAGCTAAAGCCCGTTTTGAAGCCAAACAGGCCCGTATGGAACGGGAACAAGAGGCGCGTAAAGCCCGCACCCAACAAGCGGCAGAAAATCGCCGCCAAGAAGTCGCACAAAACCAAGGCGAAGACCCGGTTGCAGCTGCACTTGCTCGGTTAAAAGCCAAACAAGCTGAAAATACGCCACTTGAAATTAAAACGGTGATTTCCGAACAAGGGGAAGTTCAACCGGATAATTCACAATTAATGGCCTTACGCAAAGCCCGACGCTTAGCCAAACAAGCTGCGGAAACTGAAAAATCAACACAAGTTGATACCTCATCAACGGCAACAAATGATTCAGCAAGCGATGATAAAAAAGCCGCTGTTGCCGCAGCACTTGCCCGTGCTAAGGCAAAAAAAGCAGCTCAACTCAATAGTGCTGCCACTGTTGTTGCTGAAAATACAGTAACAGAAACGGCATCAATAGCGGCTGAAACCGATCCGAAGAAAGCCGCTGTCGCGGCTGCCATTGCCCGTGCTAAAGCAAAAAAAGCAGCTCAAACTGATAGCACCACTGCTGTTGCTGAAAGAACGCCAATGGAAACTGCATCGACAACCGATGAGACTGATCCGAAGAAAGCCGCTGTTGCGGCAGCCATTGCTCGTGCTAAGGCGAAAAAAGTGGCTCAAGCTGATAGCACCACAGCTGTTGCTGAAAGAACGCCAATGGAAACTGCATCGACAACCGATGAGACTGATCCGAAGAAAGCCGCTGTCGCGGCTGCTATTGCTCGCGCTAAGGCGAAAAAAGCTGCTCAAGCTGATAGCACCACAGCTGTTGCAGAAAGAACGCCAATGGAAACTGCATCGACAACCGATGAGGCTGATCCAAAGAAAGCGGCTGTCGCGGCTGCCATTGCCCGTGCTAAAGCGAAAAAAGCGGCTCAAACTGATAGCACTACTGCTGTTGCTGAAAGAACGCCAATGGAAACTGTATCGACAACCGATGAGACTGATCCGAAGAAAGCCGCTGTCGCGGCCGCTATTGCTCGCGCTAAAGCGAAAAAAGCGGCTATGGATGCCGCCAAGCAACAATAAAATAAAGAAATTGAGATAGATCCATGTTTAAAAATATGACCAGCTCACCCCATGTGCATTCCGGCAAACTCACAGCCCGAATTATGCTTTGGGTGATCCTTGCTATGTTACCGGCACTGGCCGCCCAGTTATATTACTTTGGTTTTGGTGTGTTGATTCAAATCCTATTAGCTGTGAGCTGTGCCCTTCTATTGGAATTTGGAGTAACCAAACTACGTAAAAAACCAACGCTTTTTTATATCGGGGATTTTAGTGTGGTATTAACCGCGCTTATTCTTGCGATGGCAATTCCACCCTATGCGCCCTATTGGGTAATTCTAATCGGTACCGCTTGCGCTGTGCTATTGGGGAAACATGTATATGGTGGATTAGGACAAAATCCTTTTAACCCGGCTATGGTCGGTTATGTGGTGTTATTAATTTCTTTCCCATTGCAGATGACAACCTGGATTCCGCCAATTGCGTTATTACAGGAACCACCGACATTCCCGGATGCACTTTCCCTTATTTTTAATAATGTGACGACCGATGGCTTTACCCTGTCACAATTGCTACATTCAATCGATGGAATAACCCAAGCAACACCGTTAGATAGCGCCAAAATCTTCTATTCCCTGCATCAGGGTGGCCCAGAGGTTTTCCATCAATTTGTACAACTGCCGATTTTACAAAATGGTAGTGATTTGGCTACCGGCTGGTGGCAAATCAATCTTGCCTTCTTACTAGGCGGTCTATTCTTAATCTGGAAGAAAGCCATTCATTGGCAAATTCCCGTAGCAATGCTAGTAAGTTTCATGTGCTTGGCAATCATTACCGCCTTTTTGGGAAAACATCATCTAAGCGTAATTAGTCAATTATTAAGCGGAGCCATGATGTTTGGCGCATTTTTTATTGCTACAGATCCTGTCACAGCATCTATTACACCTCGTGGAAAACTAGTATTTGGTGGATTAATCGGGTTATTAGTCTATTTAATCCGTTACTTCGGTAACTATCCCGACGGTGTAGCCTTTGCCGTGTTATTGGCAAACATTTGTGTGCCATTGATTGATCACTACACCCGCCCACGGGTGGCCGGTTATGCTGTGAAGGGGAAAAAATCATGAGTGTGATGACTAAAATTTCTTCCCGTTACGGTTTATTACTCGGCTTTTGCGCCTTAATTTGCACAATAATTTCCGCCGGCGTGTATTCGTTGACCAAAAAACAAATCGAGGAAGCCATGCTGGCTCAACAGAAGGACCTATTGTTGCAAGTTGTTCCACAAAATTATTTCGATAATGATTTTGTGCAAAGCGACCTAGTACCGCAAACCGAGCAATTGCAAGGAATTCAGAAAATCTATTTTGCCCGCAAAGCAGGCCAACTCACCGCTTATGCCTATGAAACCACGGCACCGGACGGTTATTCTGGCAATATTAGAATGTTGGTTGGTCTGACTCCAGCCGGAGAAGTATTGGGCGTGCGGGTTATCGAGCACCATGAAACACCGGGATTGGGCGATAAAATCGAATTACGCATTTCCAATTGGATTTTATCCTTCTCCAACAAATGGCTAAAACCGGATAACCTCAATGATTGGGCGGTAAAAAAAGACGGCGGTAAATTTGATCAATTTTCTGGAGCCACCATTACACCACGTGCGGTGGTGAATCAGGTACGTCGCTCCGCCCAAATAATGTTGGATAATTCAACGTTATTACAACAAATGGCTGCACAAGAGAAATAATATGAGCGAACCTTCAATCACTCAGAGTGAACAAAATCCACAAAGCGACAGCATCCATAGCCCACAAAAAACGCCATCAATTTGGCGCGACATCTTTTTACAAGGGGTTTGGCAAAATAATAGTACCTTGGTCCAATTGCTCGGTCTATGCCCACTTTTGGCCGTTTCTTCCACCGCAACCAATGCATTGGGATTAGGCTTGGCCACTATGCTGGTGCTGACCTGTACCAATACCATGGTATCGCTATTTCGGAAGCAAATTCCTAACGATATTCGAATTCCAATTTATGTGATGATCATTGCGACAACCGTAACCGTAGTGCAATTATTAATGAACGCCTATACCTATACGCTGTATCAATCCCTCGGGATCTTTATTCCGTTGATTGTCACCAACTGTATCGTTATCGGTCGAGCGGAAGCCTTTGCCTCAAAAAACAGCATCTTACATTCCGCTTGGGATGGTTTTTCCATGGGGCTCGGCATGGCATTAAGCCTTACCTTTTTAGGAGCCTTACGGGAAATTCTGGGACAAGGTACGCTCTTTGAAGGTATTGAAAATCTTTTTGGGCAACAGGCCAAATTCCTTACTCTGCACATTTATCATAGCGATAGCAGCTTTTTACTGTTTATCTTACCGCCAGGTGCCTTTATCGGACTGGGCCTGATGTTGGCAATAAAAAATAGAATCGAGCAAAAATAATGAATCAGGCCAAAAGAATTGAGATTTTACGCCGTCTGCGCGATCAAAATCCCCACCCCACAACGGAATTACAGTATAATTCGCCCTTCGAATTATTGATTGCCGTGATTTTATCCGCGCAAGCAACGGATAAAGGCGTCAACAAAGCTACCGCTAAATTATTCCCGGTAGCCAACACGCCTGAAGCCATTTGGGCGCTCGGGGTTGATGGTTTAAAGGAATATATCAAAACCATCGGACTATTTAATGCGAAAGCAGAAAATATCATCAAAACCTGTCGAGATTTAATCGACAAACACCAAAGCCAAGTACCGGAAGATCGCGCCGCCTTAGAAGCGCTCGCCGGTGTAGGTCGTAAAACCGCTAATGTGGTATTGAATACGGCCTTTGGCCACCCGACCATTGCCGTGGACACCCACATTTTCCGCGTGTGCAACCGAACCCAATTTGCTCCCGGCAAGGATGTCGTCAAAGTGGAAGAAAAACTCAATAAAGTGGTGCCTGCCGAATTTAAGGTGGATGTGCATCATTGGCTCATTTTACATGGCCGCTATACCTGTATTGCGCGCAAACCCCATTGCGGTTCGTGCATTATTGAAGATTTATGCGAATACAAAGATAAAACCGAATATTGATTCGCCAAGCTAACGGATAACAAAATGACAACAACCAAACAACAACGACAAACTTGGTCAAGCCGACTGACTTATGTACTTACTGTCGCCGGCGCAACCGTCGGTTTCGGCGCTACCTGGCGCTTTCCTTATTTAGTGGGACAAAATGGCGGTGGTGCTTATGTATTACTGTTTTGTTTAGCGATGCTGCTGATCGGAATTCCAATGATTTTAGTGGAAAACGTGATCGGCCGCCGTTTACGGGTCAATTCCATTGATGCCTTTGGCGATAAAATCCAGGATAAGGGAAAAAATATTTCCCAATACTGGAAAATTCTCGGTTATATGGGAATTCTTGGTGCCTTTGGCATTATGGCCTATTACATGGTGCTCGGTGGTTGGGTGATTTCTTATATCATCAATTTAATCAGCGGTGGCTTGGATATTTCCGAACCAATTACCAAAGATGTAGCCAAAAATTTCTATGAATTACACATTGAAAACAGCCCTTGGGAAATTGTTGGTTATACCTTCCTTTTCGTGGCCATTAACTACATTATCTTAGCCAAGGGTATCATCGGCGGGATTGAACGCTCGGTGAAATATTTAATGCCATTGCTATTTATTTTCCTTATCGGCATGGTGATCCGTAACCTTACATTGCCGGGAGCAATGGAAGGCGTGAGCTTTTATCTCAAACCGGATTTCTCCAAAATTACCCCACAACTATTTATTTTCGTGTTAGGTCAGGTATTCTTCGCCCTAAGCCTTGGCTTTGGCGTATTAATCACCCTATCCAGCTATCTGAATAAGGAAGAAAACCTCATCCACACTGCGGTTATCACCGGTTTTACCAACACCATCATCGCTGTGCTATGTGGCTTTATGATCTTCCCTTCTTTATTTACCTTTGATATTAAACCGGATGCCGGACCAACCTTAGTATTCCAAAGTCTGCCAATCGTATTCTCACATCTTTGGGCAGGCAAATTCTTTGCCATTGTATTCTTCGGTCTCTTACTGATTGCGGCACTGACTACTTCACTCACCATTTATGAAGTGATTATCACCGTATTGCAGGAAAAATTAAGAATGCGCCGTGGTAAAGCGATTTTCTTTACCCTGCTGGGGATCTTCCTATTCGGAAACATACCATCAATTTTAGGCGATAATTTATGGAAAGATGTCACTTTCTTCGGTAAAAGTATTTTCGACAGCTTCGATTTCCTTAGCGGTAATATTCTGTTTATGCTTACCGCGTTGGGTTGTGCGTTATTCGTTGGTTTCGTGTTGAAGGATGAAGCGAAAAAAGAACTCAGCCCGACCCCGAATTCACTCTTTACCAAAGTTTGGTTTAACTACGTGAAATTCGTAGTACCTATTATCATTTTGGTGATTTTTATCAGTAATCTAATCTAAACAAAAAAACCGAGGTTCTCCTCGGTTTTCTTTTACCTCTCCCAAACGCCCCTTCCAAAACCAAAGTTTTTCTAAAAATAACGCATAAGTTATTGATTTTATTAGAATTGATTTAAAACAGGGCATAAAGGACATTTTTCTGCATTAAAAAAGGCGAACACTAAAGTGCTCGCCTTATTAATTAACGCCGTAGGCCTATTCTTCACCCAATAATTTCAACTCACGTTGTCTGACTTGGGATTTTAAGATTTCAGCAAACTCTTCTACGCTGAAGGAGCCTAAATCTGCACCTTTGCGGGTACGTACCGCCACTTTGCCTTCAGCGATTTCTTTATCACCGCAAACAAGCATATAAGGTACACGACGTAGGGTGTGTTCACGAATCTTAAAGCCGACTTTCTCATTACGTAAATCTGCTTTAACGCGTAAACCTGCATCGGAAAGTTGTTTCACAACTTTTTGCACGTAATCTGCTTGGCTATCGGTAATGTTCATCACAACCGCTTGTACTGGAGCTAACCATGCCGGGAAGAAACCCGCATACTCTTCAGTAATGATACCGATGAAACGTTCAATCGAACCAAGAATCGCACGGTGAATCATAACCGGTGTACGACGGTCATTGTCTTCTGCGACATAAGATGCGTTTAAACGACCCGGTAAAGCAAAGTCTAATTGGATAGTACCGCATTGCCATTCACGATCTAAGCAGTCACGTAATGCAAACTCAATTTTCGGACCGTAGAATGCACCTTCACCTTCTTGAATTTCATATTCAAGACCGTTATGCGCTAATGCTGCCGCAAGACCTGCTTCTGCACGATCCCACATATCATCCGCACCGATACGTTTTTCAGGACGAGTAGATAATTTCACCTGAATATTTTGGAAACCGAAAGTGCTGTAAATGTCGTAAACCATTTTGATACAGCTGGTTACTTCACTTTCAATTTGGTCTTCAGTACAGAAAATGTGGGCATCATCTTGAGTGAAGCCACGTACACGCATTAAACCGTGTAAAGAACCCGATGGCTCATTACGGTGACAAGAACCAAACTCCGCCATGCGAATTGGTAAATCACGGTAAGATTTCAAACCTTGATTGAAGATTTGAACGTGTCCCGGGCAGTTCATTGGTTTAATCGCATATTCACGGTTTTCTGATTGTGTAGTAAACATCAAATCACCGTAGTTTTGCCAGTGACCTGTTTTTTCCCATAACACACGGTCCATCATAAATGGACCTTTTACTTCTTGATAATCGTATTCTTTTAATTTAGTACGTACGAAGGTTTCCAATTCACGGAAGATTGTCCAACCATCGTTATGCCAGAACACCATACCCGGTGCTTCTTCTTGCATATGATATAAATCTAACGCTTTACCGATTTTACGGTGGTCACGTTTTGCCGCTTCTTCTAAGCGGGTTAAGTATTCCGCTAATTGTTTTTTATCTGCCCAAGCCGTACCGTAGATACGTTGTAACATTTTATTTTTGCTATCACCACGCCAGTATGCACCTGCTACTTTCATTAATTTGAAGTGATGGCAGAAACGCATATTCGGCACATGTGGCCCACGACACATATCAATGTATTCTTCATGATGATATAACGCAGGGGTTGCGGTACGTTCGATGTTTTCATCTAAGATAGCCATTTTGTATGGCTCACCGCGTTTTTCAAAAGTATCTCTTGCTTCTTGCCAGCTTACCGGAGTTTTGATGACGTCATAATTGGTTTTCGCCAATTCAAGCATACGTTTTTCAATGGCATCAACATCTTCTTGGGTTAAAGAACGGTCTAAATCCACATCGTAATAGAAACCATTTTCAATCGTTGGACCGATCGCCATTTTAACATCTGGGAATAATTGTTTGATGGCGTGTCCAAGCAAGTGTGCGCAAGAGTGACGAATGATCTCTAAACCGTCTTCATCTTTTGCTGTAATAATTTCAAGGTTGGCATCTTCATTGATAATATCGCAAGCATCACGACGTTCACCGTTTACACGGCCGGCAATAGTTGCTTTGGCAAGACCGGCTCCGATATCTTGAGCCACTTCTAACACGGAAACAGGACGATCAAATTCGCGTTTAGAACCGTCCGGTAAAGTAATAATAGGCATAATTTTTCCTTCTACAGTGGTCGCCCATACGAAAGGCAACATGCAAATAATGATTAAAAACAAACCGCACTTTCATTCACTCCCACTATCGAGCAAACCAAGTGCGGCGGCGCATTCTAGCACTTAATCGATATTTTGTTAATCGCTCTGCATTATTTACTGCCAAGAAACAATGATTTTCCTTACAGTCCCTTTATCTGTCAGCAAACCAAGATAGAATTAAGGGCACATTTAACGACCACTTTCAATAGAAGGAAAACATAATGAAAAATGTACTCGTTTTAAAATCCAGTATCTTGGCTGATAACTCACAAACCAACAAATTGATTGATTACAGCATTGAAAAGTTATCGGGGAATCATATCGTGGTACGGAATTTAGCCACACAGCCACTCCCCCATTTTGATGCTACCGCAGCAGTTGCCGTGCGAGGCGAACCACAAAGTAACGAAGAAAAAGCGCTGTTAGCCTTATCCGATGAATTAGTAGCTGAATTAAAAGCAGCGGATATCATTGTTATTGGAGCACCGATGTATAACCTGGGTATCCCAACGCAGCTGAAATCCTATTTTGATTTTATCGCTCGCCCGCGTGTCACTTTCCAATACACAGCCAATGGTCCGGAAGGCTTGCTAAAGGATAAAAAAGCGATTGTATTAGCTGCTTGTGGCGGTATGTATGACGAAGACAATAATGTGACAAACTATTTAAAAGCCATTTTAGATTTTGTTGGCATTACTGATGTTCAATTTGCTTATGCAAAAGGTATTGGATTAGGTCCAGAAGCAATTGAAAAAGCCCAGAGCTCAGCGAAACATAAAATTGATGAGATTCTTGCTACACTTTAATTTTCCCCTTTCAATATAAAAAAAGGCCGCATCGATTGTTTAAAATTATGCGGCTTTTAAGTTTTAAATCACCTCCCTCTATGCTCAACATTTACCGTAAAAAATCCATTTTTTTTGAATCCCCCCTTGACTTAATCTCATTGTACTAGTCTAATAGTGCAAAATTTCAAAACAGGATTGATTATGAAAAATGCTCCTTTTATTGCAGTAACTTCTCAACCGGTGCCCTATCATGCCGATACCACTGCAATTTTTAATACGCTTTGCCAACAAAACTCGAATTCACTCCTTCTCGATTCAGCCGAAATCGGTAGTAAAAATAGCTTACAAAGCCTTATTCTGATCAATGCTGCCGTCAAAATTATCTGTCTTGGTAATCAAGTTACCTTCAAAGCCCTAAATGCAAACGGTAAACAAGTCCTAAAGGAAATCCATCCAGTATTAAGTCAGCTTGGTACATCCAATACTGCCAAGGTTGAGGAGGAATTTTCTGTACAATTTGCGCCACTCGATAATCAATTGGATGAAGACAGTAAATTACAGGCAGCTACTATTTTTGATGGCCTTCGGGTAATCTCCAACCATTATCAACACAGCAGCACGCCAATCTTTTTAGGTGGCTTATTTGCCTATGATTTAGTTGCAAATTTTATCCCAATGCAAGGCATCGCATTGCAGGATGATGGTATTAGCTGTCCGGATTATAGTTTCTATCTCGCGGAAAACTTAATCACTATCGATCACCAAAGCCAACAAGCGACCTTGAAAAGTTTTTGCTTTAGTCAAGAAGAACAAGTGGAAGTGGCTAAAACGGCGCTTTCTATCGCACAAAAATTAAAAAATATTGATGGCGTACTTTCAATTAAAGCAGCAAGCGATGAAATTAGCACCAACTTTGAAGACCCGGAATTTATCGGCATTGTAAAAGCCTTAAAACACCATATTAATATTGGTGATGTATTCCAAATCGTACCATCCCGGCGTTTTTCATTGGCCTGTCCAAACACTCTTGCCAGCTATGCCCAATTAAAACATAACAATCCAAGCCCTTATATGTTCTATATGAATGATGAGGATTTCATTCTATTTGGCGCTTCGCCGGAAAGCGCATTGAAATATGCCCCGGAAAATCGCCAATTAGAAATTTACCCTATTGCCGGTTCTCGCCCGCGTGGTTTTGATGCCCATGGCAACATTGATCCTGAATTGGATGCGCGCTTGGAATTAGAATTACGCCTTGATCATAAAGAACAAGCCGAACATTTGATGTTAGTGGATTTAGCCCGTAACGATATTGCTCGTGTGTGCCAAAGCGGTACGCGTAAAGTAGCCGAATTAATGCAAGTGGATCGCTATTCACATATTATGCATTTAGTCTCTCGCGTGGTAGGTAAACTCCGTCCTGAACTTGATGCCTTACACGCTTATCAGGCCTGTATGAATATGGGCACTCTAACCGGCGCACCTAAAATCAAAGCCATGCAGTTAATTTATCAATTTGAACAACAAAAACGTCACAGCTACGGCGGTGCGGTGGGATATCTCACTTCCGATGGTCATTTTGATACCTGTATCGTCATTCGCTCGGCCTTTGTACAACATGGCATTGCGCATATTCAAGCGGGCTGTGGTGAGGTATTAGATTCCGATCCACAAATGGAAGCCGACGAAACCCGCCATAAGGCAGCAGCGGTGCTTAAAGCGATTAGACAAATCAATACCCAAGCAAAATAAGGACGATAAATTATGGCTAATATTCTCTTTTTAGATAATTTTGATTCATTTACCTACAACCTAGTGGATCAATTCCGCGTGCTTGGACATAACGTAAAAGTCTATCGCAATGACACCAATTTAGAAGCCTTGGTACAGGAAGCACTCAATACGCCAAATGCCGTATTGGCACTCTCCCCCGGCCCAGGTACACCGGCCGAAGCCGGCATTTTGTTACCATTGATTGAACGCTTAAAGGATAAACTTCCGATTATTGGTATTTGCTTAGGCCATCAAGCACTCATTCAAGCGTTTGGCGGTGAGGTTGTACATGCTGGAGAAGTCTTACATGGTAAAGTATCGCGCATTCAGCACGATAATCAGGCCATGTTTAAGGATCTCGCCAATCCAATGCCGGTAGCACGCTATCACTCTTTGATGGGTAAAAATCTGCCGGATGAGTTTATTGTCAACGCAGACTATAACGGTATCGTGATGGCTATTCGTCATAAAACTCTACCGATTTGTGCTTTCCAATTTCATCCGGAAAGCATCCTCACAGTGCAAGGTTCACAATTGCTACAACAATCGGTGGAATGGCTACTAAACCGCTAATTTTGAATTCAATCGTACAAAACTAATAAGAACGATGCGATCAATCGCACTCTATACAAGGACAAAAACATGATTACCATTTATGGATTAAAAGAAACCCTTAGCCCACGCCGTCAAGCGATTGCCGAAGCCATTTATGACAGCCTTAATTTAGGCTTGGATATTCCACGCGGCAAACACACTATTCGTTTTGAATGTTTGGACAAAGAAGATTTTTTCTACCCGGAAGATCGTAGCGAAAACTATATTGCAATTGAAATTAACCTCATGCAGGGACGCTTGGAAGGAACCAAAAAACGTCTGATCAAAATGCTATTTAGCGAATTGGAATACAAAATTGGAATCAAATCCCATGATGTAGAAATCACCATTAAAGAACAGCCGGCTCATTGCTGGGGCTTCCGCGGTATGACCGGTGATGAAGCGCGTGACTTAGCCTACGATCTCAACGTATAAGGGAGTTGATTATGCAAACCGCACAACTTTTAGAACAACTTTACAATGGTCAAAGCCTCGACAAAGCGGCTAGCGAAAATCTTTTTAATGCCATTATGCAGGGTGAACTCAACAACGAACAAATTGCCGCGATGTTGATCGCCTTAAAAGTACGTGGTGCAACTATTGACGAATTAAGTGGTGCCGTATCGGCCTCCTTACACAATGCCAAACCATTCCCTCGTCCCGACTACCCTTTTGCGGATATTGTGGGAACTGGTGGTGATGGTCAAAACACAATTAATATTTCTACCGCCAGTGCAATCGTTGCGGCCTCTATGGGTGTCAAAGTGGCAAAACACGGCAATCGCAGTGTCTCGAGTAAATCTGGGGCAAGTGATGTATTAACCGCACTCGGCGTAAATGTAAATGTTACTCCGGAACAAGCCCGCCAGGCATTGGATGATATTGGTGTGTGCTTTTTATTTGCCCAGCAATATCACAGCGGTTTTAAACATGTAGCTCCGGTGCGTGCGGCGCTAAAAACCCGCACATTATTCAATATCCTCGGGCCATTAATTAATCCGTCCCGTCCGACTTATCATTTACTTGGTGTATATGCCCCAGAATTAGTCAAAACCTATGCAGAAACAGCATTAGCTTTAGGGCATCAACATACGTTTGTGGTACATGGTGCCGGTTTAGATGAGGTGGCTGTACATGGCGAAACCCAAGTGGCTGAAATTAAAAATGGTAAAATTGACTACTTCAGCTTAACGCCGGAGGATTTTGGTTTAAGCACCCAATCCTTAGAAAGCTTGCGCGGTGGTGAACCGGAAGAAAACGCCCAATATTTAACCGCACTTTTACAAGGTAAAGGGAAAGCCGAAAATGCCAATGCAGTAGCGGCCAATGTGGCGTTATTGTTAAAATTATTCGGGCATCAGGATCTAAAACAAAACGTTCAACATGTGTTGGCACACCTTGCTTCCGGCAAAGCCTTTGCAACCTTGCAAAAATTAACAACATATTAATCCATGGGCGCTGCGACTGGCGCCCATTGATGGTTACTCCAAACGCCCTATCGTTTTTCAGAGTTTTTCTAAAAATAGCATGTAACCCATTGATTTTATTAATATTGATAAAAAAACTAATTTTCTCTTAAAAGAGCCATTATGATCACTCAAGATTTCAGTAAACCTATCGATTCTGCTACGGTATTGCAAAAGATCGTGTTAGATAAGGCCCAGTGGGTTAAAAACCAAGAAGCCGCATTTCCGCTTGCACAATTTAAAGAGCAAATTCAACAATCCGATCGTTCTTTTTATGCCGCGTTAGCTCAGGGGACTCATCAGCAACCGGCCTATATTCTGGAATGTAAAAAAGCCTCCCCTTCGAAGGGATTGATTCGTCAGGAATTTAACTTAGAAGATATCGCTAACGTCTATAAGCATTATGCTTCGGCGGTTTCCGTGCTCACCGATGAAAAATATTTCCAAGGCAAATTTGAATATTTACCATTAGTGCGGAATATCGTTTCACAACCGGTGTTGTGTAAAGATTTTATGATCAGCGAATATCAGGTTTACTTAGCACGTTACTATCAAGCCGACGCCATTTTATTGATGTTGTCCGTAGTCAACGACGATACCTACCGTATCTTGGCCGAGTTCGCCCATTCCCTCGGCATGGGGGTACTCACCGAAACCAGTAATGAAGCTGAATTTGAACGTGCCCTTGCACTTGGCGCAAAGATCATCGGGGTCAATAATCGAAATCTTCATGATCTCAGCGTAGATTTAAATCGCGTGGTGGAGCTTACGCAAAAATATGCGGAGCGTATCCCTGCGGATGTACGTATCATCAGCGAATCAGGCATTTATAATCATCGCCAAGTACGGGAATTAAAGAAAACTGCTCATGCCTTTTTAATTGGCAGTAGCTTAATGGGAAGCTGCGATTTAAATAACGCCGTGCGAGAAGTGATTTTTGGAGAAAATAAGGTATGCGGTTTAACTCGCGCACAAGATGTCAAAGACGTCTACGCAAACGGTGCACTTTACGGCGGATTAATTTTCGTCGAACATTCCAAACGCTGTGTGACACTACGTCAAGCGCAGGAGTTAGTCACGGCAGCTGAATTACGATTTGTGGGCGTATTTCAGAATCAAGAGATTGATTTTATTGTGAAAATAGCCAGTCAATTGCAGCTTTATGCAGTGCAATTACACGGTAATGAGAGACCGGAATTTATTACCCAATTGCGGGCTGAATTGCCATCACAAATTCAAATCTGGCGGGCGATTTCCATTGATTTAACGCAACAATCCTTTAGCTTGCCGAAAATTAACGGCGTTGATCGTTATGTCCTTGATAGTCAGGCAAATGGCCAACAAGGCGGTACCGGTCAAGCCTTTGATTGGGCTATTATTAAGGATTCCGACAAAGCCCATATTATGTTGGCCGGCGGGCTGAATGAACAGAATATTGAACAGGCATTGGCACTCAATCCCTTAGGCTTGGATCTGAATTCCGGTGTAGAAAGTGCGCCCGGTATAAAATCAGCGGATAAAATCCAACAATTATTTGAAAGAATAATCAGCGCATAAAGAAAATCCCTTAAGCGGTATTCCCTTAAGGGATTTTTTCACACCCACCTATATACCCATTAATAAGTAACACTCATACCCATTTGTAAGTAACTATATTTTAACAAATAAAAACTATTCTTATTTATCAGCAAAATCAATCACTTATACCCTTTTAAAATACAGGGAAATAGCCTTGTTATTGATAATGATCAAATAAATTTATTAGCCGCAGGCATATCATGCCCAGGTTATTTGTAATGTTATTTTTATCTTGGAGTGATTATGCAACGCAATGATGGTTTATTCGGCAATTTAGCCGAGGTGTCCCGTCGTGACTTTATGAAGTTATGCTCTGCCCTCGCCGCGACAATGGGATTAAGTTCTAAGGCCGGTGCACAAATGAGCGAAGCTCTAACCTCACCGAGTCGCCCACCGGTAGTATGGATCGGTGCACAAGAATGTACCGGTTGTACTGAATCGTTACTTCGTGCCACTCACCCAACAGTCGAGAATTTAGTACTCGATGTCATTTCTTTGGAATACCACGAAGTACTTTCCGCTGCATTCGGTGAACAAGCAGAGGAAAATAAACACCATGCTTTAGAGAAATACAAAGGCCAATATGTTTTAGTTGTTGATGGTTCCATCCCACTAAAAGATGGCGGTGTATATTGTATGGTGGCCGGTAAGCCTATCGTAGAACATATCCGTGAAGCAGCTAAAAATGCAGCCGCGATCATTGCTATTGGTTCTTGTGCCGCATGGGGTGGTGTACCTGCAAGTGGCGGTAACCCGACCGGCGCGGCAAGTTTAGCTGAAGCGCTTCCACCAAATACCCCAATAATCAACATTCCGGGCTGTCCACCAAACCCACATAACTTCTTGGCAACAGTCGCTTACATTATCACTTATAAAAAATTGCCTGGCATGGACAAACTAAACCGTCCATTATTCGCCTATGACCGTTTAATTCATGAAAACTGCTATCGTCGCCCACACTTTGATGCTGGACGTTTTGCCAAGGAATATGGCGATTATGGACATCGTCAAGGATGGTGTTTATATCACCTTGGCTGTAAAGGTCCGGAGACCTATGGTAACTGCTCAACCTTAGAATTCTGCGATGTCGGTGGCAATAACTGGCCGGTTGGTATCGGTCATCCTTGCTATGGCTGTAATGAAAAAGGTGTCGGTTTTACCAAAGGCATTTTCCAATTAGCCAGCGTGGAAAACCCAACTCCACGTGTAGAAAAACCAGATGTGATGAATACCGAAGGTGAAGGCGCTTCGCCAACAGCAATCGCCTTACTTGGCGGCGCTGCAGCGATTTTGGCCGGCGTGAGCGTAGTTACTCTGCGGGAATTAAGTGTTCAACATAAAGCCCGTAAACAAGAAAAAGCACAAACCGCACAACACAACACAGGTAAATAACCATGGATAGACGCAAATTTCTCAAAGCGGGTTTGCTCGGTGGTGCGGTTTCAACCTTACCTGTCAGTGCACAGGCATCGGAAACCGTTGAACCGATCCCGGGCGCCTTGGGTATGCTATATGACTCGACTCTGTGCGTAGGCTGTCAAGCCTGTGTCGCGGAATGTCAACAGGTCAACCATACTCCTGTCAATCCCAAAGGCGAACAGATCTGGGCAAATAACGACAAACTCTCTCCATTCACCCGTAATATCATCCAAGTTTGGTCCGATGGCGATGGCAAAAATAAAGACAAAACGGAAAATGGCTACGCATATGTAAAAAAACAATGTATGCATTGCGTGGATCCAAACTGTGTTGCCGTTTGCCCGGTACAAGCTTTAACCAAAGATCCAAAAACCGGTATCGTTAAATACGATCCGGATATTTGTACCGGCTGCCGTTATTGCATGGTGGGTTGTCCATTCGATGTACCAAAATACGATTACGACAACCCATTCGGTGAAATCAGCAAATGTGAACTTTGTAACCAAAAAGGTGTGGAACGTTTAGATAAAGGTGAAATTCCAGGTTGCTGCCATGTTTGCCCTACCGGTGCCATTATTTTCGGCACCCGTGAGGAATTATTAGCTGAAGCCAAACGACGCTTAAGTCTATTACGCGGCACCGAGTATGATTATCCTCGACAAACAGTTAATAGCACCGATAAATACCGAGCTACTGTACCGGCCTATCAATACCATGTTTATGGTGAGAAAGAAGGTGGTGGTACTCAAGTGCTAGTATTAAGTGCTGTACCAACTGAAAATCTCGGTTTACCTCCATTGGAAGAACAAGCAACCGGCTCCCGTGCTGCACATTTGCAACACTTCCTTTATCGAGGCTTAGCATTGCCATTAGTCGCCCTTGCAGGTCTTACCGTGATGACATACAAAAATATGCATGGCGATCAAATTGCCGCACGTATTGAAAAACAAAAAGAAGCGATGCGTCAGGCTCGCAAAGAAATAGAAGAAGCGGAGGACGAACACCATGAGTAACCCACGTCCGGTCGGCGGTCGTTTAATTTCCGCGGCTATTATCTTTTTTGCCCCATTGGCTGTGATCTGTGCCGTGCTTATCTTAAAGCGTTTAGTCTTTGGGATCGGTTCTGTAACCGCATTAAATGGTGGTTATCCTTGGGGTTTATGGATTGCCTTCGACCTTTTGGTCGGTACCGGCTTCGCCTGTGGTGGCTGGGCTTTGGCTTGGACCGTGTATATTTTTAATAAAGGGAAATATCATGGTTTAGTTCGTCCGGCTCTGCTTGCCAGCCTATTCGGCTATTCCTTGGGTGGTCTTTCTATCACTATCGATATGGGGCGTTACTGGCACTTACCATACTTCTATGTACCAGGCCAATTCAACACCAACTCGGTATTGTTTGAAACCGCTTTCTGTATGACCGTTTATATCTGTGTGGTTACTTTAGAATTTGCACCGGTCTGGTTAGGTTTCCTTGGCTTGAAAAAATGGTTTAACAAACTTAATAAAGTGATGTTCTTCATCATTGCATTAGGTGCCCTCTTACCAATGATGCACCAATCCTCAATGGGTTCATTAATGATCGTTGCCGGTCATAAAGTTCATCCGGTATGGCAAAGCTATGAAGTGTTACCAATACTTTCATTGCTTACCGCCTTTATCATGGGTTTCTCCATTGTAATTTTTGAAGGCTCCTTAGTTAAAGCGGGTCTTGCCGGTAAAACCCCTGACGAACGCCATTTATTCAGCCAATTGGCCAAAGTTACTGCCGGCTTAATTAGCTGTTTCCTATTAGTACGTTTTGGCGAATTAATTTATCATGACAAACTTCACTATGTGCTTGGTTTCGATAAATTGCATAATTTTGAAGCTTGGATGTTCTGGATGGAAATTTGGTTAATGGTATTACCATTACTAACCCTTTTCCTCGGGGAAAAACGCTCAGACGCTCGTTGGCTATTTATTTCCGCATTAAGCATGTTGCTTGGCGCAGCCCTTTGGCGGATGAACTACTCGCTGATCATGTATGATCCGGGTAATGGCTATGAATATTTCCCATCGGCACAAGAATTGTTAATTTCAATTGGTTTCGTTTCTATCGAAGTTTGTGCCTATATTTTAATTGTACGTCTATTCCCTGTATTACCGGTGTTTAAAGAAAAACACACAGAGGAATCGGAACAAATTATTGCCGAAAAAGCGGCATTCAGTAAAAAAGTTAGCGGAGCAGAATAATGACTGAAAAACAACGTATCTCAATCGACCCGATCACTCGTATTGAAGGTCATTTACGTATTGATTGTGAAATTGAAAACGGCAAAGTGACCAATGCTTGGTCCTCCGGCACAATGTGGCGTGGTATGGAAAATATCGTAAAAGGTGCCGATCCCCGTGATGCGTGGATGATTATGCAACGGATTTGCGGTGTTTGTACCACGGTTCATGCCATTATTAGCGTACGCGCTGTTGAAGATGCGATCGGTGCTAAAGTGCCAGTTAACGCTCAATATATTCGTAATATGATTTTGGCAGCTCACAATATCCATGACCATATTGTGCACTTCTATCAACTCTCCGCAATGGACTGGGTAGATATCACTGCCGCACTTCAAGCGGATCCGGAAAAAGCTGCGGAAATGTTAAAAGGTGTTTCCACATGGTCATTAAATAGTGCCAATGAATTCCGCAATGTGCAGAAAAAAGTCCAGGCGTTGGTCGACAGCGGACAATTAGGCATTTTTGCCAACGGTTACTTTGGTCACCCGGCAATGAAATTACCGCCAGAAGTCAACTTAATCGCCGTAGCTCACTATCTGCAAGCATTGGAATGTCAACGTGACGCTAACCGCGTAGTCGCATTATTAGGCGGTAAAACACCACATATCCAAAACTTGGCAATTGGTGGTGTAGCAAACCCTATTAACTTAGATTCGCAAGCAGTGCTTAATTTAGAGCGCTTAATGTTTGTAAAATCCTGTATCGACCGTCTAACAGACTTCATCAATCAGGTATATAAAGTCGATGCGGCCGTATTCGGGGCTTACTATCCGGAATGGTTTGAATTGGGTAAAACTTCAGGTAACTACCTCTCCGTACCGGAATATCCAATTGATGCTAATAACTCCGTATTTATGCTCAAAGGCGGTTATGTTGAAAATTATGGTCTTGGTACTTTCCGTGAAATCACCCAACAAAAAGATGACTTCGTTGTAAAAGGCATTAAAGAAAGTGGTAAACACGCTTGGTATGAAGATGATCAACCATTAGAACCTTGGGCCGGTTTAACTCGTCCAAAATACACCGGTTGGCAAGATGATGGTAAATACTCTTGGGTTAAATCACCAACTTTCTACGGTAAAGTGGTCGAAGTGGGTCCATTAGCCTACTTGATGACCGGTATTGCAGCCAACGACAAACCAACAATGACTCACTTCAATGAGATAAAAGCGCTGTATCAAACCCTAACCGGCAAAGAGTTAAGTGTTGATGCATTGCATTCCACTATGGGACGAATCATTGGCCGTACAGTACATTGCTGTGCAATTAACGATATCCTTGGTGCACAATGGCAAATGCTAATCGACAATATCGGTAAAGGCGATGAAGTGGCTTACTTAAAAACTGAAATTCCACAAAGCGGTGAATTCCGTGGTGTAGGCTTCGGTGAAGTGCCACGCGGTATGCTTTCCCACTGGGTTGTCATCAAAGACGGTAAAATCGAAAACTATCAAGCGGTGGTACCATCTACTTGGAACTCTGGCCCGCGTAATGAAAATGACGAAATGGGACCTTATGAGCTTTCCATTATCGGTACACCAATTGCGGATCCAAGCAAACCATTGGAAGTGGTACGTACTATTCACTCCTTTGACCCTTGCATGTCTTGTGCCGTACACGTGGTGAACACGGAAAACGGTGAAGTAACTGAAGTGAAGGTTCTCTAATGAAGCCGCTGATTTTAGGCATAGGCAATATCTTGTTGGGCGATGAAGGCATTGGCGTGCGCATCGCCCAACAGCTTGAAGAAAATCCGTCCATAACTGCAGAATTTGATGTAGTTGACGGCGGTACCTGTGGAATGGAATTGCTGGACCTAATGGCCAATCGACAACATATCATTGTGATCGATGCGGTATTAGCCAATAAAGCACCAGGTGAAATCATCACACTTTACGATGAGCAGGTACCGACATTTTTCTCCCGTAAAATCTCACCCCATCAATTGGGTTTGTGCGATGTACTTTCTGCCTTAAAATTAACCGACGAGTTTCCAAGCCATTTATGCCTCATCGGTATCCAGCCGGAAACTTTAGAGCCACAAATGACACTAAGTCAAACGGTGCAAAATGCCTTTCCGGCCATTTTCACTGCTCTACGCCAAGCCGCCACAGGCTATGGTTTAAACTTTAATCAATAATGGGGCTTATGCCCCTTTTTAAATTTATGTATCGACACGAAACAACTGCTGCCCCAAATGCACCAGCAACTCAAATTGTTGGTTTTGAAGATAATCCTAGTGAATTATTTTTACAGGAAATGCAAAAAACCGTACCCAATATGCAAGATCTCCCCTTCTATCGTCAGGGTATTGAATGTTTTTGTCCGAAATTTGTACTCTTTGAAGAACAATGGATCGGTACGGTTCTGACCCCTTGGATGATAAGTGTTTTGGTGCTCCCAGGCCCAGGACAAACTTGGGAAGCGCGTGAGTTAGGCGATAAATTAAATATACAACTACCGTATAAAGCCCTGACTTTTACCGTTAGCGGTTTGGAACAAATTCCACAATATTTAAGCTGCTCCCTGCAATCACCGCTCGATCCCGGGCTTTCTAACCAGCAGGCCAAGCAATTGACCCAAGATTGTTTGCGTATGGTACTTTCCATCAACGCTGAGCAGCCGAAACTCAACCAAAACCGCCGCAATCTATTTCAAGCTATGTTAAAATAAGCGCATTTTTCAAATGGAGTGAATATTATGTGTTTAGGCGTTCCGGGCCAAATCGTCGAAATCGGTGATAGTGCCCTGCAATTAGCTACAGTTGATGTCTGTGGCGTACAACGGGAAGTGAATATTTCATTGATCTGTGACCAAGATCCAGCTGAGCTACTACATAAATGGGTATTGGTGCATGTTGGATTTGCCATGAGCATAATTGATGAGGAAGAAGCTAAAGAGACGCAAAATGCACTCTTGGCAATGAGTCAATTAGAGCACGAAGTCGGTGATTTTCTCGGCTTAAATCAACGCTAAAAAAGGGGGGCGAATGTGACATCAAACGCCCCTTCGATTTTAAGAATTTTTCTAAAAATCAACTATAACCCATTGATTTTATTATAACTATTAAAAAAACTGAAAAAATGTGACGTTTTCTGTTTCGAGCTTGTAACTTTGTCCTTTTATCAAATAAAAAACCGCGCTCTAAGGGCGCGGTTTTCTTTTGAACGATATGATTATTCGTCGATAGTACGTAATAATTCGTTAATACCAACTTTACCTAAGGTTTTGGCATCCACTTTTTTCACGATGACTGCACAGTACAGGCTATATTTACCACATTTAGACGGTAAGCTACCGGAAACCACAACAGAGCCCGCAGGAACACGGCCGTAATGAATTTCACCGGTTTCGCGATCATAGATTTTGGTGGATTGGCCGATAAATACGCCCATGGAGATCACACAACCATCTTCCACAATCACCCCTTCAACCACTTCGGAGCGAGCACCGATAAAGCAGTTATCACCGATGATGGTTGGGTTTGCTTGTAACGGCTCTAATACACCACCGATACCCACGCCACCGGATAAATGCACATTTTTACCGATTTGAGCACAAGATCCAACGGTTGCCCAAGTATCTACCATTGTACCTTCGCCCACATAAGCGCCGATATTGACATAAGAAGGCATCAATACCGTATTTTTCGCGATGTATGCACCTTTACGTACTGTTGCAGAAGGCACTACGCGGAAACCTTCCTGTTGGAAACGTTCTTCGGTGTAATCGGCAAATTTTAAAGCTACTTTGTCATAATATTTGGTTTCAGCACCGTCGATAAGTTGGTTATCATTGATACGGAAAGAAAGCAATACCGCTTTTTTCAGCCATTGGTGAGTCACCCATTCACCATCGATTTTCTCAGCAACACGATATTTACCGCAATCTAAGCCTTCGATGACTTCTTCAATTGCTACACGGGTTTGCGCATCTACGGTTTTCGGGGTAATTTCAGCGCGCTTTTCAAATGCGGCTTCGATGATGTTTTGTAAATTTGACATTTTGCTTCCTATTTTTTAGTTAAAAAAACGGCAGTAGTTTTACCATATTTTGCTTTTTTAGGCAAAAAATAAACCGCATCAGGCAATCCCTAATGCGGTTTATTTCAATGATTTTTTTATAAAAAGATCAAGGTTGAAAGTCCCACAACAACGAAAAGGGCAAACATCACCATAACCATTGCATAACCGAAATCACTCATTTGTATTCCCCTTAAAAAAGAATTAGTTAGAATCGCGCAGATTCTAACAAAACTTTTACATTTGGAGCAAATTTTTCTTGCCTATTTTCTTTCCTTTTGTTGCCTAATCCCTATAATGGGCAAAACTTTTTTGGAGACAAATTATGGCAACGATCAAAGATGTGGCCAAGATGGCCGGTGTATCCACAACGACCGTATCCCATGTGATTAACAAAACCCGTTTCGTCGCAGAAGAAACCCAAGAGGCTGTGATGCAGGCTATTAAAGCGCTGAACTATTCGCCGAGTGCGGTTGCGCGCAGTCTGAAAGTGAATACCACAAAATCTATCGGAATGATCGTGACCACCAGCGAATCCCCATATTTTGCCGAAATCATTCATGCGGTTGAAGAACATTGCTATCGTCAGGGCTATTCGTTGTTTTTGTGTAATACCCAAAACTCACCGGAAAAAATCAAAAATCACTTAGAAATGCTAGTGAAAAAACGCGTTGATGGCTTGTTGGTGATGTGTTCCGAATATACTCAATATTCCTTGGATTTGCTTTCCGACTACTCTGCCGTCCCAATGGTGGTGATGGATTGGGGGCCTAATACTCAAAGTGATTTAATTGAAGATAACAGCTTTGCCGGCGGTTATTTGGCCACCCGTCATTTGATTGACAACGGCCATCGCGCCATCGGCATTATTGCCGGAGAATTAGATAAGACCACCGCTCAAACCCGCTATGAAGGCTTTGTCAGCGCCATGCAGGAAGCAGGCTTGAGCATTAATCCAAACTGGGTGATGGAAGGTTTTTTTGAGCCGGAAGACGGCTACGAATGCATGAACAAAATTCTTAAACAAGCCGAATTACCGACTGCGGTGTTCTGCTGTAACGATGTAATGGCGCTCGGTGCGATTTCCGCCATTACCGAAAAAGGCTTGCGTGTACCTGAAGATATTTCAATTATTGGCTACGATAACATTCACTCTTCGCGTTTCTATGCTCCGCCATTAACCACCATCCATCAATCGAAATCCCGTCTCGGTGCGCAAGCGGTGAATTTGTTACTTGAGCGGATCACCAATAAAGAGGGCGAAAAAACACCACATCACATTGTGTTACACCCTGAATTGGTACAACGTAAATCCGTAAAACGGCTAGAAGCATAGCTTTTTAAATCAACCATAATAAAATCAATGACTTAGGATTGATTTTTACAAAAACTCTAAAAAACAATGGGGCGTCTTTTGCCCCATTATCATTTCTGCTTTTTTGCTTAATCGTGCTATTTATCTTTTTTCAATTTAATTTAGATTTTCTCTAAAAATAAAAGAGTCGGTTTAGATAAATTTTAATTTTATTAATTTATTTCAATTTAACTCCTAATAGCATTTGACCCTAGTACACATTTTTGATTATATCTGCCTCGGTTTAATTTTATTTTATCCTTTTGAGGAGTTTTTATGATTCAGGAATATGCAACATTACGCAGCAACATCAATATGTTGGGGCGTTTTCTCGGAGAAACCATCAATGATGCGCAGGGTGCTGATATTTTAGAGCTGATTGAAAATATCCGTCAGCTTTCTCGCGATTCCCGTGCCGGCGATGATACTGCCCGTCAGGCCTTGCTAGATACCCTCAGCACCATTTCTAATGACAATATCATTCCGGTGGCGCGAGCATTTAGCCAATTTTTGAACCTCACCAATATTGCCGAGCAATATCAAACCATTTCCCGCAAACACAGCGATAGTCAATCTTCCGCTCGTTCGTTACGCGCGCTTTTTCAACGTTTAAAAGCCCAAAATGCGTCTAAGGATGAGGTTTATCAAACCATTGAAAAACTCTTAATTGAGTTGGTATTAACCGCCCACCCAACGGAAACAACCCGTCGTTCATTAATCCATAAACACGTGGAAATCAATAATTGCTTAAGCAAATTGGAACATGATGATTTAACCGAACGCGAACGCAATGTCATCGAATGTTATTTGCTGCGTCTGATTGCAGAAGCTTGGCATACCAACGAAATCCGCACCGTGCGCCCAACACCATTTGATGAAGCCAAATGGGGTTATGCCATGATTGAAAACAGCCTATGGCAAGCAGTACCAGAATTTTTACGCCAACTCAATGAATACTCCCGCGAGTTTTTAGGCTACGACTTACCGGTCGGCTTAAAACCGGTACGCATTTCCTCTTGGATGGGCGGCGATCGTGACGGTAACCCTTTTGTAACCGCTGAAATCACTCGTAAAGTATTGTATTTAGCCCGTTGGAAAGCGGCTGATTTATTCCTCAACGATATCCGTGCACTGGCCGAAGAACTCTCCATGGCTCGCTGCACCGAAGAATTCCGCAATAAATATGGCGATCATTTAGAACCTTATCGTTTTGTGGTGAAAGCACTACGCAGCAAATTAACCACCACCCTCGCCTATTACGGCGACTTATTGGCAGATCGCATTCCTCGTGCCGCAAAGACAGAAATCATTGAGCAGGATGCACAACTGTGGGAACCGCTCTACGATTGTTATCAATCCTTACTTGCTTGCGGTATGCGGATCATCGCCAATGGTTCGTTATTGGATATTCTCCATCGCGTCAGTTGCTTCGGTGTCACCCTTTCACAAATGGATATCCGTCAAGAAAGCACGCAACACACCAATGCTATCGCAGAAATTACCCGCTACATTGGCTTGGGTGATTACGCACAATGGACGGAAGATGACAAACAGGCGTTCCTAATTCGCGAACTCAGTTCGCGTCGTCCATTGATTCCAACCAACTGGCAGCCATCGGCTACCACCCAAGAAATTTTAGCCACCTGTAAAGTGTTGGCGGAACAACAACCAGGCGTCATTTCCTGCTACATCATTTCCATGGCACGCAGTGCCTCCGATGTATTGGCTGTGCATTTATTGCTCAAAGAAGCGGGCGTACCATACCATATTCCGGTCATGCCATTATTTGAAACCCTTGATGACTTGGATGCCGCAGAAGATGTGATGCGTCAATTGTTTAATATCGGTTGGTATCGTGGTGTGATTAATAATCGTCAAATGGTGATGATCGGTTATTCTGATTCAGCCAAGGATGCCGGCATGATGGCCGCTTCTTGGGCACAATATCGTGCGCAAGAAGCCTTGGTAAACCTTTGTGAAGATTTAGGCATTGAACTTACCCTCTTCCACGGCCGTGGCGGTACCGTGGGGCGTGGCGGTGCACCAGCCCATGCGGCATTATTATCCCAACCGCCAAGATCCCTGAAAAATGGCTTACGGGTGACCGAGCAAGGTGAAATGATCCGCTTTAAACTCGGTTTACCGGCCGTTGCGGTGGAAACCTTTGACCTTTATGCCAGTGCTATTTTAGAGGCCAATCTATTACCACCGCCGGAGCCAAAAGACAGTTGGCGTGCAGTCATGGATGAACTTTCTGCGGCTTCCTGCAAAATCTATCGTGATGTAGTGCGTGGCGATAAAGATTTCGTTCCTTATTTCCGCAGCGCAACACCGGAACAGGAACTGGCCAAATTGCCATTAGGTTCACGCCCTGCCAAACGTAATCCGAATGGCGGTGTAGAAAGTCTACGGGCTATTCCATGGATTTTTGCCTGGACACAAAATCGCTTAATGTTACCAACCTGGTTAGGGGCCGGCGCCTCTATTCGCCAAGCCATCGAACAAGGACATGGCGCAGTGATCGAAGAAATGTGCAAAGCTTGGCCATTCTTCTCCACCCGTATCGGCATGTTGGAAATGGTATTCAGTAAAACCGACACCTGGCTTTCCGAACAATACGATCATGCCTTGGTCGCGCCGGAATTATGGTATTTGGGGGAAAGCCTACGCGCTCAATTACAAGCAGACATCAAAACCGTATTATCGCTTTCCCACACCGATGAATTAATGTCCGATTTACCTTGGATTGCCGATTCCATTGCCCTGCGTAATATCTATACCGACCCGCTAAATTTATTGCAGGTTGAATTATTACGCCGCTTCCGTGCCAATCCGGAAGTCAATCCAGACGTAGAACAAGCCTTAATGATCACCATCACCGGTATTGCAGCCGGTATGCGCAATACGGGCTAGACTCCCAAACAAAAAAGGCGTGCCAAGCACGCCTTTTTATTTTTCCACAATCTCCCAAACGCCCCATCAAAAATCAGATTTTTTGCAAAAAACACATGTAACTCATTGATTTTATTATATATGTTTAAAAAATAATGATAGTATCCTCTTTAACGCAGCCAATCCTCATTCAGTAAGGTAGCTTGTCGAAACACTTTACCATGTTCATCAATTACTGCATGCCATTCTTGGGCGGTTTTCAGTGAAATACGTTCCATTAGCGGCATACATTCAGCGCGTAAAGCAGTATAAGTTTGTGCTTGGCTTAAACCTAGACGATTAAAGAGACGTAGGGCATATTGATCGGCGATAAAAACTTTACGTTCGAAAAGATAAAGCAGCATCGCATCTGCAGTTTCTGGCCCCACACCTTTTAGAGAAAGTAGCTGTTTGCGTAGCGTCTCCGTTGGTATTGTTTTAAAGGCAGATAACTCTCCGCCTTGTTCAGCAAACCATCTCATTTGATATTTAATATAAGCACTCTTCTGTTTATAAAATCCTGCTGGGCGAATACGTTGTTGTAATTCTTCATCTGACACAGCGAGTAGTTGTTCCAAGGTTAAAATATCCTCTATCTGCTGCAACGCATTGATGGCATTTTTTGCGGTTGTTTGCTGAATTAAAATCATTGAAACCCAATCGGATAAGCGATTTTTGTCGTTCCACCAATTCTGTTCGCCATAATGACGATATAATTTTTCTAAGGTTTGTTCGATTTTATCAAGCATAAGTATTTCCATTTCATTTTCACTGTTTTTTTAATGCCAAGCGGAACGCATTAATCCCACTTTTTAACACCAGTACACTTAACACCATACTTGCCAATGGATCAACCCATAACCATCCCAGAAAATAGGCACTTAGACCGGAAAGTATCGCAATAATGGAACCGAATAAATCCGTCAGTACATGTAAATAAGCTGCTTTAATATTGAGGTTGTCATGATCGCTTTTCAACATTATCCAGGCAACGAAAAGATTTATCAGCAATCCAAGTAAAGCAACACCAAGCATCGGTAATGCCATCATCTCGATGGGATTGTGCCAGCGTTGAATCGCTTCAACTAAAATCATCAATGCCACAATAATCAATGAGCCGCTATTGAGTAAAGCAATGTATCGTTGTTTTTGAGCGGACAGAAACAGCGCCAACAAGGCTAAACATAGCGACAAGCTATCGTTCGCCATGTGTCCGGCATCGGCCATTAATGCCAAACTGTTAAACCAATAGCCACCAATAAATTCAACAACCATAAAACCGGTAATGATGGCAAAACTAAAGGCTAAGATTTTTTTATCTTGTGGAATATGCTCATGGGATAAATAAGCATGATGTTCATGGGTATGATGGTCTGACATACTGCTCCTAATTGTGTGCTTAATTAACTTGGGATAAAGTATAAAGTCCGTAGTAACTACAAGGTCAAGATTTGATTTAAGAAAGATGAAAATTCACGAACTCAGCAAACAAAGTGGCATTCATTTAGAAACCATCCGTTATTATGAAAAAATGGGCTTAATGCCAGAGCCTAAACGTCTGGCAAATGGTTATCGAGATTATGATGAAGCCAGTTTGAAACAATTAAAGTTTATTAAAACCTGCCGAGCGTTAGATTTTAGCCTGGCTGAAATTAAGTTCTTTAATGAGCTGAAAACGCAACAATCTCAACATTGTGAAGTGGATAGTATGTTGGCAAAACATTTGGTTTCAGTCGAAGAAAAAATTGCTGAATTAACGGAGATTAGAAATTTCCTACAAGGTTTGATTACCGAAGGTGATCATCAAGCCGCAGATTGTAGAGCAATGGCGCAATTAAAAGCCTATTAAATACTGTCTAAAAAATATAAAAAATCCGCACCTTGATGTGCGGATTTATCATTATTCCGGATCATCCGTAAAGGCATTGTTTCGGAATATCGGTACGAAAGTCGCCAAATACAGTCCAAATGCACTAGCGATCAAAATAGCCGGAATAGTAATAAAAAACATCTCATCCACATACATTAAACAAGCACGTGCAATGGCTGCGGTGAAAAGGCAAAGCAGGGCCAGCCGGCAAAGTTTTGGATAATCCAGTTTGGTAAAGCCACTATGCCATAATCCTGCGGTGAGCCAGATCATCATTATGCTACCGAGAATGCCGCCAAGTGTAATCATATGTAATGGATCAGCGGTGGATTCATCGAGTAATTTTGCCATACCTATCCACAGATAGCCGATTGCTGCAAACAGTTGAAGAAAGTAATAGATGCGTACGTAATGTTTACGTAGCAATTCGTAATGATGCAATTCGCGTAATTTAGCCAGCAGGATAAAGCCAACTGCAAAGGCTGTAAAAACGGTAGTTTGCGCAGGTAACCAAAGTTCAGCTGCCGTATGAAGCAATAAAAATATAATCGCGATATTTTTATACACGACATTTGGGATAAACACGGGATCTTTTAAATGACTTTCCTTCAGTGCTTCCGCCCCTAATAACACACTCACCCGAATAGACACAAACATCACTGCCGCCATATTTAAATGCACTTGTGCCCGCAATAATTTCAAGCTATCGCTCATAGCATAAGCAGTCTGACAAACCATAAATGCCGCAAGTAACATCAGCAGAGTAAAATTGTCGGTATTGTGATCCAACCAAAACAGCCAACTGCAAAAAAGTAACAACGCTAACCAATACGCAGCGACTAAAAACGAGGCAGTTTGTGGGGAAAATGGCAATAACATCAATCCCGCAAGTAAGAGTATGGCTAAAATGATGGCAATAGGTTTTAAGTTGCCTTTGTAATCCGTCCATTCAAGCATGGATGCGGTAAGAAATCCGCCATATGCGGCCGGTAGCATAAACTCTAAGAAAATTTTGCGGTGTAACACAATCGCATCATCTGGACTGATGAAAAAAATCAATGCACCAACAATCGCTAGAATGGCCGCACCAACAAAAAACGGTCGCATCGGATGACTAAAGAAATTATTCATAGTAATGGATTCCTTGAAATTCACGTGCAACTACGGCTTCTTCAAAGGCTGAATTACGTTCGGATAATGGCGTTGGCAAAGTAATCACATTTTGCACATCCATACCCTTTGGCGAAAGTTGCATAATTTCTCGACTTAAGCGAACAGCTTCAAAACGATCATGTGTCACCAAGATACAAGCCATGCCTTGTTGCTCTATTTTCTCTACCAACATAGCGGCTAAAATATTACGCAAATCACGATCTAAACCGACAAAAGGTTCGTCCAATAAGGCTAAATCACAGCCGCATAGTAATAGACGCAAAAATGCCACGCGTTTTGCCATACCGCCCGATAATTCGGTCGGGTATTTATTCAAATCCCCAGAGGAAAGCCCGATCTTTTCTGCCAGCGCAATGATTTCATTTTCATTAGGATTATCCATAAAAATGGCGATATTCTGCATGGCAGTGAGATTTTCTAATAGACGATTTTCTTGAAACAGAAAGCCTGTTTTACGGAATGTATTATTGATTTCGCCTGATTTTGGTGTTTCTAAACCTGAAATTAAACGCAGTACAGTAGTTTTGCCACAACCGCTTGGGCCGAATAAGGTTTTTACTTCGCCTGGTTGTAAATCCATACTGAAATCGCGCACGATAGGATCGCGGAGAATTTCAAAACGCACATTCTTTAAACTCAGCATTATCTTCTCCACGGCATAAACAGGATTTCCAATGGCTTGGTAATCAAATATTCAAAGAGGGAAACAAACACAATCACCAACAGCACATAAGCCATGACTGTTGAAGTATCTAACATGGCTCTAGCATCGGCAATTTTCGCACCCACCCCCTCATTGGCTCCCAAAAGCTCTGCCATAATTACCACTTTTACGCCCATCGCAACCGCCACGCCAATGCTGGAAATGACATAGCCTGTGAGATGGGGAACGTACAAATAGCGGATTTTTTTCCACAATCCGAGTTTGTACGCATCAAACAATTCTTCATGTTGTTTGTTTACACTTGCCATACCCATAGCGGCACTGGCAAAGGTCAGCGGAGCGACTAATACGATAATGGTAAATAGCACACTTGGGTTGCCAAAGCCAAACCAAAATAAGGCCATCACAACCCAAATAATTGGCGGCATGGCTAATAAAATCGTAATTACGGGTTTGAGCAATGCCATAGCGGTTTTAAAGCTGCCCGCAATCAGCCCCGCGGCTAAGCCAGCGACTAATGCAATGGTAATGCCCACAACGGAACGCCATAGTGAAATACCGATTTCGTTTTGTTGGAAATTTTCAAGCAGCTCAAGGGCTTTTTGAAAAACATCCGCGGGAGCCGGCAACATAAACTCACCAAATACCACGCTGCCCCATGCCCACAGTGCGACAACCATCATTGCCACACTCAAGCCGGCAAAACCGCTCCAGAGGTAGTCGATAATGTAAAACAACACTGGTTGCGGTTTACGGATTT
Organism: Haemophilus pittmaniae; assembly: GCF_900186995.1. NCBI lineage: Bacteria > Pseudomonadati > Pseudomonadota > Gammaproteobacteria > Pasteurellales > Pasteurellaceae > Parahaemophilus > Parahaemophilus pittmaniae. Next base: position 1,749,494 of record NZ_LT906463.1, read on the forward strand.
TGTCTGTTTTAATCATGTGATGTGATTCAGTTTTAAATTAAGCTAAGAAGAATTTTTCATCCGGTAATTTACCGCCTAAGAGTTTTGGATTGAATTCCATCAAAGTTTCATAGAATTGCATGATTTCATTTTTCAGTTCACTGGCTTTGGTCACCGTTAAACGAGCCCCCTCTAAGCCCATTTCAATGGCAGATTCCGGCGCAGGCAGATAATTGGCGCCGATTTCAGCCGCGCTTTTGCGATTAGCCATAATCCAACTTAACGCATCGCTTAAATCTTGGTGGAATAGATCAAATTGCGCCTTGTGTGCATGGAAATATTCTTCATTGGCAATAATCCCGGCCATTGGAATAAGTGGTTTGGTGTTAAATGCCTGTCCCCATTCTTTTATTAAATCGAAGCCCTGTACAATATCAACACCAAACATCTTGCCCTTAAGCACTACAGCACTAGCCATCGGCTCCGGCAAAACTGCCCCATGGAAATCCTTAAGTAAGAATAACCCAAGCGCTTCGGTCGGTGTTGCTGCATAAGTAATTTCCAATTTATTGATATCAATATTGAGTTTTTTCAGCAACGCTTGTAACACAATATCCGGCATATCATTTTTAAATGGTACAAGGATTCTTTTCCCGATTAATTCTTGTGGCGAAGTAATAGCGCCACCTTTGCACATTAGCTGCGTAATACCATTGGTCAGAATATTCACCATGCCGACGTTCTGCCCTTGATTACGCAAATTCACGCCTACATTACTAGGGCTCATCATGACTTTAAATTGCCCACTTGCCACACCTGCACGTAGCTGATCCGGCGAACGCCAAATCTCTAATGCTACATCTGATTGTTTTGCTAATTTACCTTGTGCAGCCGCCACTGCAATCGTCACACTTGGCATTGCCGGTGCACCATAAATGGTAAATTGCTCTTTCGCTGTAGCCAATAATGCAGGGGAGATCCCTGCCGCTGTAAGTGCTGCTGTCATTCTTAAAAAATCACGTCTATTAAGTGCCATATTTATCTCCTTAAAATCGCCATCTATTGATAATAATTTTTATTATTATGCTAATCCCGACAAATAAAGTAAAGAAATGTAAAAGCACTCTACTGTAGGAAATGCTTTTACAGATAAAAATTTTTCGATTTGGTTAACTTAAAAGTAAATTGAGAGGTATTGAAAAGAAGGCAAATAATATTTGTAGTGAAAGAATTACTAAATTTTTTCGTTACTTCGTCAAATCATAACTCCAATCCAACAACTTGAAGATTTCTTCGGTTTCTACGCCATGATCTAATACAATCGTTAGCCAATGGGTTTTGTTCATGTGATAGGCAGGTAAGAAATTAGGCGATTGTTGTAAGATGCTTACCATATCGGGTGGACATTTAAGATTGATAAAATCAGTCTCCCCTTGTTCTTTTAAACCAAGTTTAGTTTTACTGATTTTGCCAATAAGCGCATACCATTTCCCTTTAGCATTACCATGGCGCAAGATAGCGTATTCAGGAAATTTTGCCCAAAGATATTCCGGCTGCGTAGCATATTGATTAGCTGCATAATTAAAGAGTTGTTGTGATTGGCGCATGGTTTGCTCCTTGAATGAGGATTTCGGTTATTATCATTCGTAGAATAATAAAAACAAAGGCAGCTTGAAAATTAAATTTCAAACTACCTTTTACATTTCTAAAAACGGTCAAATTTTTAAATCCAATCGCTTGTTCTATCTCAATTATTTACACTCAAAGCTTTCAGGCTTATTCTCATCGCCGCCGATATAGGTAGCGACTTTCGGATAGGCGCAAATTGGCATTTGTTTGTTCGGGAAGTTTTTACCTTTTGCCCTCTTTCCTTTTCTTCAAATTACCGCAAACTTTCTGAGCTAATTTGTCGCCAACCTTGCTCAGTTTCTTCCACTACAAGCGGCACTCCGCTGACACCGAATTGTTGTGCAATATTGGCCCCTTCAGCATACGCTGCTTAACCAGTTGCTCGATTGCAGGATCTTTTAAAATTTGGACTGCTTATATACAACCAATTTCGTGTAAAATCTCAGCCAATACATCTAATTTTGCTGTATCCAAACCTGCTTCATAGCATGCTTTTTGAAATGCACGTAATGCTTCCAATTCACAAGTTGGCTCAGTGGCTTGTACTGCAGTTAAAGCCTGTACCAAGAAAAAAGAATTTAAATTGGTCGGCTGTTGCAAAATGTTTTGGTGATAGCTTTCGCTGAACGGTAAGCCTGCAAGTTTTGCAATATGTTGATCATTTTTCCAGGCATATTCTGAGCAATCTGGCTACATGACTTTATCACGGCAAAATAACCCTGTTGGAATGAGTTTCACATCAGCTGTTTGCGATAATTTTAAAATGCCGTCTGAAATGGCGTAGCACTACCCGCAAAGCGGATCGAACAAATAAAGAATGGTTTGTTTGCTCATGATTTTTTCCTTTTTACTCCACTAAAACCGACATCATGCTGAGCGATCCGGCAATCAAATTATCGTTGAAAAACGTAATCTTATCTTGCGGTTCACGTAATGCCATGATGTACAGTAATGGCAAGTAATGATCAGGTGTTGGCACAGAAAGCTCGGCTTTTTCACCTAACTGCTCATAATGCACTAAGGTTTCATCATCTTGTGTCGCAATCGCTTGATTGATTGTTTCACGGAAAGCAAACGCCCAATCATACCCGGCACCGATTTGGTCGATATGTTCCCAGCTTATTGCTCTCAGATTATGCACAATGTTGCCACCACCGATAATCAACACACCTTGTTCTCGCAAGGCAGATAATTTTTTCGCCAAATTGAAATGCCATTCTGCCGATTGCAAACGGTTAAGACTCAGTTGCACCACGGGAATATCCGCATCAGGATAGAGAAATTTCAACACCGCCCAAGCGCCATGATCAAAACCACGCGTTGGATTTAGCTCAACATTTTCTGGCTGTAATAACGACTGCACTTGCTCCGCTAGCTCAGGCGAACCTGGCGCAGGATATTGCACTTGGCTGAGTTCATCGGGTAAGCCGTAGAAATCGTAAATCATTTCGGGGTGTTCACCTGAGGTTACCTGCAAACGGCTACTATACCAATGTGCGGAAATCATCAAAATGGTTTTGGGTTTGGCAAACTTTTGCGTAATTAGGCTGAAATTCTGATTGAACGGGTTTTCTTTATCTAACGCATTCATCGGACTACCATGCCCAACAAACAATACAGGCATTTTTTTCATATTTTCTCCTCGCTATTTGATAGGGCAGATAGTACGGTTAAATCTTTATGTAAAAAATATCTGTTGATGAACAACATCTTTTACTAATTGGAAATAATGAATTGTAAGGCTTAGAGATATTAGTGTATTGAATTGAGAAAATATTAAAAAGCACGGTTAAATTTTACAAAGATTTTACTTAATTTTTACTTTATTTACAGTTTATTATCTTTATATTTAGGCGTATGATGACTATTAGTTTTACATACCCCCTAAATTTATTTAGGTAAATATATTATTTCTATTTAATAGGAGATTGAATGATGAAAAAATTATTCACAGCAGTACTTTCTGCGGCGGCCATTGCTGTACCTTTTTTTGCTTCTGCGAATACTGCACCACAAACAGAACAAAGTATGGTGCAACCGGAAAAAGCAAAAGGTGTTTGGATCGATGTGCGTTCTGCCGAAGAATTTAATGCAGGCCATTTGCAAGGTGCAGTAAATATTCCACACAATAAAATCGTTGAAGGCGTTAAAGCTGTTAGCTCAGATAAAGATGCGCCAATTAACCTTTACTGCCGTAGCGGTCGCCGTGCCGAAGCAGCACTAATCGAGTTGAAAAATGCAGGCTACACCAATGTAACCAACCATGGCGGTTATGAAGATTTGGTTAAAAAAGGCTTAAAATAAATAGTAGATCATTTAAAGTAAAAATCCCCTAGATTAACCATCTGGGGGATTTTTATATAAGGAGCAGTCAAATAGTTAAGTATTTTTACAAATTATCTTTAAAACTCAACTGCTTATTTTAAAACTTCACTATTTCACCATCTTCTGGAATTGCTACATTTTCAAGCTTATTTGCTTGGACAAATTGACGTAAATCCTTACGGTACACAGACATATGGTTTACCGCATCCATGTGCACCGTGATAAGTTTTGTATTCGGTAGCATTTGGCGAGCATGAGCAACATCTTGTAACCCCATAATAATGCCGTCATTCGGAAAAGCTAAGGTACGCGCATCACCTGTGTTCATAATCATTACATCTGGTTTATAACGATTAATGGCTTTGTTTACTTCGGCAGTCCAAACTGTGTCACCAACCAAGTAAACCGTTGGATGACCTTTCGCTTGGAATGTTACGCCCATCGCCTCATCTAAAATCTCAGCTAATTGTGGTACAGCGTACATTTCCGTTGTGCCGTGAGAACCGCCGGTTTTATTTAAAATAATACCTTCGAACTCCACCGGTTTTTCTAACGATAAACTGGTTATGTTAGTAAAACCTTGCGCTTTGAGTAGGTCGCCATCCCGTTCATGTTGCACAAAAATTTTGATGGATTTAGGTAAAATTTTTTGTGCAACCTCATCCCAATGATCTTCATGTGTATGAGTCAAAATAATGGCATCAACATCTTTGAAAGTATCTTCTGCTTTCATCGGCAATTCCACAAGTGGATTACGCAAATGGCTATTTAATGTCCCTTCAAAGCCTGCATAACGTCCTTTTTCAGCAAGCATCGGATCAATTAAAAAAGTTTTCCCTGCGTAGTTCAGGCGACCCGTGGCATTTCGGATATGTTGGTAGCTATCAGTGTTTTTAGAGGCAAGATCTACGGCGAAAGTATTTGCGCTAATAGCCAATGCTGTAGTGCTAATTAAGGTTTTTAAGTTCATTGTTTTTCCTTTTCTATACGTTATTGAATGAATAAACATATTATAGTAAGAACAAAATTGCGCAAAAATAGATAAAAGATCAATAAACATAAAAATCGGGTCACTTCTGTGCTATGCTCATATCAAAGTAGGAGAAATAAAATGAATAAACCCACAGTTGCTTTGATTGTGTATGAACAAATGATGCCCATTCATTTTGCGATGGCATATTCCGTTTTTTCTATGTCGGATTTAAACGGCAAGCCGTTATTTGAGTGTAAAATCGTTAGTGATTCGGACAACCTGACAAACTCGCTATTTCACATACATTTAGATGGTGGTTTAGAGTGGTTGGAGAATGCTGATATTGTTGTGATGACTGGATGGCATGATACTCAAGTGATGCCGAGTGAGGCTTTATTAACAGCATTACGGCAAGCGTATCAACGTGGTGCAACAGTAGTGGGTTTATGTTATGGCGCCTATGTGTTGGCGTGCAGTGGCCTACTTAACGGCAAAAAAGCAACCACACATTGGCTAGGAGATAGTGATTTTACTAGTCGCTTTCCGCAGGTGAAATGGGATTTAAATCCTATTTATTTAGAACAAGATCGACTGATTACCTCCGCAGGAACGGCAGCTTCCATGGATTGTTGCCTTTCTATTGTCCGTAAATTATATGGTGTGAAGATTGCCAATCATATTGCCCGAATGCTGGTTATCCCCCCTCATCGTGAAGGCGGACAAGCACAATTTATCGAACGCCCTATTTCTCGTTCCACACCTAATCATAATATCAATGCGTTGCTTGCTTATTTAAATGAAAATCTGACCGCACTTCATTCGACTGATAGCCTTGCCGAACGTTTGTCAATGAGCCGTAGCACTTTCACACGACATTTTCGCAAAGCAACCGGAATGTCATTAAATCAATGGTTAATTGAAGCAAGACTACAGCGAGCAAGAGAGCTTTTGGAAAGCACAGATTTATCTATTACTGACATTGCAGAACAAAGTGGATTTCATAGCGATACCGCCTTGCGTCAGCACTTCTTGAAAAAACATAAGATTTCACCGAATCGCTGGCGTAAGCAGTTTCAAATTGAGGATGTTTAGATCTTTTTATTTTAAAGTGCGGTCAGATTTCAAAGCATTTTTGCAAATTCCTTTCAAAATTAGAAAGTTTGTTTATCTAAACTCAGCTGTTTTCTCCAACAAAAATTCAATCACAGTCTGCACTTCGAGCATTGGCTATATTGCTAACATTTCTTATAAGCAGAATGTAAGTCAAACACATTTTTCCTAAGGAAAATTCATATCAGTAATACACTTTTCAAACGAAAACGATTATATGAGTACATTTTTCTAATGAAATAAGGTGTTTTGATTTGATGTAAAAAAGCATATGCAGTATGTATCCCGATGAATCCTTCGTTGAATAAATCATTCCAACCTTGTGCCATTTGCCTTATTGAAAAATTAACCTTGGATAAATATCAACATTAGATACGTATTAAACGGCATCACCTTAATCTTTCCGCATAAAATCAGATTCTTTAAAAAACCACTAATCTAAAGTTTCCAATAACAGCATAGCGATAACTCTAATTTTGCTCTGCTTAGCCACCGAAACTTCTACTTTAGCCTTATCACAAATAATTACTCCCTGCCCCGCCGTTTCTGTCTCCCGAAACGCTACCTTGAAAATCATAGTTTTTGCAAAAAATCGACATAACTCATTGATTTTATTAGAATTCATTTAAAAAGTAGATTTGGCCAATATTTTTGTTGCAAAACATCTCTTTCCCGTTAGGATCTGGCGCCATTGGCTGCGGATGATTCGTGGCCGTCAACTTAAGGAAAAAACATGTTTAAAAAAGCGGGATTAACCGGATTGTTGTTATTCGGGATTTTCTTTGGCGCGGGAAATTTAATTTTTCCACCGGCGTTGGGGGCCTTATCGGGCGATGCATTTTGGCCTGCCATTGGTGGCTTTGTGCTATCTGGTGTGGGTATCGCTGTGCTCACATTAATTATCGGGGCATTAAATCCAAAGGGGTATGTATTTGAGATTTCTGAAAAAATATCGCCCCTTGTAGCCATTATTTATTTAGTCGTGCTCTATTTGGCAATCGGTCCATTTTTTGCAATTCCGCGTACAGCAACGGCCGCCTATGAAGTGGGGATTGCGCCATTACTTGGCGATAAAACTAGCCAATATCTATTGCCATTCACCCTGATTTATTTTGCGGCAGCGTTACTGATTGCCCTGAATCCATCAAAAATTTTAGATAGCGTCGGACGCATTCTAACTCCGCTATTCGCGGCCTTGATTCTACTTTTAGTGGTGTTAGGTGTTTATCAATATATGGATTTTCCACCGGCGAATACCGCTGCGGAATATTTGCAATCGGCATTTGGTAGCGGCTTTTTAGAGGGATATAACACCTTAGATGCTTTGGCTTCCGTTGCCTTTAGCGTGATTGTGGTGAAAACGTTGCGCCAATTGGGATTCCAGAATAAACGACAATATATCATCACGATTTGGTTGGTGGGGATTGTGGTCGCCGCCGGATTTAGCTTGCTGTATATCGGGCTGGCCTTGCTGGGAAATCACTTCCCTATTCCACCGGAAATCATGCAATCGGACATCAATAAGGGCGTGTATATTTTATCCGCCGCAACGCAAGCCATTTTCGGGCATTATGCACAATGGTTCTTGGCATTGATGGTGAGTATGACTTGTTTCACCACCACGGTGGGGCTTATCGTGTCCTGTTCAGAATTCTTTAAAGAGCGTTTTCCGCAACTGTCCTATAAACATTATGCGCTATTGTTTACGCTAATTGGCTTAGCGGTGGCCAATTTGGGATTGAACACAATTATTCGCTTCTCAGTGCCGGTGCTCCAATTACTCTATCCGATTACTATTGTGTTGGTGGTATTGATTATCGCGCATAAATTTATTCCGTTAGCCAAATTGGGCATGCAGCTGACCGTCCTCTTGGTAGGACTAACCGCCTTGGCTGATGTGATTGCACAACATTTTGCATTGCCACTTTTGAGCGCTGGAATTAAACAACTGCCCTTTGCCGAACTGGCTATGGCTTGGGTAGCTCCTGGTTTATTGGGGTTGCTGTGCGCGATGATTTTGCCAAATCGCTACCGCAGTACGCCGTTTCATTTGGAATAATGAAACGCTCTCTTAATTTCCAACGTTTTTCCAAAAATTAAAGCTAACCCATTGATTTTATTAGTAGTAATATAAAAACATAAAATGCGCCTAAACAGGGCGCATTTTTTATTCTCAACAAAGCAGAAAAAAAGATTATTTTTAATCATATGTAATAAAATCAATGGGTTACACCATCTTTTAGCAAAAACTTTTATTTTCGTGGGGGCGTTTGGGCATTTAGATTTCGACCAAAATCAGAATTGCGGCATCTCCGCCCCACTCTTTGGGAGCTTGATGGAGCGCGCGCACCTTCGGGTGTTGCACCAGCCAGCGGGGAATTTGTTTTTTCAGAGTGAAAGTGCCGTAGCCGGTCATAATGGAGGCGCAATCCACCTGCTCCTGTTCACAGGCTAAAAGCAACGCAGCCAGTTCCTGCTTGGCCTGTTCACGGGTTAAACCATGTAAATCTAGGAATAATTCCGGGCTGAAATCCCCACGGCGTAATTGTTTAAGCAAATGCGATTCTTCCCCTTCTCGTAAATATTTCACCACGCCATCATACTCGTTGAGCAAAGGTTCATATTCATCGGAGAAATAAAACAACGTGTCCTGCTTTTCACGCAATTGACGTTGTAAGAGCTTATTTGGCTCTTTGTGAATGCGCACGGGCGCTAAGGTATCCTGTTTTAACGGCTTAATGCCGGCTGTAGCGGCGCGGAACAGCGCCAATTCATCGTTATCTGGCATAATTTCAGGGTTCAATATGAAAAGGGCTTAATGATACCACCGTTTTATGATATAACGGGCCGATTTTTTATAAGGACCACCTATGACAGAACATAATCAAGCCCTTGCTGCAACTATCCGTGAGGATAATGTGCTAGAGGCCTTACAAAGCATTGAGGATTTTTTACGCTGGACTTACAGCAGTTTTAACCGTAGCGATATTTATTATGGTCAAGGATTTGATAATCCTTGGGATGAAGCCCAGCAATTGGTATTAGGCGGACTACAATTGCCACCTGATGTGCCGGAATCGTTATATCGCGCCCGTTTAACCCAAAGTGAAAAAGAAACCTTGTTGGAATTGGTATTGGCACGTATTGAGCAACGTGTGCCGGTGGCTTATTTAACGAATAGTGCTTGGTTCTGCGGTTTGGAATTTTATGTGGATGAACGCACCATTATTCCGCGTTCACCAATTAGTGCATTAATTCAGGATGGTTTTAGCTCACTATTAACGCATCAGCCACAACGCATCTTAGATCTTTGTACCGGTAGCGGTTGCATCGCAATCGCCTGCGCCGATAAATTCCCAGAAGCGGAAGTGGATGCCGTAGATTTATCAGTCGATGCACTAAACGTGGCAGAGATTAATATTGCCCGCCACCAAATGGAGCATCAAGTGTTCCCGATTCAATCGGATCTGTTTAATAATTTGCTTGGTCAACAATATGATTTAATCGTCAGCAATCCACCTTATGTGGATGCCGAAGATTTAGCCGATATGCCACAGGAATTCCATTTTGAGCCGGAATTGGCGTTAGGTTCCGGGGCGGATGGTTTGGATATTACCAAACGTATTTTGCGTGAAGCGGCTGATTATTTAACGGAAAATGGTGTATTGGTATGTGAAGTGGGAAATAGCATGCTAAGCTTGATTGAACAATATCCGGAGGTGCCGTTTAATTGGCTGGAGCTAAAAAATGGCGGTTTAGGCGTATTTGCCTTGGATAAAGCAACCTTGCTGCAATTCCGCGAACAATTCTAAACAAAAAAGCGAAGGTAAGACCTTCGCTTTTTTGTTTGTCTCATATGATTATTGTAAATGAGCTACATCATTAAGTTGCTCAATATGAAAGCCGCTTTCACTATCGTATTTCACAATGCTAATCGAAGTATTCAATAATGACTCTGATTTACCTGCATCACGGTGGTTTTGCCAAGTTGCCCCGCCCAATAAGGCCAATAAAAGACGCAAGGTATGGCCATGCGATACCACTAAAATATTGGCACCCGATTGATGCACCTTAATAATATCGTGCAACGCAGCCATTGCACGAACCGCTAATTGTTCAAAGGTTTCACCACCATTGTTTAATGCTTTATAAGCGCCCGGTTCATTGATGAGTTGTTTGAACTCGGTTAATTCCCGCAAGTCATCGACTTGCATTCCTTCCCAACTCCCAAAAAACTGCTCATTTAGTCCACGATGTTGAAACAGCGGAATATCTCGTTCACCGATAATATGCCCTGCAGTGTCAATGGTACGTTGTAAAATACTGGAATATGCCGCGGCAAATTCGACCTGCTGTAAGGCAGCACCGGTTTTCTGAGCGCCGACAATACCTTGTTCGGTCAGCGGTGAATCACCAAATCCTTGCAAAAGTCCTTGTTCGTTCCATTGGGTGCGACCATGACGAATAAAATAAAAAGTCAGTTTTTTAGACATAATAATTCCTTTAAAAAATAAGGAAGCCTTAGACTTCCTTATGGGGATGATTAGCGGGAGTAATACCCTGCCATTGAGCTATATACCGCATTTTCACTTTGAATTAGTGCGTATTTTGCATTTAAGATGGCAATCTGCGAAGCTTTTTCGGTATTGGCTGCAGTCAACCATTCACGTAATTCGGAAACGCCCGCATTATAACGATTACGATAATATTGGGTAATTCGTTGGTTGTATTGATAAGTTTTTTGCTGGTTAGCAAAGCTGCTTTCGGCTTGGCGGAAGGCAAAATAGTTGGTATCCACATCGTTCAATACCGTCGTGATTGCCTGTTCATAATTTAAACGGGCGGTTTCATAATCAGCTTCAGAAATTTTGACATTCCATTTCACCGTATTCCAATTCAAGAACGGCAAACTGATATTTAATAAGCCAGATGCAATTGGCGTGTGGGTCGCATTATTCACATGGGTACCGGAAGAACTGAGGCTACCGCCTAAAGTTACTTCAGGGAACCAGCCTTTCTCTGTGGCTTTCGCATTTTTGAACGCGCTACTTAAACGATATTGATAACCTTTGATATCTGGACGATTAGCAATCACAGAAACCGGCACATTTAAATTCACGCCCACGTTTTTCACGCTAAGAATATGCGGGAAGTTGATATTTAAAGCAGCATCCGGGGTTAAATTTAACAGATTACGTAATGTTTGCTCCGCAGTTTTGCGCTGAGTTTCGTAAGAAATGAGGCTATTGCGGGCTGTCAATACAGCCTGTTGGGCTTGATCGATACTGGCGCTATCCGCTACACCTTGATTGAAACGGCGTTGCATAATGGCACTAATATCCGTGTAATATTTGATGCTATCCAGGGTCGCACTAATTGCATCATTCAAATAGGCGATTTGATAATAGGTTGTAACAACTGAGTTAATCAATGACAGTTTAGTCGCTTCTAAATCTTCAGCTGTCGCTTTGTGAGTCCATTCTGCCGCATCTGCTGCATCGGCTAAACGACGCCATAAATCCAAGGTATAGCTAACATTAAGTGAACCCTTATGGCTAAGTGTAGAATTACCACCGGTCTTAATATTTTTAGATGCGGATGAAGATGTTGAACCACTAAAGGCCGGAATCAAATTAGCTCCAGCAAGATTCGCAGAGTACAGTGCACGATTTAAGCTTACTGCTGCTTTCGCTAAATTTTTATTGTTTAGTAAGGCTTGCTCTACAACTTGATTTAATTGTGGATCATTGTATAACGCCCACCAGTTTTCTTTCACATTATATTGCTTGGTAATTTCCGCATATTTTTGATAATCCTGTTGGCTGGCCTTGTAAGAATCGCCGATATTGGCACAACCGACTAAAGCACTGCTTAACATAAGGGCCAGTGCTGCTTTTTTAATATGTAACATTGATTTTTCCTTCTAAATAAAGAGGCAATAAATTGCCCTGATGTCATCAATAAAACCCTGGAATTTTACCCAAGTTTAAAATTTTCACCAAAATTATTCCCGTGCTAGTGCATTTATCGGATCCAATTGAGCTGCTCTTTTGGCTGGCATATAACCGAAAATAACACCGATTAATGTGGAGAATAATACGGCTGCAACGATAGAAAAGGCTGAGAAAGCCATGGTGAAATCTTTTACAAATAAATTAAATATTAAACCGATAAGGCCTGAAATCATTACGCCGGTAATCCCACCAATTAAACAAATTAAAATGGCTTCAATTAAAAATTGTTGCAAGATATTACCCTGTCTAGCACCAATTGCCATTCGTACACCGATTTCTTTGGTTCGCTCGGTAACGGAAACCAACATAATATTCATTACGCCAATACCACCAACAATTAATGAAATAAACGCAATGGAAGAAATTAACAATTTCATCGTACCGGTGGTGCTTTCAATGGTTTGCTTAATCGTATCGCTATTCATGATAAAAAAATCTTTTTTACCATGGCGCATCTTAAGTAATTCAGTAATGCCCTTTTCTGCTGCAGTAGTATCTACCGAATCATCGATTTTAACTGTTATCGAGCCAATTTTCTTACTGCCGGAAATTCGATTCATTACCGTTGTGTAAGGAGCATACATATTTAATGAACTACTAGCTCCGCCCATTTGTTTGTCTGATACGACTCCAATAATAATTAATGGGCGTTTATTAAGCATTACAACTTTGCCGATAGGATCCTCATTGGGAAAAATAGATTTTTTAGCACTTTCATCTATTAGAGCAACTTGATTACTATCCAACACATCTTGGTGAGATAGTAAGCGACCTTGTTTTAATTTTAAACCTTCGACATCAAAGGATTCTTCCCCAACACCTTTTAAAGTTGTTGAAGAAAACTCCTTATTACCATACACCAATGTACCGCTAGCGTAGCTATTAGGCGTTACACTCTGAACATAATGCTGCTGACTTAATACATTAGCATCACTCACTGTCAAATTTTGCATTTGCTCAGCACGGCGGTCACCAAATCCTGTCCCATTAAAGATGGTCATAGTATTCGTGCCAATCCCTTTGATATTTTCCAAAATTTTCTGCTGAGAACCATTTCCCAATGCAACAACAGATACAACCGATGTGATCCCAATAATGATCCCTAACATCGTGAGCAATGAGCGCATTTTATGGGCAATTATTGCACTAATAGACATTTTGAAGGATTCAGCTAATTGATCCTTACTAAATCCAAAGTGACGTTTTCGTTCGTTTATCGCTGTATTGGTAATAGAACTTACTGCTTTCTTTTGGCTATCGTTAATGATTTTTCCATCACTAATTTCAATCACGCGATTAGCTTGAGCCGCAATTTCTCGGTCATGGGTTACCATAATGATGGTATGCCCCTCTGAATGCAGTTGGCGCAAAATTTCCATAACATTTTTACCGCTTTGGGAATCCAACGCACCGGTCGGCTCATCGGCTAAAATGATCTCACCACCATTCATTAGCGCTCGCGCAATACTTACTCGTTGTTGCTGTCCGCCGGACAATTGAGAGGGTTTATTTTGACATTTATCGCCTAATCCGAGCTTTTCCAACAGCTGTTTGGCCCGCTCAAGTCTCACCTGCTGAGAAAATCCTGCATAAATAGCCGGTAATGCAACATTTTCTTGTGCCGTTAAGCTGGATAACAAATTATAGCGTTGGAAAATAAAACCGAATTTTTGACTACGCAGGTCAGACAGTTGATCCTTTGAAAGCTCGATGGTTTCTTTACCATTAATTTTATAGGAGCCGCTTGAGGCTGTATCCAAACAACCGATAATATTCATCAAAGTTGATTTGCCGGAGCCTGATTGCCCGATAATGGCCACAAAATCACCTTTTTCAATGGAAAGAGAAATATCCTTTAAGATATGCGCTCGATTTTCCCCTTCCCCGAAATAGCGATTCAGGTTTTTAATTTCAATGATTTGCAAAGCACTACCGTCCTTTAAAACATTCTCGGGCCACGCATTGAATTGCCAACCTGTTCACCGGCAACCACTTGAGAAACAATTACTTTTTCCCCTTCTTGTAAGCCAGATTTGACTTCGCTTTGAATATCATTTTGTACGCCAACTTCTACGCTACGTTGCTCTACCTGATTATTCTCTTTTAGAACATTTACGAACGTTTTACCGTTTTGTTTTTGGATAGCCATATTGGGAACCAATAACACATCCGTTACATTAGCAATTTCAATATTATTTTCTGTTGTCATCCCAATCCGCAGAATACGATCCGGATTATCAATTAGCACATTTGCGTAATAATAGATTGCCGATGTAGATGAACTACTTGAACTACTGCTAGAAGAACTCGATGAAGAACTGCTGTCGCTAGTGGTTGTGTCTGCCGGATCAACAGAATCAATCACTGAGTGATAAACCGTTTGGCTGTCAGATAGAATGGTAAAACGAACCTTTTGACCGGCTTTAACCTTTGTTATATCACCTTCTGAAATTTCCGGTTTAATTCGCATACGGCTTAAATCAGCAATAGTCACGATCGTCGGCGTAGTTTGGTTAGCATTAACTGTTTGCCCTTCAGAAACAGGTACAGCGACAATAGTCCCATCCATTGGTGCTGTAATCTTAGTATAGCCAACATTGGTTTCTGCTGTATTTACTTCAATTTCAGCCTGTTTGATGGATTCTTTTAAGGCATCCATTTCTGATTTTGCTGCATCCAGCGTATTTTTAGATGAATTGAGTTCGTCAAGAGAAAGGGCTTTTTGACTGTAAAGCTTGACATAGCGGTTGTATGCGGAAAGAGCCACATTATATGCGGTTTCCTTAGCCTTTAATTGAGCCTGATAACTTGCTAATACTGCTTTACTGGTGTTTAGCGTGTTTATTTGAGTCGTGGAATCAATGTCTGCAATGAGATCGCCTTTTGTTACATCCTGTCCCAATTTAATATAGAGCTTCGTAATCTTACCAGAAACCTGTGCGCCCACATCAACTTCGTTCACACTTTCAATGGAACCATTTGCAATAACATTTTTTTCAATATTGCCACGGGTGACGGCTTCCGTTAAATAACGAGTTTGTTGTTTACTATCATCTGTCCAGAAGAAATAAGCAATTCCAAGAATAAGTACAATACCGAGTAATAAAAATAACTTTTTTTTCATTAAGTAAAATCCAATAAATGAACAATCGTTCAGAAGGCCGTATTCTAATGATAAATACCTTCTGAAGCAATACTAACCATCCCCATAGATAATGGGATATACCCAAGGCAACTCCATTAAATTAAAGTTTCTTTGCTAAGAATTCCTATAAAACAAGAGGCTGACGTAGATTAGCTCTAAATACCACACCATTTTCGCAATGTTTTAAGTTGTTTTTTTGGTGCTCCAAAGTTAAACCGAAATTCACATTCCTTCAATAATAAAGGAAAGTTTTTTCGGTCGATGCTATTATATTTTCGGAGTATTCTCTTCGCCTGACTTCCAAAATTTTCTATTCCATTTATGTGGTTTTGTTTCACCGCAAATAATTCGGAATGATTGATTCGTTCGTGGTGAAATTTGCTCACACCAAGAGCATCATAGCTTCGATAAGTATCGCTATAAACCCAGCTGTCAGGCTTGATTTTCCTCACAATAACAGGCATTAATGTCTCTGTTCTGGTATTTTCTACCACCACCGTAAATACTTTTCCTTGTCGCTTTAACAAACCGAATACAGCAACTTTTCCTGCTGCGCCTTGACCTCGTTTTCCTTTATGATGACCGCCAAAATAACTTTCATCAAGCTCAATTTAACCATCAAAAACCTCATCGGCTTCAAGGGCTAAATGATAGCTAATGACTTCACGAATTTTTCTGTAAAACAAAATCCCTGAATTGGCTTGGATACCGAGTAAATCAGCCGCTGCTTGGGCTGTAACTTCTAATACAAAAAATTCAAGGAGCTTATTTTGTATAAATTTCTTTAATTTACAATGAGTTATATTCATTTTTATATGACTAGCACACTTGCTAATCTACGTCAGCCCCAATTTTATTGGCGCTGATAGAACTGCAGGACATCATGAAGCTGAATTTGATATTGATGAAAAACAATTACTAACAGGCGTAAATATTTATACTAAATTGTTGCAGAATTTGAGTACATCATGAGCTGTGGACTTGAGAGAATCAGTAAAGTGATATGAAATGTGCTGATTGAAACAATAAAGGCAGACTATTTGTCTGCCTTTCGTTTTTGTTATTTGATAATTATGATTTATCCATCGCTGGAAAGTCACGTTCTGTGTAACCTGTGTAGATTTGACGTGGACGTACAATTTTGAAGTTCCCTTGTTTGTACATTTCTTTCCAGTGCGCAATCCAGCCAACAGTTCTCGCAAGCGCGAACATAACGGTAAACATCGATGTTGGAATTCCGATAGCTTTTAATACAATACCAGAATAGAAATCCACATTTGGATAAAGTTTATGTTCGATAAAATATGGATCATTCAAGGCGATACGCTCTAATTCAATAGCAACATCAAATAATGGATTTTTAATGTTCAATTCTTTTAATACTTCATGGCAGGTTTCGCGCATTACTTTCGCACGTGGGTCGTAGTTTTTATATACACGGTGCCCGAATCCCATTAAACGGAATGGATCATTTTTATCTTTTGCTCGAGCAATAAATTCAGGGATACGATCGACTGTACCAATTTCTTCTAACATATTAATACACGCCTCATTAGCACCGCCATGTGCCGGTCCCCAAAGCGATGCAATTCCCGCTGCAATACAAGCGAATGGGTTAGCACCAGAAGAAGCCGCTGTACGTACAGTCGATGTGGATGCATTCTGTTCGTGATCAGCGTGTAGAATAAAAATTTTATCTAATGCACGTTCTAGAACTGGGTTAACGACATAAGGCTCGCATGGTGTGGCAAACATCATATATAAGAAATTCCCTGCATATGACAAATGATTTTGCGGGAACATAAACGGTTGCCCAATAGAATATTTGTAACACATTGCCGCTAAGGTTGGCACTTTAGCGAGTAAACGAATAGCAGTTAGCTCTCGGTGAGCTTCATTTTTTACATCGATAGAATCGTGATAGAACGCAGCCAAGGCTCCACTTACCCCACACATAACAGCCATTGGATGCGAGTCGCGACGGAAACCTTGGAAGAATTTAGTTAATTGCTCATGAACCAACGTATGGCTGCGTACTAATCTACTGAAATCTACATACTGCTCTTTTGTCGGACGTTCACCAAAGAGTAATAAGTAACTGATTTCTAAGTAATCTCCATTAGCAGCTAGTTGATCTATAGGGTATCCGCGATAAAGTAATACACCATTATCACCGTCAACATATGTAATTTCCGATTCGCATACGGCAGTAGAAACTAAACCGGGGTCATAGGCAAAGAGTTTATTTTGCGTTAATGGACGGATATCAACGGCTTCGTAGCCTAATGAGCCCTTGTAAACGTTAAGCTCATAGGAATTATCATTTATTGTTAGCGTTGCGTTTGCCATATCGTCCTCCTGTTGTGAGATATTTTAGAATTTTTGGATATGTATATTCGAACTTAGCACTATTTAAATTATTTTGGCAATAGTTTTTTCTAGCAAAATGCTTTCAGTTGAAAAGAATTAATATTTTTTAGATGATATTTAATGTGAGATAGATTTTTTTGTGCGAAGTTGTTTTTTTATTTAAATTCCTGATAATGTCTAATCAATCCATTCTAATTTGGCGAAAATTATTCACAATGCGCCACACATTAAAATAATAGGAGATTCTATGCAATCCAACGTTCAAATTCCTCAAGGTGAAAAAATTCAAATTGCCGCTAATGGTTCGCTTCAAGTACCCAATAATCCAATTATTCCTTTTATTGAAGGGGATGGAATTGGTGTTGATGTGACACCTGCGATGCAAGTAGTTATTAATGCCGCAGTAGAAAAAGCGTATCAAGGTAAACGTAAAATTTCGTGGATGGAAATTTACGCAGGTAGTAAAGCGAATGAAGTTTATGGTGAAAATACTTGGTTACCTGCTGAAACGCTCGATTTTATTCGTGAATATCATATTGCAATTAAAGGACCATTAATGACACCTGTTGGTGGTGGCATTCGTTCTTTAAATGTGGCAATGCGCCAAGGTTTAGACCTGTACAACTGTTTGCGCCCAATCCGTTATTATGACGGCACTCCAAGCCCGGTGAAACATCCAGAGTTAGTGAATATGGTGATTTTCCGTGAGAACTCTGAAGATATTTATGCTGGCGTGGAATGGGTGGCAGGCTCACCTGAAGCAAATAAAGTGATCCAATTTTTGCAACAAGAAATGGGCGTGAAAAAAATTCGTTTTACTGAAGATTGCGGTATTGGGATTAAACCTGTTTCCAAACAAGGTACACAACGCTTGGTTCGTGCCGCGTTGCAATATGTGATTGATAACGACCGCACTTCGCTTACTTTGGTACATAAAGGTAATATTATGAAATTTACCGAAGGTGCATTTAAAGAATGGGGCTATCAAGTGGCGCAAGAATTTGGTGCAACCTTAATTGAGCAAGGTCCATGGATGCGTTTAACAAATCCGAATACAGGGCGCGAGATTGTGATCAAAGATTGCATTGCAGATGCGTTTTTACAGGAAGTGTTATTGCATCCTACTGATTATGATGTGATTGCGACTTTAAATCTCAATGGTGATTACATTTCTGATGCTTTGGCGGCACAAGTGGGTGGTATTGGCATTTCCCCAGGGGCGAATATTGGCGATGAAGCTGCGATCTTTGAAGCTACTCATGGTACTGCGCCAAAAATTGCAGGACAAAATAAAGGCAACCCAGGTTCATTAATTTTAAGCGGAGAAATGATGTTACGTCATTTAGGTTGGGTTGAAGCGGCTGATCTTGTGGTTAAAGCGGTGTCCAAAACTATCGCGGATAAAACCGTTACCTTTGATTTTGCGGAGATGCTTGAAGGAGCGACGTTGCGCTCAACTTCTGAGTTCGCACAAGATATTGTTGCCAATATGTAAGGAGTAACTATGTCAGATTTTCTATTAGATTATCAGAAACAAGTTGATGAACGAGCTAAATTAGGTGTCGTGCCACAACCGTTAAATGCGAAACAAACTGCGCAACTGATAGAATTATTAAAAAATCCACCACAAGGAAAAGAAGCTTATTTATTAGAATTATTTGAAACTCGCATTCCTGCTGGTGTAGATGAAGCCGCTTATGTGAAAGCATCATTCTTATCTGCGGTAAGCAAAGGGGATGTGGTTTGTTCGTTAATTTCGGCGGAAAGTGCGGTGAGAATTTTGGGCAAAATGCAAGGTGGTTATAATATTGAGCCACTTTTGACCGCACTTGATGATCCTAAACTTGCACCGATTGCGGCGGAAGAATTATCTCGCACATTGTTGATGTTTGATAATTTCCATGATGTGCAATCCCGAGCAGAACAAGGTAATGTTTATGCGCAACAAGTTTTGCAATCTTGGGCAAATGCAGAGTGGTTTACGTCTCGCCCGAAATTAGCCGAAAAATTAACTGTGACTGTGTTTAAAGTGTCAGGGGAAACCAATACAGACGATCTTTCACCTGCACAAGATGCGTGGTCACGCCCTGATATTCCATTACACGCCAAAGCGATGTTAAAAATGCCACGTGATGGTATTGAACCCGATGAACCAACTCAAGTGGGTCCGATTCAACAAATTGAAACCTTAAAACAAAAAGGCTTTCCATTAGCTTATGTGGGCGATGTGGTTGGAACAGGATCGTCACGAAAATCGGCGACTAACTCGGTGCTTTGGTTTATGGGCGAAGATATTCCTTATATTCCAAACAAACGCGCAGGCGGTATTGTGTTGGGCGGAAAAATTGCCCCGATTTTCTTTAATACCTTAGAAGATGCGGGAGCATTGCCGATAGAAGTGGACGTGAGTCACTTAAATATGGGCGATGTCATTGATATTTATCCTTATGCAGGCAAAATTTGTCGTCATAACACTGATAATGTTCTTGCAGAATTTAGCTTAAAAACGGATGTATTATTAGATGAAGTACGCGCGGGTGGTCGTATTCCACTGATTATCGGTCGCGGTTTAACGCATAAAGCACGTGTTGCTTTAGGGGTGCCTGAAAGCGAGATCTTTGTTAAACCACAAAATGCGGTGGAAAATCACAAAGGATTTACTTTAGCGCAAAAAATGGTGGGGCGTGCTTGTGGTGTAGCTGGCATTCGGCCAGGGCAATATTGCGAACCGCGTATGACTTCAGTGGGATCACAAGATACTACAGGTCCAATGACACGCGATGAATTAAAAGATTTAGCTTGTTTAGGTTTCTCGGCGGATCTTGTCATGCAGTCTTTCTGCCATACAGCGGCTTATCCAAAACCTGTGGATGTGGTCACGCACCATACTTTGCCTGATTTTATTATGAACCGTGACGGCGTGTCCTTGCGCCCTGGGGACGGTGTGATCCACTCATGGCTCAATCGTATGCTGTTACCAGATACTGTTGGAACAGGCGGCGATTCACATACACGTTTTCCTATTGGAATTTCATTCCCTGCGGGTTCGGGCTTAGTCGCTTTTGCGGCGGCAACCGGGGTGATGCCATTAGATATGCCGGAATCGGTTTTAGTACGTTTCACAGGTAAAATGCAAGAAGGCATTACCTTACGCGATTTAGTCCATGCCATTCCATATGTTGCGATTAAACAAGGTTTGCTCACCATTGAAAAGCAAGGTAAGAAAAATATTTTCTCAGGTCGAATTTTGGAAATTGAAGGTTTGGAAGATTTGAAAGTAGAACAGGCTTTTGAACTTTCCGATGCTTCGGCAGAACGTTCGGCGGCGGCTTGTACCATTAAACTCAACAAAGAACCGATTATTGAATATCTCAATTCAAACATTACTTTATTGAAATGGATGATCGCTGAAGGTTATGGTGATGCACGTACACTGGAACGACGTGTCAAAGCAATGGAAAATTGGCTTGCTAATCCAACTCTTTTAGAAGCGGATAAAGATGCTGAATATGCAGCAGTGATTGAGATTAATTTAGATGAAATCAACGAGCCGATTGTATGTGCGCCAAATGATCCTGATGATGCTCGTTTATTATCAGAAGTACAGGGCGATAAGATTGATGAAGTGTTTATCGGATCTTGTATGACCAATATAGGGCATTTTCGTGCCGCTGGTAAATTACTCAATCAATTCAAAGGAATGATTCCAACCCGTTTATGGGTGGCTCCGCCAACCAAAATGGATGCGGCATTGTTAACCGAAGAAGGTTATTACAGCATTTATGGCAAAAGTGGTGCGCGTGTCGAAATGCCGGGTTGTTCACTTTGTATGGGCAACCAAGCGCGTGTGGCGGATAAAGCCACAGTGGTTTCAACCTCTACGCGGAACTTTCCTAACCGTTTGGGGCAAGGTGCCAATGTGTATCTTGCGTCAGCAGAATTGGCAGCCGTTGCGGCATTGCTAGGTAAATTACCAACACCTGCGGAATATCTCACTTATGTGGCGGATTTACAGAAAGAAAAAGACGATGTTTATCGTTATATGAATTTCAATGAAATCAGCACCTATATAAAAAAAGCGAATAATGTGATTTTTCAGCAAGCACTGTAGTGTGAAGCAGCAAAGTGATCTGCCCCCCAAAAGTTGGACAGGTTAGTTAACTTAAATATTGAGCTCGGTATTGCACTGGGCTCAATCCTTTTAAACCAAGTTTAATTCGTTTTTGGTTGTAATACACTAAATATTCTTCAATTTCAGCCTGTAATTCAGCAATTGAATGATAACTCCGAGAGTAAAAGCACTCTGATTTTAATATTGCAAAAAAGCTTTCAATCACCGCATTATCGTAGCAATTTCCTCGGCGACTCATACTTTGCACCGCTTTACCCGCCAACATCTTTACCCATTCCGCCGAGCCATACAATACGCCTTGGTCGCTATGAATAATCGGGCATTCTGTCGGTTTAATCCTACTAAGCCCTTGTTCTAACATCTTTTTTACCAATGAAAACTTCGGGCGTGTCGCAAAGTTATAAGCAATAACTTCTCGGTTAGCCAAGTCCATCAGCGGTGAAAAATAAAGCTTTTCTTGCCCAACCTGAAATTCCGTGACATCCGTTACCCATTTTTGATTGAGTGCCGTTGCTGTAAAATCACGATTCAGTAAATTCGGGGCAATATGCGATGTTTTTCCTCGTTTTCCATGTCTTTTCTTGCGTAAAATGGAATGAATGCCTAACTCGTTCATCAGCTGTAACACCGTTTTATGATTCAAATGGAAGCCCCTTTGGCGTAATTTGAGTGTCATTGGGCGATAACCATCTCGGTTTTTGTTCTTTTTATACAGCGATAAGATAGCCTCTTTAGCTTCGTGATAATTTCGCTTAATCTCTTTATAGTAAAAGCTTGAGCAAGGCATTTTAGCCACACGAAGTAAATCATTTAATGCATGGTTTAGCTTCAATCTTTCAATAATTTTTCTTTTTTCTGTCGTTGTTTTTGACGGTCGAGCGCCTCCAACTCCTTTAGATAAGCAATCTCCGCTCGAGCCAAGGCGAGCTCTCGCTGCAGCTTTTTAAACGCTTTAAGTGAAAAATCTGTGGTTTCTGGAATTTCAATGTCTTTCTTTTTCATCTTTGGCTTCACTATTTTCGGTATTTGAAGGTTTGTATCAGGCGATTTTACGCCATCAAGCCCTCTTTCCCGAAATGCTTTTAGCCAATAAATGATGAGAGCGTGGGAAATTTGATGAAGCTTAGCCACCTCACGGATACCATAATCCTGTTCGATGACGAGTATGATAATTTTCAAACGAAATTGATAAGAGTAGGACATAATCTGCACCTCAAATTAGGTGTACAGGTTTTGGGGGGCAGATCATTTTTTGTTAAAAGTTGCATTTTCTCTGTTTGTGGTTAAAACACACACTTCTTTGTCATCGCTGAATTAGAGATCGGCGAATGATGTATTATTAACTTACTTTGTTAGGAGTAAAAAATGTCTCTAAGCGTAGAACAAAAAGCTGCAATCGTTGCAGAATTCGGTCGTGATGCGAAAGATACTGGTTCATCAGAAATTCAAGTCGCATTATTA
Source organism: Haemophilus pittmaniae (assembly GCF_900186995.1). Classification (NCBI taxonomy): domain Bacteria; kingdom Pseudomonadati; phylum Pseudomonadota; class Gammaproteobacteria; order Pasteurellales; family Pasteurellaceae; genus Parahaemophilus; species Parahaemophilus pittmaniae. The sequence continues at coordinate 1,772,632 of NZ_LT906463.1, forward strand.
ACTGCTCAAATCAACCACCTTCAAGGTCACTTTGCTGAGCATAAAAAAACTAATTTCCGGAGAAATTAGGTTTTGTGACTTTAATCCACAATTCGTAAATGAGATGGTGATTTTGGAGTAGCTGATTTAGGTTTATCAACAGCTTGGCTAAAGTTTGTTGGTTGTTCATCTTGTAGTGGCTGATTTAATTCATCATAAATAGCCTCCCCTTCAAACATTACGCCATCCCCATTTTCTCTTGCATAAATTGCAAGCGCTGCTCCCATTGGGATATAAAGCTCTCTAGCAACACCTTTAAAACGGGCATTAAATTGAATGAAATCATTGGTTAATTGTAAATTGCCGGTAGCACTCGGTGAAAGATTCAACACAATCTGTCCATCTTTCACATATTCCATAGGCACATTAACGCCATAATAGGTCGCATCAACTACTAAATAAGGCGTGAAATTACAATCCAGCAACCAATCGTAATAAGCTCGCAGTAAGTAGGGGCGTTTGGCCGGTAATTTAGTTGTCATTATTTTTCATCCAATAAATTCTTAGGCGCCGCTTCACCGACTGATTGCAGGAAGGAATCTCGGGCAAAAACTCTATCCATATACCCTTTCACTGCTTTACTGCCAGTTCCGGTAAATTCAACTCCCATGTTTTTTAATTTCCAAAGAAGAGGGGCAATATAGCAATCAACCAAACCGAATTCATCACTCATAAAATATTCAAATTGTTGAAAGACTGGTGCAATCGCTAAAAATTCTTCTTTAAGTTGTTTCAACGCTTGGGCCTGCTCTGCAGCCGTACCATTTTCAGCATTAGCTAAGGTCGGATACCAATCATGCTCAATGCGTAACATTAATAAACGATCTTTAGCACGAGAAACAGGATATACCTGCATGAGTGGCGGATGTGGAAAACGCTCATCTAAATATTCCATGATGATACGTGAATTATATAAAACCAAATCTCTATCAACTAATGTTGGTAATGTGCCATAAGGATTTAATTCCATTAAATCTTCTGATAATGCTTGTGGATCAACTTCTTCGTTTTCATAAGCAACTCCTTTTTCCGCTAAAACGATTTTAACCTGATGGCTATAAATATCGTTTTTATTTGAAAAAAGCGTCATTACTGAACGTTTATTTGATGCATTGGACATGTATTCCTCCGAAGATCCAAAAAATGCGATTCACTACTAATAAGGGCGCGCATTCTAGCACAAATCAGAACCTAATTACCAATTAATTCTATTTTTTACTTTAATTTCAATAAGTTATACTCAATCCATAAAAAATCAATTTTATCTCTTATTTATATTTATAAATACTCAAACCACCTAAAACTTGAACTTCGTCACAGAAAAAAATTTACTAAAAAAATAGAATAGAGGCGGATTTACTGTATCTAGGAGGTTGTACTATGTGGAAATCAATTTCTCAGGTCTTAGCAGATCAATTCGGCGCATACTATTCCATCAAGGAAAAAAATAAAGTTCATAGCGGCGAAATGAATGAAGCCTGGATCATTAATGACGGAATTCAAGCCGTTTTCGTAAAAGTAAATGAACGGAGCTATCGCTCGATGTTTCGTGCTGAAGCTGACCAGCTCATTCTCCTAAATAAAACAGAATCCATTCGGGTACCACAAGTCTATGGTGTGGGATGCTCACAAAATCATAGTTTCATTCTCATGGAAGCCTTACCGATTACCCAACAAACCGCATTAACTAGCGATTTTGGCTTGCAGCTAGCTAAATTGCATCAATTAAACGGCACTGGTCATTACGGGTTAGATATTGATACTTGGCTAGGTCCTGAATATCAACCTAATAAATGGAGCCTAAGCTGGGCAAAATTTTTCAGCGAACAGCGTATTGGCTGGCAATTACAACTTTGCAAAGATAAAGGGCTATCATTTGGTAATATTGAGCAGATTGTTCATAGAAGTGCTAAAAAATTGGAAAAACATCAGCCATCTCCGGCTTTATTACATGGAAATTTATGGATTGAAAATACTTGCATCGTAGGTAACCAAACCGTAACCTACGATCCCGCCTGCTATTGGGGAGACCGTGAGTGTGACCTAGCGTTTAGTGAATTATTTCAACCATTCCCTATGGAGTTCTATCAATCTTATAATCAGGCGTATCCATTGGATCAAGAAGGTTATCAACAACGTAAAGGATTGTACCAACTCTACCATCTACTTAATTTCAGTCATCGATTCAACGGAAACTATATCCAACTAACTCAGAAATATATCGACAAATTACTTAATGAATAAACAAAAAGAGCGCAATTTTCATTGCGCTCTTCTTTATTCGTCATCCATTATTGAACAACAATAGTCTCAGGTTGACGGCTTTCGTATAACGGAGCCGGGCCTTGTGGACCACCATTCACGTGACCGCCTTCTTGGTGTAATTTCAACACAGAACCAGCTGAAGTAATTTCAACACGGCGGTTTGGACGTAAACAATCTTTTTCTTCTTGACTTGCATGACGGAATCCTGGACAAGCTTTAACTTGTGGATTTTTACCGTAACCGATAGCTGTAATTTGTGCAGTTATACCATCTTCGATTAAGCGGGCTTTCACACGGTTAGCACGACGTTGGGAAAGTCCCATATTGTAAGCATCTGAACCTAAACGATCGGTATAGCCTGCAACTTTAACATCTTTTGCACTGCTAGATTTCAACTGAGCAGCTACGTTGTCAACAACTTCTCTACCACGACGGGTTAACGTATCTTTATCGAAGTCGAATAAGAAGTCACCACTTAAGACAAAGTTAGTATTGCCGTTACAACCATTTGGATACCAGAAGAAGCTTTGTGCATTGTGGTTTTTGTCAAACAATACTTTATATTGACAAATTTTGTGGATACCTTGTTCGCGATAGTTGAATGCATAATCCCATTCTTCAACGCCATATAAGCCTTCTGCGAAGTGCGGACGACCAAGTAGATTATAGATTTGGTCTTTGTTCATACCACGTTCAACCATACGAACATTATCCCAGTTTGGCCAAGAACCAAATTGGCTACCATCATGGTTAAAAGCAGATTTATCGATATTTGGCCATTTCAATTGTGGCACTTGAACACCATCTTTTTCTACATATTCAGGTTGACCATCTGCGGTGACCTTGCTTAAGTTACCGCAAGCGGCGACAGTTGCGACAGCAACAGCTGAAAGTAAAATGCGAGAGAATTTCATTTTTTTTACCTTTTTAGTTAAAGCGCGGTTTTAACACTGCACTATCAAACATTATAAATTCAATGGAAAAACTATAAAAAGTTTCGGTGGATATGTTAAAGATAAATGCCTTTCTTGTAAAGTAAGAAAATGCGATAAATCCTTTAATTTATTAAGTTTTTTTTGTAAATTTATGTAAAGAATTTACAATTTTTCTTTACAATTCAATGGATAAAATCCTGCCCATTTTTAGCCCGATAACGATTAATTAGAGCGGCTAGAGTCTCCTCACTTTGTTTTCCCAATTTCTGTAATAACGTCTTTTTCACCTTATATTTCACAGAGATAACCGAACAATCCGGCATTTTTTGTAAAATCAAATCATCGCTGGTAGACAGTCCATCAATCAATTGTAAATCCAACGCTTGTTGGCCAAACCAGTGCTCTCCTGTTGCCACTTTATTAATATCTACACAAGGACGATTTTGAGAAACAAAATCCTTAAATAATTGATGGGTTTCTTCCAATTCCTGTTGAAACTTCTGTTTGCCTTTTTCGGTATTTTCTCCCAATAAGGTCACCGTACGTTTAAATTCTCCGGCAGTCATCACATCTACATCCACATCATGTTTCTTTAAAAAACGATGCACATTTGGCACTTCTGCCACCACCCCAATAGAACCGATGATGGCAAAAGGAGCTGCAACGATATGATCCGCCACACAAGCCATCATATAACCACCACTGGCCGCAACCTTATCAACCGCAACCGTCAATTTAATCCCTTTTTGTTTTAAGCGAGTTAGCTGAGATGCCGCCAATCCATAACCATAAACCACACCTCCAGGGCTTTCTAAGCGCAATAAAACCTCATCCTGGGGTTTTGCTACTTCAATAATCGCAGAAATTTCCTCACGTAATGCTCGAGTTTGTGATGCATGAATATCCCCTTCGAAATCAATTACATAAATACAGGGTTTCACATCTTCAATACCTTGCTTTAATTTTGTCTTATGCGCTTTGATTTCTTCTTTATGGGCTTTTTTTTCTGCCTTTTCAGCTAATTTGATTTCTTCTTCGGAAAGTAAAAAGTGGGCCAAATGTTTCGCATTCTGACGATACTCTTCGGCCAAATCCTTAAGGATTAATTCTCCGTAATGGGATTGATTACGCTGCTTAGCATTGATAATGAGTGCCACAATTAAGACAATCATCAATAAAATCGTTAAAATTTCCAAAATAAAAATACCGTAACCGGTCAAAATATCGCTCCACATAGGCGCTCCTTCATGGCAAAAAAATACCGCGGCATTCTACTGATTCCTGTGCAAATTCACTAACTTTTTATGGAAAAATTTCCCGATTCAGGTAAACTACTGCGGTTTTTTATGCTTAATTTTTAATGAATTAGCGAGGTTTATATGACAAAAATTGCATCGATTAAAGATGTGTTACAGGGCGGCATCGCTATCGGTGAAAGCGTGACAGTGCGTGGCTGGGTTCGTACCCGTCGTGACTCCAAAGCCGGCCTTTCTTTTTTAGCGGTATATGATGGTTCCTGCTTCGCCCCAATCCAAGTTATCGTTAACAACGATATTGAAAACTATGAAAGCGAAGTATTGCGTCTCACTACCGGCTGTGCCGTAATCGTTACAGGTACTGTAGTTGAATCGCCGGCAGAAGGGCAAGCGGTTGAATTACAAGCACAAAAAGTTGAAGTCACAGGTTTTGTAGAAGACCCGGATACTTATCCTATGGCAGCTAAGCGCCACTCTATTGAATATTTGCGTGAAGTTGCACATTTACGTCCTCGCACCAATATTATCGGTGCTGTGGCTCGTGTTCGCCATTGCTTGGCACAAGCTATCCATCGTTTCTTCCACGAACAAGGTTTCTATTGGGTGGCCACACCGCTTATCACCGCATCCGATACCGAAGGTGCCGGCGAAATGTTCCGTGTTTCCACATTAGACTTGGAAAACTTACCGCGTACCGAACAAGGCAATGTAGATTTTAGTCAAGACTTCTTCGGCAAAGAATCCTTCTTGACCGTATCCGGCCAACTTAATGGCGAAACCTATGCCTGTGCATTAAGTAAAATTTATACTTTCGGGCCGACTTTCCGCGCTGAAAACTCCAATACAACCCGCCACTTGGCCGAGTTCTGGATGGTAGAGCCGGAAGTAGCCTTCGCGACGCTGGCAGATAATGCCAAATTAGCTGAAGATATGTTGAAATATGTTTTCCGTGCCGTATTGGCTGAACGCCGTGATGATTTGGAATTCTTTGCCAAACACGTAGATAGCGAAGTGATCAACCGTTTAGAGCAGTTCGTCAATTCAGATTTTGCTCAAATTGATTATACTGATGCTATCGACGTATTATTGAAATCTGGCAAAAAATTCGAATTCCCAGTATCTTGGGGTATTGATCTATCCTCCGAACACGAGCGTTATTTGGCAGAAGAATATTTCAAATCCCCGGTCGTTGTGAAAAACTATCCAAAAGATATCAAAGCCTTCTATATGCGTCTCAATGACGACGGTAAAACCGTGGCAGCAATGGATGTATTAGCTCCTGGGATTGGGGAAATTATCGGCGGTTCACAACGTGAAGAACGCTTGGAAGTCTTGGACAAACGCATGGCCGAAATGGGGCTCAATCCGGAAGACTACTGGTGGTATCGTGATTTGCGTAAATACGGCACCGTGCCACATTCCGGTTTTGGCTTAGGTTTTGAGCGCCTCATCGTATATGTGACCGGTGTTCAAAATATTCGTGATGTGATCCCATTCCCTCGTTCACCACGTAACGCCAATTTCTAATCTTTCCAAAACGACTGTCTTCGTTGAGATCGTTTCCTGCGATTTCGACGGGCAGTCGTTTTTTCGTTAGCCATATCAGAGGAAGCGCATTGCGTATTTTCGTAAAACGCCCCTTTGAAAATTGGAGTTTTCTCAAAAACAGCATCTAAGTCATTGATTTTATTAGTGTTGATTAAAAAAGTTTTTTCAGCGCTTATTTAGGAAAGTAATATGGACAAAATTAAGCAATTATTTGCCAACAATTTCAGTTGGGCACAACGTATGAAAGAGGAAAATTCTACCTATTTCAAAGAGTTGGCCGATCACCAAACCCCCCATTATTTATGGATCGGTTGTTCTGACAGCCGTGTTCCTGCAGAGAAACTCACTAATCTGGAGCCCGGTGAATTATTCGTTCACCGTAACGTAGCCAATCAAGTGATCCACACGGATCTCAACTGTTTATCGGTAGTGCAATACGCGGTGGATGTGTTAAATATCGAGCATATCATCATTTGTGGTCATACTAATTGTGGTGGGATTAAAGCGGCTATTGCGGATAAGGATTTGGGATTAATCAATAACTGGTTGTTACATATTCGTGACATTTGGTTTAAACACGGCCATTTATTGGGCAAACTTTCACCGGAAAAACGTGCCGATATGCTGACTAAAATCAATGTGGCGGAACAGGTTTATAACTTAGGTCGCTCATCTATCGTGAAAAGTGCTTGGGAAAAAGGCAAGAAATTGTCGCTACACGGTTGGGTATATGACGTTAACGATGGATTCTTAATTGACCAAGGGGTAATAGCGAATAGCCGTGAAAGCCTGGAAATATCCTACCGCAACGCGATTGCCCGTTTATTAACCTTGGAAGAGGAAGATATTTTAAGAAAAGAACCGACTGAGGAAAACCCATAAATCAAAACAAAAAGTGCGGTAACTCTTGTTAACCGCACTTTTTTTATTTGACCTGTAAGGTTTGCATATACAGCAACGGATCGATTTCCGTTAAATAATGCCCCAATTCTTGCGTTTCCGGTTTATGTACGTAAGGCAATTTGCCAAGCAACGGTGCCGCAATATTTTTACTCAATATCTCTATAATCTCTGCGTAATGGCTCAATCCCGGATTGATCCGGTTGGCTATCCAGCCTAACATCGGTACGCCTAACTGCTCAATTGCTTTAGCGGTTAATAAGGCGTGATTAATACAACCTTCTTTGATGCCAACGACCAGTACCACCGGCATTTTGTGTTGACTGACCCAATCGGCAAAGCTCTTACCTTCCGCCATTGGTGTCATGAAACCGAATGACCCCTCCACCACAACTGATTGATAACGTTGATTAAGCGCATCTAGCATCTGATCGACCTTAGTTAGCTTAATACGTCCACCATCAACTCCCAACATCGGTAAATTATGGGAAAATGTGTAACTATTAATATCTTGATAAGCGACCTTTTGATTGGAAGCATGCATCAACGCAAGCACGTCATTATTATCCATATTATCGTAATCGCTATCCGGTGTGCTTGGCTCGCTTATAGCCGGATACAGGCTTTCCTCACAACCGCAGGCAATCGGTTTAAAACCGACAATTTGCACGCCTCTCGCCTGTAAAGCCTGAATAATGGCACGACAAGCAGTAGTTTTACCAACATTGGTATCGGTACCTACCACAAAAAAGCTGCTCATTTTGTCTCCCTCACAGTCTGAATTCTTAAAAATTGAGAAAAAACCTCAAATGGGCGGCGATTCTAGCGAAGTTTGTTCCTTGAAAAGTTGAGATAACGCAAGGTTTACACTAAGGTTAACAAAAAATTTACAATTACTTGATCCAGCTCAAACTATTAAAGAGTCCGTCATCCTCTTTCGCCAGTTGCAAGTAAAAGCCTTGTCCTTGAATAGCCTGCAACACTTCCTGCTTATCAGCATTCTTTAATTCTTTGCTTCCCAGTAAATTAAACGGTATGACGAATTGTGGTCGACCAAACGCCTGTAATAAGGCATCCGGCACCTTGGAAAAATCATCTCGTTTAGCAATATAAAGATAGCTTCCCGGCTTTTTTACGCTTTTATAAATGGCACAAAGCATATTTTCTCCCAAAATAAAAACCCTGCTGGGTTACCCCAACAAGGTTTTTTTACACAGTGAAGGAATTATTTAGTTAATGCTTCTTTCACTTCAGTTGCTTTTTGTTCAACAGCGTCTTTTGCTTCACCCGCTGCTTCTTTGGCGCTACCGACTTTCTCTGCTGCCGCATCTTTCAATTCGGCTGCTTTATCGGATACCGCTTGTTTGGCATCAGCCATTTTTTCCATAGCCGCGTCTTTCGCTACACCTACTTTCTCAACTGCTGCATCTTTTGCATCAGAAATTTTTTGAGCTGCCGCATCTTTCATTTCAGTTGCGGTTTGTTTAGCGGAGTCCATCGCGTCTTTTGCTGCATCTTTGACATCTGCGGCTGCATTTTTAGCGGCTTCTTTTACATCAGCTGCTGCACTTACCGCGGCATCTTTCATATCAGCCGCTGCATTAGCGGTGGCATCTTTGGCCGCTTCAACTTTCTGTGCGGTTTCCTGTTTATCAAAACAACCTGTCATGGTTAATGATGCGCCAAGAACTAATGCTGCTAATACTGATTTTTTCATTTTCAAATCTCCATTTAATCGTTTATCAATGAAAAGCAAAGCGCTTGGGCTTTGCGGGGGCGTAGTTTACGGAAAAATCAAAAAAAGAAAACCTTTTCGACCGAAATTTACTTTTGCCACACCTTTACATTTCCTTATAACAAGCAAAATGGCTTCCTAACACACTGAAATCAAAAAATATTCTAAAAAGTTCCCGAAAAAAATTTTATTTTTTGTAAAGAAGATAATTTTATTTCTTTGTTTATTATTTAAACGATTTATAGGTTTTCCGGTGGATAATGATGGCTTTCTAAACGTCCTTTCTGACCATCCCAATCCACTTGAGCAATGGTAGATGGATAAAAACTAATCGGATTCCGCTTGCCATAAAGCTCTGCCACAATGTCACCAACCAATGGTAAATGGGAGATTAATAACACTGCCTGCGTCCCTTGCTCTGCCAGTACGGCTAAATAATTGGCTACAGTTGTTTCATTACCATAGGGCGTAATACCTTCCCATGTCTCCATTTTATTATCTAAATCGCCCGAAAATGCTGCTGATACTGCAGTAAAAGTTTGTTGTGCACGGGTATAAGGGCTCACCAGTACCTTATCCAGCACAATTCCTGTCATTTTCAAATACTGTTGTAACCATTCGCCCTGCAATGTTGATTGATGTTTACCATAATCCGTTAAACGACGCTCTTTATCGCTTTGAGCCATCACTTCGGATTCACCGTGACGCATAATAAATACTTTCATTTCGCTTTCCTGTAAAAATGTAAAAATCAAAATAAAAATGGGAGCTATGCCCCCATTTATCCTTAAATGATCTCGATTATCCTTGTTCTAAAAGGCAATCATCACTTAAGCGGCTTTTACCGCCTCAGCAATTTCCTCGGCACATTGCTGTGCCAAAGAACCGTCTTCACATTCTACCATCACGCGGATCAATGGTTCTGTACCGGATTTACGTAATAGAATGCGTCCTTTACCGGCGAGACGTTGTTCAACATCGGCAGCCACAGCACGCACATTATCATTTTCCAACGGATTGGTTCCGCCCGCAAAACGGACGTTAATTAGCACTTGCGGGAATAATTGTACTCCACCGGCTAATTCATGCAACGATAAACGGTGTTTAGCCATCGCAGATAACACCGCTAAGGAAGCAATGATGCCATCACCGGTAGTATTTTTATCAGCAATAATAATGTGACCGGAATTTTCGCCACCCAAAGTCCAACCGTTTTCCTGCATTTTTTCCAACACATAACGGTCGCCCACATTAGCCCGAACAAAAGGCACACCTAACATTTTTAAGGCGATTTCCAAGCTCATGTTACTCATAAGCGTACCCACAACACCACCTTTCAACTGACCGGATCGCAATGCTTCACGAGCAATAATAAAGAGGATTTGGTCACCATCGATTTGGTTACCTTTGTGATCGACCATCATAATGCGGTCACCATCACCGTCATAGGCCAAGCCCACATCGGCACCAACTTCCAACACTTTAGCCTGTAACGCACGTGTATCGGTCGCACCACAATGATCATTAATATTTGTACCGTTCGGTTGAGTACCGATTTCAATCACTTCAGCCCCTAACTCACGCATCACATTTGGTGCAATATCATAGGTAGCACCATTAGCACAATCCACAACAATTTTATAGCCATCTAAACTTAAGTGCGCTGGGAAAGTACCTTTACAAAACTCAATATAACGTCCTGCTGCATCTTTGATGCGACTTGCTTTACCCAAATCAGCGGATTCCACGCAGTCCATCGGTTGTTCCAACATTGCTTCGATCGCTTCCTCAATTTCATCAGGCAATTTTGTGCCTTGAGCAGAGAAGAATTTGATACCGTTATCATAGTATGGGTTATGTGAAGCAGAAATAACAATTCCCGCCTCCGCACGGAAAGTGCGGGTCAAATAGGCAATGGCCGGGGTTGGCATTGGGCCAGTAAAAGCGGCTGACAAACCGGCTGCGGCTAATCCCGCTTCTAGCGCAGATTCCAACATATAGCCGGAAATTCGGGTATCTTTACCGATCAGCACGGTACGGGAACCTTGGGAAGCCAAAACCTTTCCGGCTGCCCAGCCCAGTTTTAATGCAAAATCGGGCGTAATCGGATAACTACCCACTTTGCCGCGTACCCCATCGGTACCGAAATATTTACGATTTGCCATCATTCATCCTTAATTAATTGAAATGTTAAGCATTCAGCGTAGCTTGCCAGATTTTCAATGCATCGGCAGTTGCCGCCACATCATGAACGCGTAGAATTTTTGCACCGTTTTGTGCTGCAACTAGCGCACCTACCGCACTTCCAACCAGACGCTCGTCTACCGGTTTGTCCAATACAGCGCCAATCATCGATTTGCGCGAAAGGCCGATTAACAACGCATAGCCATCCTCGGTAAAACGGGCAAGCTGTTGTAATAATTGATAATTATGTTGTACGGTTTTGCCAAAACCAAAACCAACATCCCACAGAATATGTTCCTTAGCCAATCCCGCCGCCAAACAGTCTTGGGTTCGGGCTTGTAAAAACGCATACACTTCCGCAACCACATCGCCATAATGCGGCTCGGTTTGCATTGTGCGCGGTTGCCCCTGCATATGCATAATGCAGGTTGGCAAATTTAGTGCGGCTGCCGTTGCCAAGGCGCCGTCTTCGCGTAAGGCTCGAATATCATTGATCATATCCATACCAACTGTCGCAGCTTGTCGCATCACTTCAGCTTTAGATGTATCAACGGAAATCCAACAATCAAAGCGTTGTGCGACAGCTTCCACGACAGGCACAACGCGCGCTAATTCTTCCTCAAGGGAAACCTCAGCAGCCATCGGACGGGTCGACTCGCCACCAATATCAATAATGGTTGCGCCTTCTTTAAGCATTTTTTCCGCTTGGAATAATGCATTATCCAATTGCAAAAAACGCCCGCTATCGGAAAAGGAATCCGGTGTAACATTGAGGATGCCCATAATTTGCGGCGAACCCAAATCTAGACATTTATTATTGGCGTAAAGTTTCATCACGTCCGGCAGGTATTAAAAAATTGAAGGGCGTCATTATAGCGAAAGATCGACTATTTTTGTATGGAAATGGAGTTTGTTTTTTATATCCCATAAAATCAATAGGTTACACTACTTTTTTAAGCAAACGATGGTTTTCCCAAGGGCATTTTATACGATAAACTGGGTTTTAAAACCAACTCTAATAAAATCAATGAGTTACATGCTATTTTAGATAAAACTTTGATTTTCGATGGGGCGTTTAAGGGAATAAAAAAGGACGGTTTCCCGTCCTTTCATTTATTCACCTTGCAATTATTTAACTTCGCGGAACAAAATTTCGCCCGGAATAACCGAACCTTGCCAGTAAAGCTCACTGGCCACTTTTTCCGCTAATTGTAAGAAGGCTTGGGCGATTTCACCTTGCGGATCTGCTGCCACTGTCGGTTTACCAAAATCCAAATCTTCCCGTAAACGAATATGTAATGGCAATTGGCCAAGCACTTGCACGTTATATTTACGCGCCATTTTTTCTGCGCCACCGGTACCAAAAATTGCTTCATGGTGGCCGCAATTAGAACAAATATGCATCGACATATTTTCAACAATTCCTAATACCGGCACGGAAACCCGTTCGAACATGGCAATGCCCTTCACCGCATCCAATAATGCAATATCCTGTGGCGTTGTTACCACCACGGCACCAGTCACTGGAATCTGTTGGGAAAGGGTTAGCTGAATATCGCCGGTGCCCGGAGGCATATCGATTACTAAATAATCTAGCTCATTCCACAAGGTTTCATTCAATAATTGGCTTAACGCACTGCTAGCCATTGGACCACGCCAAATAGTCGCATTATCATCACTCATCAGATAACCAATGGAATTGCTGTCTAAGCCTAATGCCTTAATTGGGCTGATATGTTGATTATCTGGTGAGGTTGGGCGTTGATCCGCCGCACCTAGCATATGTGGAATCGATGGACCGTAAATATCCGCATCCAAAATACCTACTTTGGCACCTTGTGCTTGCAGAGCCAAAGCTAAATTCACCGATACCGTTGATTTACCAACACCACCTTTCCCCGAAGTCACGGCAATAATATTTTTCACGCCTTTCACCGCCGGTTGGTCGTTGGCACGTTTTAAGGTCGCAATTTGATAATTCACTGCCCATTTAATTTGGCGACACTCGGCTGCGGCTAACAAAGCTTCAGAAACGCTTTGTTTGAGTGCCTCCACACCGGTATTCCAAGCAAAAGGTAATTGCAATTCAATGCGTAGCAAATCACCGGCTTTTTCCGCTTTTTTTAACGCATTTAAAGCAATGAGATCTTTTTTAAGGGTGGGATACTGAAATTGTTGAATGATTTGGCTAATTTGCGCCTGCTGTTGCGGGCTGAGGTTATCGGAGAAAGTTGTTGTCATATCTGTTCCTTGAAAGTAGAGTAAATTTGTCGGGCACATTTAACCATTTTCAGCGCCATCTGTTAAGTAACTTGTTCGTTCAACTAGAAAAAATACCGTTGTTCGGGTATCATACGCGCAATTTTTTTGCACTTTAAACAGAGAAAAACAATGTCAAATTCATCCCGTAAAATTTTAGTGACCTGTGCCTTACCTTATGCCAATGGCGCTATTCATTTGGGTCATATGTTGGAGCATATCCAAGCGGATATTTGGGTTCGCTTTCAACGGATGCGCGGCCACCACGTACATTTTGTGTGTGCAGATGATGCACACGGCACGCCGATTATGCTCAATGCCGATAAATTAGGCATTACTCCGGAGCAGCTTATCGAGCAGGCGAAAGCAGATCATATTCGTGATTTCCAAGGGTTTAATATTAGCTTCGATAATTATCATTCCACCCACAGTGAAGAAAATCGCGAAATCACAGCTGAAATTTACAACAAACTCAACGCAGCCGGTTTTATTAAAACTAAAACTATTTCGCAGCTTTTTGACCCGGAAAAAAATATGTTCTTGCCTGATCGTTTCGTCAAAGGCACTTGTCCGAACTGCGGTGCGGAAGATCAATACGGGGATAACTGCGAGGTCTGTGCATCAACTTATAGCCCAATGGATTTGCTTAATCCGCGTTCAGCGGTTTCCGGTGCAACTCCTATCGTAAAAGAATCGGAACATTTTTTCTTTGATTTACCGGCCTTTGAAGGCATGTTAAAAGACTGGACCCGTTCCGGCACGCTACAGCCGGAAATTGCGAATAAGATGCAGGAATGGTTTGAAAGCGGTTTACAACAATGGGATATTTCCCGTGATGCCCCTTACTTTGGATTCCCAATTCCAGGCACCAAAGACAAATTCTTCTATGTTTGGTTGGATGCGCCAATTGGCTACATGGCATCCTTCAAAAATCTTTGCCAACGTGAAGGACTTGATTTTAATGAATTCTGGGCAGAAGACTCAACTGCCGAGCTTTATCACTTCATCGGTAAGGATATTGTTTATTTCCATAGCCTATTCTGGCCGGCCATGTTGCAAGGTGCAGGATACCGCAAACCGACCAACGTCTTTGCCCACGGCTATGTCACCGTAGACGGCGCGAAAATGTCTAAATCCCGCGGTACCTTTATTCAGGCATCAACCTATTTAAACCATCTTGATCCGGAATGTTTGCGTTATTACTACGCGGCTAAACTCAACGATCGTATTGAAGATCTGGATTTCAATTTGGATGACTTTGTACAACGGGTCAATACCGACATCGTAAATAAGCTGGTCAACCTGGCTTCACGTAATGCCGGTTTTATTGCTAAACGCTTTGACGGTAAATTGGCCAATACCTTGGAAGATACCGCGCTATTTAACGAATTTACCGCGCAAGCGGAGCAGATCGCGAATTATTATGAACAACGCGAATATAACAAAGCGATTCGTGAGATCATGGCATTAACCGATAAAGCCAATAAATACATTGATGAAAAAGCACCTTGGGTATTAGCGAAAGAGGAAGGCAAAGAAAGCGAATTGCAGGCGGTTTGCTCAATGGGTATCGAATTATTCCGTATCTTAATGAGTTATTTAAAACCGGTTCTACCACAATTGGCTGAACGGGCAGAATCCTTCCTGCAAACCGAATTACGTTGGGATAACATTGCCCAACCATTGCACAACCACCAATTAGCGCCGTTTAAAGCCTTGTTCTCGCGTTTGGACAAAAAACAAATTGATGCCGTTGTGGATGAAACCAAAGCATTATTTGCCGCAACACAAACAGCCCCGGCAAGCAAAGCTGCAACAGAATCAGCCAGCAGTAATATCGAACCGATTGCCGATAGCATCAGCATCGATGATTTTGCCAAAATCGATATGCGAGTAGCGAAGGTATTGCAATGTGAGGCGGTTCCGGAATCCAACAAATTGTTGCGTTTCCAATTGGATTTAGGCGATCACCAACGCCAAGTACTTTCTGGTATTAAAGCTGCCTACGGCAAACCGGAAGAACTTGTTGGCCGTTTTGTGATTGTGGTAGCTAACCTTGCTCCACGCAAAATGAAATTCGGAGTTTCAGAAGGAATGATCCTCTCCGCCGGTAGCGGTGGTGCTGACTTATTCCTACTTTCCGCGGATAGCGGAGTCACTGCAGGAATGCAGGTTAAATAAAATAAAGGGCGACACTTGTCGCCTTTTTTATTGCTTAAATTAAGCAAATACCCTAGTATATCACTCAACTTATAGCATCAAAGACAACGAGGAAAATCATATGGCAAAGGAACTCATCTGTTACAAAAGAATGCCCGTATGGACTGCTGATCGCCTACCACAAATGTTTCGCGAAAAGCACAACACGAAAGTCGGTACTTGGGGGAAATTAACCGTATTAAAAGGCCAACTGAAATTTTTCGAGCTCAATGAAGATGGCTCAGTAATTGCCGAACATCTCTTTAGCGCCGGCAGTGAATCACCTTTTGTTGAACCACAAAGCTGGCATCGCGTAGAAGCAGCAAGCGATGACTTAGAGTGTTTTTTGGAATTTTACTGTACGCCAGAAGATTACTTCAGTAAAAAATACAATATGACCGCCACGCATTCGGAAGTGGTCGAAGCCATGCAAACCATCCAGCCATGCAAAGTATTAGATTTAGGTTGTGGCCAAGGACGCAACTCACTTTATTTGGCTCTTAAGGAATTTGATGTCACCGCTTGGGATCACAATGAAAGCAGCTTGGCTTTCTTAAACGAAACCAAGGCAAAAGAAAATTTAGAAATCGACACAGCGCTGTATGATATCAATCAGGCCGCGATTAGTGAAAATTATGATTTTATTCTATCCACTGTTGTCTTTATGTTCTTAGATCGTGCCCGTATTCCGGCGATTATTGACAACATGCAGCAGCACACCAAACCGGGTGGTTATAATCTCATCGTTGCAGCTATGTCCACCGATGATGTACCTTGTCCGTTAGCCTTTTCCTTCACCTTCAAAGAAAATGAATTGAAGGAATATTATCAAGGTTGGCAATTCATTAAATACAATGAAAACATGGGTGAATTGCATAAAACCGATGAAAATGGTAATCGCATTAAAATGAAATTTGTCACCATGCTGGCTAAAAAACCACAATAATTCGATTAGCCACAAACAAGGGCGTTTTATATACGCCCTTGATTTTGTCTAGACGGCAACAAACGCCCCCTCGAAAATCAAAGTTTTTGTCAAAAACAACCATAACCCATTGATTTTATTAGGGTTGATGTAAAATCTATTTTTAGCACATTGCTGTCGTTCAACCGTTCACGGGAAATTTGCCCAATCCCCTATTCCCCCTTATAATCTCCACTCCATTTATCCAAGAATAAAATTGAATGTCCAATAACGCCGGCGCCAATAAAAAAATAGCCAAAAACACTCTCTTTTTGTATATCCGCATGCTCTTCAATATGGGCGCGATGCTCTATATTTCCCGCGTGGTCTTGCGGGTGTTGGGCGTGGAAGATTTTGGTGTCTACAACATTGTTATGGGCGTGGTGATCCTATTTTCATTTTTTAACGGCACCATGACCGCCACTACACAGCGTTTCATTAATGTAGAAAAAGCCTCAGGTGATCCCTTAAAGGTTAATAAAGTCTTCAATATCAGTATCTTAAATCATGTACTGATTATGTTCTTGGTCGTTCTGTTGGCAGAAACCGCCGGCCTATGGTTTCTGAATGTCAAACTTAATATTCCCGCTGCCCGAATGCCTGCAGCCAATATTGTCTATCAATTAGCGCTTTTAATCGCCTTGGTCGAAATCATCAAGGTGCCTTTTAATGCGATGATTGTAGCCCATGAAAAGATGGCTTTTTATGCTTGGCTCGGACTTGCAGAAACAGTACTTAAACTCAGCGCAGTATTTATCCTAATGCATATTGAGCATTACGATAAATTGATTGCCTATGGTGGCTTATTGCTTGGGGTTAGTCTGTCTGTGCTCTGTCTATTTGTGTTTTTCTGTAAACGCACATTTCCTGTGGAAACCCGTTTCCGCTTGTACAAGGATTTAGATAAAACCCGAGAGATGGTGAGTTTCTCCGGTTGGATGCTGTTGGGGCAAGTGGCCGTGGTCGGCTCCACTCAAGGTCTGAATATGGTTACCAACCTATTCTTCGGTGTCCTTGTAAACGCCGCGGTGGGTATTGCTAATCAGGTGGATGCTGCGGTTTATGCCTTCGTGAATAATTTCCAAGTAGCCTTTAATCCGCAATTGGTACAATCCTATGCTGCAAAGGATTATGATCGTAACCGCCGTTTAATTTTGGCTACATCAAAATATTCCCTGTATTTGATTGCAATTTTATCAGCACCGGTCCTCTACTTTAGCCATACTCTGCTCACTTGGTGGTTAGGCGACAATCTACCGCAATATGTAGAACAATTGGTGCAAGCAACCATCCTTTGTTCGCTAATCAGTGCTATGGCCGGTTCTTTTTGGATGACCGCATTGGCGATCGGTGCACAAAGTGTTAAACAATATAATATCGTACTAACCTTAATCGATTTATGCACAGTACCTTTGGCCTACTATCTATTTACCTTAGGATTTAATCCTGTGTATGCCTTTATCGGTAAATTCACAACCGCTATGATTATGCAAATTTACCGACTTTACTTTATTAATAAAAAGGTGAAATTTAACCGTAGTGAATTTGTCTCATACCTGTTCAATGTGGTCGTGATTTTCACCCTAATGCTAAGCCTGATTTATTTATCGGATACCAAAAGAACCTATAGCTTTATGGCTTTCATCGGCGGAGCCTTTATTTTGGAAATCATTTTGATTGCCGTGATTGTGCTGTTTGGTCTTAATCGTCAGGAAAAAAATTTAATTTTTAGCTATATCAACCAGCGAGTACGCAAATGAATCAACAACTTATTGATTTAAAAAACAAACTGTCTCCGATTGCAGATTTAATCAAAGATAAGAGCGATGTTTTTTATTTTGATTACCCCCTACACCTCAATGTAGGTGACTTGTTAATCTACCATGGCACCGAACAGTTCTTTAAGGATCACGGTATTCAAATTCGCCTAAAACTTTGCGAATTTGATATGGATATTGACGAAGTCAAAGCTAAAATCACTGCCAATACGACTATTTTGTTGCATGGCGGCGGTAACTTTGGGGATCTCTATCCACAACACCAAAAAATTCGTGAGGCCATGGTTACTCATTTCCCCAACAATCGAATTATCGTTCTACCGCAAACCCTATACTTTAAAGATACCGACAATTTGCAGCAGTCTGCAAAATTATTCCGTACCCATGCAGATTGTCATCTGATTGCTCGCGATCAACGAACCTTTGATACATTTAAAGCCTTTTCCGAGCATGTTTATCTATCTCCGGATATGGCTCATCAACTTTATGGTAGTTTACCGTGCAAAACTGAAATGACCGGCAAGGCACTCTATTTTTTACGCAAAGATGTAGAAGCAAGTCAAATTGAAAAAGAAATTACAGCAGCATTGCCGGCCGGCGCTCATATTAAAGATTGGGATGATTTACTTTCGATGGTCGATAACAATGTTTTAGCCTTGAGTTGGCGTTTAAGTAAATGGGCTAACCAGCGACAAGCTTACTGGTTGAAAGATCAAATTAACCGTTTTTGGTTTAGATATACGCAAGGAATTACCAAACGGGTAGCGAAAAACTTTCTAAGTTATGACCAAGTCACTACAACCCGTTTACACGGCCATATTTTTTCCTGCCTATTGGAAATCCCAAATACGGTCTGCGATAACGCCTATGGTAAAAATAAAGCTTATGCTGCTTTGTGGACTAAAGAATTGAATTTTGTCACTCTGGAATAAGCATGTTTGAGCTAAAACGTTTAATTACCGCAATGTTACTACCGCCTTTTAATGTCTTAATTTTATTAGGTATCGGTTTACTATTAAGTCGTCTGCAATGGAAAAAACTAGGTCGTTGTTGCCTGTTTCTATCGGTTTTGATTCTGTATATTTTCAGTATTCCCTATACAGCACAACTGTTGAAAGATAGCCTGGTTAAGAATGATGCGTTAAGCCTACAGGAATATCAAAGTGCACAGGCGATCGTATTACTTGGTGGTGGGTTACGAGATAGCCAAGAGCTTTATGCCCCTTTGGCATCTAGTGCAGTACAGTTAGAACGCTTACGTTATGCGGCCTATTTGCAAAAATCCACCGGTTTACCATTACTGATCACGGGAGCCAGCCCAACCGGAGCAATTGAGGCTAAAATTGCTGCACAAGAACTGCAGGAGTTTTTTAATGTGCCTACCCGCTGGATTGAGCCGAAAGCCTTGACGACTAAAGAAAATGCACTTTATAGTCAAAAAATCCTGGCAGAAAACGGTATTCATAAAATTATTTTAGTAACCAATGAATGGCATATGCAACGAGCCAAACTGCTATTTGAACAACAGGGATTTGAAGTGCTCCCTGCTTCCGTAGGTGAAGGTAAAACCCCTGAGGAATATGGAATTAATCTATTTCATTTTGTTCCACAGGGCGGTGCTATGGCTAAGAACACCCAATTACTCAAAGAGTGGTTGGGCTATTGGAAAGAAAAATAGTCTGACAAGGTATTTTATTTATAAGCAAGGAGATTTTTTATGACGCAATTAACCCGTGAACAAATGTTGGCTGTATTTGATCAACGACGCTCTTGTCGTTATTACGATGCCAATAAAAAAATTAGTGATGCAGATTTTGCTGCAATCTTAGAGTTTGCCCGCCAATCTCCTAGTTCTGTTGGTTCTGAACCTTGGCATTTTTTGGTAATTCAGGACAAAGCATTACGTGATAAACTAAAACCCTTTAGCTGGGGCATGGCTACACAATTAGATACTTGTAGCCACTTAGTCATTATTTTAGCGAAGAAAAATGTTCGTTATGACAGTGCATTTTTAATAGATTCGGCAAAACGTCGCGGAGTTGAAGAAGCACAAATGCCGGCAACCATGGCCCGTTATAAAGCCTTTCAAGAAAATGATATGGGCATTGCCGATAATGAGCGAGCTCTATTTGATTGGGCATCCAAGCAAACTTATATTGCCTTGGGTAATATGCTAACCGGTGCGGCAGCCCTAGGCATTGATTCCTGCCCAATCGAAGGTTTTAACTATGCGTTAATGAATCAAACCCTGTCTGAGGCAGGACTTTTTGATCCGCAGGAATATGCAGTATCCGTTGCGGCGACCTTTGGTTATAAGGTCAAAGATATTGCCAAAAAAGCACGTAAACCGTTAGCCGATATAGTAACCTGGGCTAAGTAACAAAATGGCCGCTGATGCGGCCATTTCTATTTCGTATAGAATCAATTTAAAGTTGTCTGATCCGACAATAAATCGTCACATTCCCACCCAATATACTCACCACCAAAATCCAGAGCCAATTGCTCAAACTGTTGTACCAACTCAAAAATTTCGTTGTTATCCAACGGCATTTCCTGTTCTATTTTCACCAAAAAGAAGGGAAGTTCCTCATCATCAATCTTTAATGGTTGGCTTGAATATTTTAATGCACTAAAAGAATATTGCCCTAGACTGAATTCATCCATAAAGGGAAACATTTTCGCTTCTTCATCAAAGTGAAAACTATGTTCCACTAAATAAGTATCCGCTAAATCCCGTCCTTTTTCAGTTAATAAACTCAACACTTCTTCTGTCGCATTTAATTTAATTTCTAAAGGTGATGCCATTAGAAAATCAAAATAGATATCCCAATTGGGATCCTCCTGCACTGTCACATTTTCCACAAAATCAATTTGTTGCAAAACTTCTTGCAACAATTTAGGTTCTTTTGCATAAAAATGCATCTTAGCTTGATGATTACAAATAAAATGACCGGCAAAAAAAACATCTGGTAATGCCGATAATTGTGCCAAAATCTTAAAAATCCGATTAATTAAAATCTCATATTCCGGCTCTGCGGGTAACCCATCCTCATCACCTTGGTAAGGTATCGTTAATTCAACAATTTGGTTTAGCCCTTGATTATGGTATTTTTCAATATCCTCAATATTGGCCGTAAAAACTGCCGCCATACCGTTAACGGTTGAACGATAATTCTGCCAATTTGCCATATCCATAGGCTCTCCTTACTTAAACTCAGCCCAAATCGGAGCATGATCAGATGGTTTATCCATTGCCCGAATATCCAACGCAATACCAACATCAACACAACGTTCGGCAAGTTGACGATTAACTAAAATATGATCGATGCGCAATCCTCGATTATCATCAAATCCTTTCGAACGATAATCAAACCAAGAGAATTTATCATTAACTGTTGGGTTTAATTTACGAAAAGTATCTTCTAAACCATAGTCATATAAACGTTGATACCACTGACGCTCTTCCGGTAAAAAAGAACATTTTCCAGTACGTAACCAACGTTTACGATTTTCTTCACCAATACCAATATCGAGATCGGATGGACTAATATTCATATCTCCCATTATTAAAATAGGATTTTCTGAATCATGTTCTTGTTCAATATAACGCTGTAAATCAGCATAGAATTTTTCTTTAGCAGGAAATTTTGTTTCATGTTGACGACTTTCGCCTTGTGGAAAATAGCCATTAATCGCGGTCAACAGACCAAAATCGGTTTCAAGATCCACCATAATAATACGTTTCTGTGCATCTTCTCCATCACCGGGAAATCCCCTCCGAACAGCTTTTGGCTCCTGCTTAGTCAGAAATGCCACGCCATAATGACCTTTTTGGCCATGGTGAAAAATGTGATACCCAAGATTATCAACCAATTCATAGGGGAACATATCATCAGCCACTTTAATTTCCTGAAGACCAATGACATCGGGTTGATATTTTTCTACGATAGCTTCCAATTGGTGGGGTCTTGCTCGTAACCCATTAATATTAAAAGAAATAAATTTCATAACTGTTCCTTAAAGAATAAAACGGTAGCTATTATAACGAAATTACCACCATTTGCCGTTTAAAAGTCGCATTTATACTCTCTTTTCATTAACCAAGTAATATTCCTTGATCCTATCGATAGACCTAGGGTGTGAATGCTCTCTATAAAGCAATTATTAATCTTAGCTCCAATACAAATTTCGAAATGCTCATAAGAAAAATCAACATCAAAAGTGTAAAAAACTTCAACATGATTTTCTTGTTAATATCATTTTCTCCAGTACAAAATTAGATCTATTTAAAAATTATGGATATTCAAATCCAAATTCGTACTCTTTTAAAAAACCATCAGAAAAGATGAATTTTTCGTAGTATAGTGGCATATCAAATTCTTGTAAAAATTTGCTCTCGCTTTGCTCAGTTACATACATCACAATAGTGTCACTCTTCTCTTGTTGTAGTCTAGTTGGCTTGCCTAACTTACTTAAAAGTATATTTTGCTTCATACCGAGAGAAATACCCGAGTTTGTTGTAAATTCTTTTAGTTTGCTGAAATTTATATCCTCATTCATAAGTTCTCTATCAAAAAACTTAACATTTATTCTTTGAATCTCGTGATTTACACCACAGCAAAAATCAAGGGTCATAACCTGTGTCCTAGATAAATTTACAAACTTTGCTTTTTCACCATCTAAAAAGAATTTGACCTTTTTTGATGCTAAGTGTGTGGTAGATAAAATTTGGCCTATCTTAATCTCATTGATACCTACAGTAGATGGCAAAGTTTGACTAGCCACTAAGCTTAAGGAATTTAAAATGATAAATAATATAAAAAAACACCGCATAGAATTGTTCCTTTACTGTAATTTTTGCAGTCTTAGAATTATTTGAATTTTTTCCTATACCAATAATAGTCTGGCTCCCTCTTCCTTTTTAGTAGACTTTTCATCGTTTTTTAAGCTCAGATACATAATAAGAATGCGGCCAATTCTTTAGCTTTTTTAATCTTTCCCAAAAAATGCTAAAGAATTGACCGCATTACAAATTATTTAATATCTAGATTTCCAATAATAAGCGTGTTGGATCTTCTAAAAGTTCTTTGATTGTGACCAAGAAACCAACGGATTCACGCCCATCAATCAAACGGTGATCATAAGATAAAGCCAAATACATCATCGGACGAATCACTACTTCTCCATTTAACGCTATTGGGCGTTCTTTTATTGCATGCATACCTAAAATCGCACTTTGTGGTGGATTAATGATAGGTGTGGACATTAAAGAACCAAATACACCACCATTGGTGATAGTGAAGTTACCTCCGGTTAAATCTTCAACGGTTAATTTTCCGTCCCGTCCTTTTTCAGCAAGCTGTTTGATATTTTTCTCAATATCCGCCATGCTTAGCTTATCGCAATCACGCAATACCGGAGTAACCAAACCTCGCGGCGTAGAAACCGCGATACTAACATCAAAGTAATTATGGTAAACCACATCATTATCATCAATAGAAGCATTAACTTCTGGGTAACGTTTCAAAGCTTCCACAACGGCTTTAATATAAAAAGACATAAAACCCAAACGCACACCATGTTGTTTTTCAAATTTTTCACCATAGGTTTTACGTAATGTCATAATAGGCTGCATATCAACTTCATTGAAGGTTGTTAACATCGCCGTACTATTTTTAGCTTCTAACAAACGCTCCGCAATACGTTTACGTAACCTTGTCATAGGTACACGTTTTTCACTACGTGACTGATACGCAACAGTACTGATCGTATTGTGTTCCGTTGCAATATTTTGTTTAACGCTAGCTTGCTCACGTCTTGTAATTTCCCGTTCTACATCTTCACGGGTTAAACGACCACCTACGCCAGTTCCTCGAATATCCTCAGCATTTAAATTATTTGCCGCTAATAACCTACGGATTGCCGGACCTTGATCGTCGGCATGGCTATGGCTATTTTCAATCGCCGCCTGTTGACGATCCGATGGTGTCGGCTCATTTGTATCTTTCGGCCCAATTGAACTAATATCTCCCGCCTGTAGAGTCGAAAGAACGCCAAGCACCTGTTTGCTCACTACTGTAGCACCTTCATCCTGGAGAATATCAGCTAATACGCCATCACTAAGTGCCGGCACTTCTAGAACAACTTTATCGGTTTCAATTTCAACTAGAACTTCATCACGTTTTACCGCCTCTCCTACTTTTTTGTGCCAGGTTGCGACTGTTGCGTCCGCTACAGATTCCGGTAAATCAGGAACTAAAATATCGATTGTCATTAGATCTTTCCTTTTAAACTATAAAATTTCTCAATACAGAAGCCTTAGAATGAAAGTGCATCTGCGACTAATTGTTTCTGTTGTTGGGTATGTAATGAAACATAGCCTACGGCTGGAGAGGCTGATGCTGGACGGCCGGCGTATTTCAATTTCACACCATCAGGCAAAGAGCTTTCAAAGTTATGTTTACTACAATACCAAGCCCCTTGGTTAAGTGGCTCTTCTTGACACCAAACAAAATCAGTTACATGGGAATAAGGCTCTAACACCGCTTTTACATCATCATGAGGATAAGGGTATAGCTGTTCAATTCGAATAATCGCAACATCCTGTTGTGCATTTGCTCGGCGTTGCTCCAATAAATCGTAATACACTTTACCTGCACAAAGCACAACTCGTTTAACTTTTTTCGGATCCAACGGGTCAACTTCACCAATGACGTTCTGGAATTCACCGTTAATTAATTCATCCATTGAGGAAACAGCTAACGGATGACGTAACAAGGATTTTGGTGAAATACCAATTAGTGGACGTCGCATCTTACGTAAGAATTGACGACGTAACATGTGGTAAACCTGCGCTGGTGTAGATGGAATACACACCTGCATATTTTGTTGTGCACAAAGTTGCAAATAGCGTTCTAAACGGGCTGAGGAGTGTTCCGGACCTTGGCCTTCATAGCCATGTGGCAATAACATAACCAAACCGCACATTCTGCCCCATTTTTGTTCACCGGAACTGATAAATTGGTCAATTACGATCTGAGCACCATTGGCAAAATCACCAAATTGAGCCTCCCAAATCGTTAAGGTTTTAGGATCGGTAGTGGCATAACCATACTCAAATGCTAATACGGATTCTTCTGAAAGCACCGAATCCCATACTTCAAAATGACCTTGATTCGCATGTAGATGTGTTAACGGAACATAACCTGTACCATCGTTTTGGTTATGAACTACGGCATGACGATGGAAGAATGTTCCTCGTCCCGCATCTTCTCCAGATAACCGTACGTTAGCTCCTTCATCAAGTAAAGTGGCATAAGCCATTGTTTCTGCCATCCCCCAATCCAGTAATTTATCTCCGGCAGCCATTGCTTTGCGATCCTCATAGATTTTTTCTACACGAGGATGAGCACGCAACGCATCTGGATATTCAGCAACACGTTTTGCCAAAGTCACAAAACGTTCTTTAGGGAAAGCGGCATGATAAGGAGAAGTCCAATCATGATCGAGATATTGCAACCAATCCATTTTAGCCACATCCATCTCCCGCCATTCGGCAACCACACGCTCACCGTTATCTAAAGCATCGCGATACAAGTTCATCATTTCTGTCACTTCTGACTCAGTGATAACACCTTCGGCGATTAAACGATCTGCATATACTTTGCGTGGCGTTGGATGTTTTTTGATAATACCGTACATCATTGGTTGAGTTGCCAATGGCTCGTCCGCCTCATTATGTCCATGACGACGATAAGAAATTAAATCAATAAAAATATCCCGTTTAAATAATGTCCGGTATTCCACAGCCATTCTTGCTGCAAAAGCCACCGCTTCAGGATCATCACCATTTACATGGATAATTGGCGCCTGAATCATTTTTGCAATATCCGTACAATATTCCGTAGAACGAGTATCACGTGGGTTAGAAGTGGTAAAACCAATTTGGTTATTGATCACAATACGTATCGTACCACCGACGGAATAACCCCGAGTATTGGATAAATTAAGGGTTTCCTGCACGATACCTTGTCCTGCAACTGCTGAATCACCATGTACCGTAACTGCTAAAACACGATTACGATCAGCATCATTATGTTTAGTTTGGCGAGCGCGTACCGCTCCAGCAACTACCGGACTGACAATTTCTAGGTGAGATGGGTTAAATGCCAAAGTTAAATGCATTTTACGTTCATCGCCCAAAGCGAAATCCGATGAGAAACCTTGGTGATATTTCACATCCCCTGTACGTTCCCCTGTCGTATGTTTACCGGCAAATTCATCAAATAAATCCTCAGGACGTTTACCTAAGACATTCACCAACATATTCAAACGTCCACGGTGCGCCATACCAAACACAACGTCGGTAACGCCTTGCTGTCCCGAATGACGAATGATTTCTTTCACCAATGGAATAAAGGCATCACTCCCCTCTAGCGAAAAACGTTTTGCTCCCGGGAATTTTGCGCCAAGATAACGCTCAAGCCCATCCGCTGCCGTCAATTCATTTAAGAGATTAATTTTTTCCTCTTTACTGAATAATGGTTTTTCTAAACGGCTTTCCAACTTTCCTTGTAACCAAAGTTTTTGTTCCATATCCTGCACATGCATAAATTCCAAACCAATTGAGCCACAATAGGTCTCTTTTAACATGTGGGCCAATTCACCTAATTTAATCGTATCGCGTTTATAGACGTAATGGTTGATATTAAAAGTTTCATCAAGATCTTGTTCTGTTAGGCCATGATAATGGTAATCCAATTCAGGCACATGGGAGGTTTTCCAACGGTAGTAATTGAGGGGATCTAAATGGGCCTCGAGGTGGCCGCGAAAGCGATAAGCGTTAATAAATTGTAAAACTTTTACCAATTTCGCGCTGGCTTCAGGATCGATTACCGTCACAGTTTCACTTGAGTGCTCGCGAGCCAAACGGCGGAAATAATCACGCACCGGCGAATGTGGTTGTTCAACTGTGGTTGATACCTTTGGTAATGCATCAAAAATCGCACGCCAATCAGCATCAATAGAGTCAGGATCGGTTAAATAACTCTCGTACAATTCTTCGATATAAGATTGATTAGCACCACCTAATGCTGTACTGGCTAACCAGTCATCAAAGGCTTTATATTGCATTTTTACCCCCTCGGTCGGTATGAATAACGACCCATTATACATAGGATAAAATGGGAAATAATCGTAAAAGTGAAGTTTGTTACAAAATTGTGATCTTTCTCAAAGAAAAAAACATAAAAAAACCGCATCTATACAATGCGGTTTTTTATTTGATAAAAGTTCTCTTAGAAAGTTAAGTAAGGGGTAATTTTCTCAATGGTAGTTTCACCTAATCCATCAATTTTTGAAAGCTCAGCTACATTTTTGATTTTGCCCACTTTATTGCGGTAATCGATGATCGCCTGAGCCTTTTTCTCGCCAATGCCAGAAAGTTTTTGTAAGGTCGCCGCATCCGCATTATTTACATTCACCTTTGCAGATTTCTTAATCTTCTCTTGCGTATCGTTTACTTTCTCTTTTGCTTTAGCCTTTGCATCATCGGCTTTCTTTTGCATCGTCTCTTTAACGGAAGCACCATCAGTCGCCTTTGCATTCTCCTTCACTGATTGTACTTTTTCCTTAACGCTATCCACTTTCTTTGTGAGCGCGTTTTTATCCGCCACAGAGGATTCTTTTAATGCTTTAGATTTTGCTGCCACGCTATCTTTCGTCGAATCAACATTGCTTTGAAGCGTAGTTTTTGCCTCGCTCATTGCATTATCTTTGACTACCGTTAATGGGTTATTTGTTGCTAAAGCACTACCGGAAACAGCAAGAGCCAAAGCAGATAACGTTAATAATGATTTTAATGATTTCATAAAAGCTCCTATGTTGCTATCAAAACCGGTGCTAGGACTCATTACCAACGGATTAGTTCAACCTTTCATTATTTCACAAATGGATTTTGTGCTTTTTCACGTTCGATCGTTGTATATGGGCCATGTCCAGCTACCACAATCATTTCCCCAGGCAGAGTAAACAATTTCTGGCGAATGGAGGCTAATAAAGTCGACAAATCGCCTCGAGGAAAGTCAGTACGCCCAATGCTATTTTGAAATAACACATCACCGGTAAACGCAATCTTTTTCTCATGCTCAATAAATCCGATATGCCCCGGGGTATGCCCTGGCAAATGTAGAATTTCAAAATTGGCACCTGCAACATTCAGCACTTCACCCTCTTGATCTAAAAAACGATCCGGCTCAAAAGGTGCAATATAAGGTAAACCAAACATTTGCGCCTGCTGTGGGAGCGTTTCAAATAAAAATCGATCGTCAGATGCTGGCCCTAAAATCTGCGCATCAAAATGCGCTTTCAAGGCTTCTGCGGCACCGACATGATCGAGATGGCCATGGGTAAGCAAAATTGTGCGTAGATGCAGCCCTAATTCTTCAATACGCGCTATCAAACGTGGGGCTTCACCACCAGGATCGATAATTGCTGCATTTTTTTCATCATCCCAAATCAGAGAGCAATTTTGTTGGAAAGAGGTGACTGGAATAATTTCAATATTCATAATTGCTACCTTATGCGTTATAACAAAAGGCCGCATAGCAATGCGGCCCATCTTTTATGTTCTTCAGAACTGCGTTTTAAGAATATGCTTTACAGATATTTAAACGCCCTATCGTTTTTTAGAGTTTTCTCAAAAACAACACCTAACTCATTGATTTTATTAGAGTTTATTTTAAAATCCAGTTTTACATCAAACACCGCGCCAGGTTCGGTTCGGGCCGGTGTCCACATGAACAAAATTACTGTGCGGATAATATCCCACGCCACCACTTTGCAGATTTTCTGCGGCCTGCCGTAAACGAGCCAAAGGGACTGTATTGATTCTAAAATCAATCGCTTGGCCTTTTATATGATAGCTGTTGCTCGCTACACCGCGACTTTGACGATGACGCATAGCGTTAGTCGCAGCGCTGCGATAACCACAAATTACTTGAATTTCCGCATTACGTAAGTTTAGTGCGCTTTGAATACGATAAAATTTTAGAAATAAATTCGGATCCATACGGCGAACCTGATCGGTACGACGATCCCGCATAAAATAATCCATCTTGCCAAGTAGCGTACGATTAAACCCGCCATTAGCAGCATATTCACCAACCAATCGCTCACCGGTATTAACATTATAAAAACTTAACAAGCGCGGCTTCGGCGTCGAAACCATGGCCATCGCCGCATTTGGTAAGGCACACGCGCCCAACACAATGCCACCGAGCGAAAGCCATTTACGACGATGCCGATCGATTTGTTCCATTTTTTCTACCCTCAACTAACTGACTAGATGGCTAGACTCTTTAGACGGCCGATAGTTCAGTTAAAAAATTATAAATATTTGCTGACCACACTCCAGTTAATGCCATTGAAATTGGCCTGGCTATCGTAGTTATAAATATCCGGTAATGACTGCAAACGGCCATTATCAATCCATGCCGTCACATAATATAAAAATACCGGATCATTAGTGCGAATTGACGCAGACGTTGTTTTTTTGCTGGCTAAAACACTATTGATTTTATCCTTAGACCAGCCGGCTTCCTGCAATAAAATATCCGCTAATTGTGATGATTTATCCACCCGCACACAACCGGAACTCAACGCACGGTCTTTTTTGTCGAACAAGGCATGATTCGGAGTATCGTGTAAATAAATGGCATCACTGCTTGGCATATTGAATTTATAGCTGCCTAATGCACTATCCCCCGCTGCTTGACGAATGCGATACGGGAATTTGTTGCCAATGGAGCTCCAATCGATCGAATAAGGATCAATTACATTGCCACGACTATCCAAAATAGAATAGTTATGCGCTAATGCATATCCCGGATCCTGTTTCAATTTTGGCAAAATATCTTCATTAATTAAGCGGGTTGGTGCATTCCAAGGCGGATTCACCACCACATTACTTAAACGGCTATACATTACCGGTGTACGACGTGCATTTTTACCGACAATCACGCGGGAATCCAACAACACTTTACCATCTCGATAATATTTCAACTGGTAACTTGGAATATTCACAAAAATACCGTCTTGAAAATCAGGAATTACCCGTAAACGTTGCGCATTAAGCGCGAGTTTCTTACCGTTGGCAGAAAGCCCAGAAGCTGAAATCATACTAGGTAAAGCAGCTAAAGTTTGATGGTATAGGCGATTGGTTCCAGACAAGCTATTAACAAACTCAAGCAATTGTTTATTTTGAGTTGCCGTCTGCCATTCATTGAGCTGTTCTGCTGTCGGTTGTTGGGCTTTATAACCATTGCTACCATATAACCAACGTTGTGCCTGTTGTGAAACATTTTTAGCGTAGTACAGATAATCTAAAAAGGCGTCAGTTAACAAGACATCGTAAGTTAAGCCACCAAGCTGCTCAGATTGCTGAATCGCTTCCAATGATTGACCGGAACGTTTGGAAATACCAGAGGCAACAAAGGCTGCGTAATCACGCAAAAATTGACGTTCAGCAGCTTTATCCTGCCAAAGCAATTGATATTTATTGTCCGCATAAAGCTTGGCGAGTAAAGGTTTAAACTGCAATTGCTGTTCACCGATTTCATGAATCAATGACATTTCCAACATTGCCTGTTTTTCTGCTGCTAAACGTTTTTGATCTTCGGCGATTTCCGCTTCTACTTTCGCCCGTTCTTCCGGACTTAGCTTACTTAAATCTATCTGTTGGGCTACAGGTTGAGATTGTTGATTTTTAGCCCAATCGGCCAATGCACAACCACTACTCAACACCGATAAAGTCACGGCCAATAGGCTGAGTTTTGCTGTCCCTTTTAACATTGCTTATACCTTTTTATTCATAAATAAACCGCACCGAAGTGCGGTTAAAAGTTATTATTTATCCGCTTGGGCTTTATCGGCCTCTTGGCGTAATTGATTATCTATTTTTTGTTGCTCTGCAGATAGCTTAACTAAATCCGCAGCAATTTTTTCCGCTTCTTTTAAGAAGAAATCCGGAGCTTCATAATCCTTCGGTAAATCATCGATATCCTTAAGCGGTTTCTTACCTTCCCGTTTAAAGCGTTCATTGATTTCTTTTAAATGACGAGCATCATCCTTATCATTTTCAGCTTTACGTTCCTGATAATTTAGCGACAGGAATTTACGATCGCGACGTTCATCACGCACTTTTAAATCTTCTGCCAACGCAACAAATTCAGGATCCTTAGCGATACGAGCCAAATGTTTATCGGTAAGAACTGTCACATCTTTACGGGCATCACCGGCTTGAACATAAGTCGCTGCCGGAATTTTATCCCAAGGAAGAGCGTTATCTTCTTTTTCTTCACCGTTTTCTTTGGCATCAATAATTTCCGGGAAGTTAATATCTGCCGAAACGCCTTTTAATTGGGTTGATCCACCATTAATTCGATAGAATTTCTGGATGGTATATTGCAATACGCCTAATGGAGTTTGGTCCAAATCGTACACAAAATTTAACGAACGACTTTGTTGCACAGTGCCTTTACCGAAAGTATTTTGGCCGATAATAATCGCCCGGCCGTAATCCTGCATCGCTGCGGCAAAAATTTCTGAAGCGGAAGCACTAAAACGATCCACCATCACTAATAATGGCCCTTTATATTGTTGGGTATTATCATCATCTTCATGTACACGAATGCGCTGATAAGCATCACGTACCTGAACTACCGGCCCATCGGTAATAAATAATCCACTCAAGGCAACGGCTTCGGTTAGCGCACCACCACCATCTTCACGTAAATCAATAATAAGCGCACCGATATTTTTCTTTTCGGCATCACTTAGCAATTTTTTCACATCTTCGGTTAAACCAATGTAGAAACTTGGCACCTTGATCACGCCAATAGTTTCTCCATCAACCTTGCTCACGGTTAATTTAGCCGCTTGATCTTCAATGCGAACCTTATCTCGGACAATCGTAACAATAGAGCTTTTACCACCCTTAGCCGGTTCGATTTCCAAACGGACTTTAGTCCCTTTTTTACCCTTGATTTTGTCAACGATATCTTCTAGGCGCCAACCGATAACATCTTCAATCTCACCTTTAGCCTGCCCTACACCAATAATCTTATCACCGGCGTGTAGTTTTTTACTGCGTTCAGCCGGAGCACCTGGAACTAAGGATTTAATCGTAGTTTCATCATCTTCGGACTGCAGGGTTGCACCAATCCCTTCAAGAGAAAGATTCATGCTTTCACTAAAGCTTTTTGCGGTACGTGGTGCCAAATAACTGGTATGAGGATCAATTTCACGCGCAAACGCATTAAGGTAAACTTGCACAATATCATCAGCTTTGGTTTGAGTAAGACGACGGATGGCCAAATTATAACGTTTGGTTAATTTATCTTTAATCTCAGGCCATTTTTTGTCTTTTAACTTAAGCGCAATGACATCGTTTTTTACCCGCTCTTCCCACAGTCTATCCGCATCTGCAGTAGTTTTAGGGAAAGCAGCCTTTTCACGATCAATTTCAACTTGATCGTTACCACTTAAATTAGGTTCTTTATCCAACAAGGATAACGCATAAGCATAACGCTCATAACGACGTTTCATCATTAAGTCGTACATAGCAAATGCCGCTGAAAGATCTCCTTCATTAAGCTGATCATCTAATTTCGTACCGTATTTAGCACGTAATTCATCGACATCTGATTGCAAAAAGGTATTACGACTATAGTCAAGCCCTTTGAGATAGCGATCAAAAATTTTCTCGGAAAATGCATCATCCAACTGAAATTTACGATAATGGGATTGAGTTAAACGGGTAGTGGCCCGTTTAGTCGCAAGCTGCTGCGCTTCAGTCGCACTTGGCGTAACAATCTCACTGGATTTAATCTGCGGCGAGACAGCCAAAGCTGTACCTTGATATAAGCAAAAAGCCCCTAAAATAGCTGAGGCAATAAGCGTTTTAGTGGTCGTTAATTTCATTGAATCTTCTCTTTTCCGATAAATTACTTAAATTAAGCAAATAAGCGATCGGCAGTAACTGTCATCACCACACCGTTGGCTAATTCAACCCGTGCGGCATCTTTTTGAATTTCAAGTACCGTGGCCGCTTTTGCTTGACCACCGGCTTTAACTTTAACCTGTGCACCAATAGCCAACTTAGTTAAATCTACTGCATTAAATTTCGCTTGTGGACGACGTGGTTTATTGGTCGGTTGTGGTTTACGCTGACGACGTTGTTGTGCTCGTTTCTCAGCTGCTTCAGCTTTTCTTTTTTCAGCAACTTTAGCTTTTGCTTCAGCTAATTGAGTTGCGGCAAAGGCTGCTTGTTCCGCATCCAATACACCGGCAGGATTACCGTATAAATCAACACGTTCTGCACCTTCACGACAACCATATAAATAACGCCAATTAGACGTATATTGACGCAATACATGACGTAACTGAGTTTTACTCACCCGTGGGTCATCGGCCAATGCATCGGCTAAATCTTGGAATAAACCAATTTTTAGCGGTTTGGCTTCCCCTTCCAAAATGAAGCAAAGTGGGAATTTCTCAGCCAAATAATTCAAAATATCTTTATTATTGGTTAGCTTTTGACCGTCTTGTTCATTGACGGCAACAGCGTCGGTTTGCGCTACGGTTTCGTTTTGATCGGCTACCGGCGTTTGCACTTCCGCATCAGTTTGCACATCAAGTTGAGATTCTGTCATTTTATTGTCCTAAAGATTAAAGATAAAAAACCCGCGCATTCTATCTTACTTTCAGCACTGTTGACAATAGATGCCCCCTATCACGGGAACGATCTTGGCAAATTCAGTCCCTTGGTATTTTTGCGAAAACTTCACAAGGCAGAATAAATCAGGCAAAATACCGCAATTTTTGGTTCTCTGGATAGCTATGTCACGCACTCCCGATTTATCTCAAGCGGTTTTTCGCTATGTTCGCTGCATTGATTGTGATGCTGCGGTCAAGCTTTATCAACCGACCGCTGATGAACAGGCTCAATGCCCGCGTTGCCGGCATACATTAAGCCGAGGCGGTCGTTGGTCACTAAAACGCTGTTCCTTGATCGCGCTATCTATTTTAATCCTGATGCCCTTCGCACTAACCTATCCCTTACTGAGTATCCATTTATTAGGTATGAACGTGGATGCTTCGGTTTGGCAGGGAATCTGGAAAATGTCCGTTGCCGGCTATCCTTATACCGGATTTATGGTATTTATTTGCGCCGTACTAATGCCGATCTCCTTTGCTATTTTGATCATCCTATTGCGCCTTGCGCAAATTATGCATATCAAACCCCGTAATGTCTTACTGTTCGTCGGCTATATCCAACCTTGGGTGATGTTTGATGTCTATTTGGTCGCGCTTGGCGTAGCCATGTTCAAAGTTCGTGAATACGCCGCATTGGAAGTGGATATTTATTTAATAGCCTTTGTATTCGTAGCGATTCTCACCACCTTATTATTTACCAAAATTAATCTGGATGAACTCTGGAACGATTTTTATCCGGAGCGGCAACCGATAACCCAGGCAAACCAATCGCTTAAACTCTGCCATGCCTGCCATTACACCTTTGTCGATGGCCAAGAAATATATGACATGGCCCATCACCCACTTTGCCCACGTTGTCAAAGCCGTTTAGATATTTCAGATAAAATCAAATTACAAAATACCTGGGCGCTGTTAATTACCGGTATCATCATGCTATTACCGGCCAACCTTTTACCGATTTCCGGTGTGGTACTAACCGGCGCTCTCTCAGAAAGTACGTTGATGGGAGGTGTGATCTCTTTCGTACAAATGGGCAGTTATTTTGTCGCCTTCGTGGTATTCTTTGCCAGTATTTTTGTGCCGATCACAAAAGTGATTATCATGCTCTATCTACTATTGAGCGTACACTTCCAGTGGGCCCATTCCATCAAATGGCATATGCGTCTTTACCACTTTGTGCATTTTATTGGCCGCTGGTCAATGCTTGATTTATTCGTTATTGCCCTAATGATGTCATTGGTCAATCGAGGCCAAATCATTGAATTTACGGTGGGATCTGCGGCGTTTTATTTTGGCGCAGCGGTTTTCTCCACCATGTTTGCTACCGAACAATTCGATAGTCGTTTACTTTGGAAAATTTATGACAGAAAAGAAAAATAGTCCCATTGAACAACATTACGAAACACTGAAATCCGAACTGCGCAAAAACCGTCGGATTTCACCTTTCTGGCTGTTACCGTTCATAGCATTATGTATCGGAGCCTTACTCTTTTTCCAAATTGTTCAAGAACGGGGAGAAACCATCACTATCACCTTCAATGATGGTGCGGGATTAGTTGCCGATAAAACCGAAGTCCGTTACCAAGGTTTGCAAATCGGCTTGGTAAAAAAAGTAAACTTTACCGACAATCTGCAAAAAGTCGAAGTTACCGCCAATATTTTCCCGGAAGCGGCAAATGTATTACGTAAAAACACCAAATTCTGGCTAGTACAACCTAACGTATCCTTAGCCGGTATTTCCGGTTTAGACTCCTTGGTATCCGGTAACTACATCACTCTACAGCCAGGTGATGGTGACAGAGAAAATCAATTTATTGCCGAAGATCAAGGCCCTATCGCCCAAGTA
Source organism: Haemophilus pittmaniae (assembly GCF_900186995.1). Classification (NCBI taxonomy): domain Bacteria; kingdom Pseudomonadati; phylum Pseudomonadota; class Gammaproteobacteria; order Pasteurellales; family Pasteurellaceae; genus Parahaemophilus; species Parahaemophilus pittmaniae. The sequence goes on from NZ_LT906463.1 coordinate 1,808,314, forward strand.
CGTCCCGGTGACCTCTTAATTCACCTGGTCGCCGATGACTTAGGCTCTATTTCCGCAGGGGCTTCGGTTTATTTCAAAAAAATGCCGGTGGGAACGATCTACGACTATCGCATCAATAAAGAGAACAAAGTCGATATTGATGTGGTCATCGACAAAAAATATGCCCAATTCGTGAAAAAAGATTCCCATTTCTGGAATATTAGCGGTATTAACGCCAATATTGGTGCCAATGGCTTAAATGTCGCCATGGATAGCCTCAACTCGGTCATCCAAGGCGCCGTAGCCTTTGATTCACCGGAAGACAGTCCAATAGCCGGCGCAGATACGGTCTATCCGTTATATGCCAATTTACAGGCAGCCAAACGAGGTTTTGAAATTGCCGTCAATATTCCCACCAGCGTGGGTCTAGAAGCCGGTCAAACCGGCGTGTTCTATAACAACGAACAAATCGGTACCCTTTCAGCGCTGGAAACCGTCAAAGACAACGAACAAATTCTTGCCGGTACATTGTTAATTGATCCGAACCAAACCGTTCTATTCAAAAACAATACTCGCATCGTATTACGCCACGGCAAATTAAATCTGGCAACTCTCACGGATCCGAAAAATTTATTACGCGGAGAATATTTTGAAGTACTTCCGGGTAATGGCGAGGCCCAAACTCAATTTGATGTGATCAAAGAAAATGAATTATTGCTGAAAGAGCCAAATACCCTCGTGTTTAATCTGCGCGCGTCGGAAACCTACGGAGTCGCTGAAGGGCAAAGTATTTATTACAACAATTTCCCTATTGGTGAAGTGGTCGAACAAACCATCGGCGTCAATGGTGTGGTATTTAAAGTGGCGATTTCCGGTACCTATCGCAACTTGATTCATCAAGATTCACAATTCGTTGCGGCCAACAATCTGGATCTCAGCATCGGTCTTGATGGCTTAAAATTTACCTCAGCCACACCGGACAAATGGCTAGCCGGCGGAGTACGCCTGCTAAATAGCGAACAGCCAAAAGGCCAAGCTCAAGAAAACTATCCGCTATATCGCGATCTCGACAGTGCAGCGGCTGGTATTACCGAAATCAATCCGCAACCGACCATCACCCTACACACCCACAACCTACCAAGCATCGATAAGGGCTCTTTAGTGCTATATCGTCAATATGAAGTAGGAAAAGTATTAGCGGTTCGGCCAAAACTCAACGAGTTTGAAGTGGATCTGTATATTTATCCGAAACAACGTCATTTGCTCACGGATAAAAGCCTATTCTGGGTAGAAAGTGCGGCACAAATTGATATCACGCCGAAGGGCATCAGCATTCAGGCGACACCGATTATGCGTTCCTTAAAAGGCGCTATCTCCTTTGATAATAGCGGCTCCGGAGCAAACAAAAACCTCTATGCCAATGAATTGCGCGCGAAATCCGCCGGCCAGATCATCACACTATTTAGCGATGATGCAACCGCCCTAAGCAAAGGCATGAGCTTGCGCTATCTCGGGTTAACCGTAGGCGAAATAGATTCCATCAGTTTGGATAATAAAACCAACCGTATTGTGGCCAAAGCCATGATCAATCCAAACTACATGGCGAAAATTGCCAAAGCCGGCTCTCAATTCAAGGTAATTTCACCGCAAATTTCCGCCGGCGGCATCGAAAACCTCGACAGCCTGTTACAACCCTATATCGATATCGAAATCGGACAAGGTGCGACAAAAACCCAATTTAATCTGCAACAAACCGCCCAAGCACGTAATAAATATAGCCATGGCACAGCTTTCGTCTTAGAAACCAAGGATGCCATGAATATTACCGAAGGCTCACCAATTCTATATCGCGGCGTACAAGTAGGTTCGGTTGGCCGTTTAGATCTCAATAGCCTCGGTGATCGCGTGTTGGTGAATATTGTGATCATTCCGCAATATCAGCATTTGGTACGTAAAAATTCCGAATTCTGGGTGGCTTCCGGCTATGATGTTAGTCTCGGTTGGCAAGGGATGCAGTTAAATACCGGCAGCGTGCAACAATTGCTCAAAGGCGGCATTTCCTTCTCCACGCCATCCTCCACCGTTGTGCAACCACAAGCCACCGCCGGCCAACGTTTCCTATTACAGGTGCGTCGTCCAAACGAGGCGCAAAATTGGAATTCCGGCGCCCTACCGGCACCGACCGCACAATAACCCCAATCCAAGGCGTGCATTGCACGCCTTTTTTCGTGCCATCAAACGCCCCCTCGAAAATCAATCTTTTGCCAAAAATAGATGCTAATCCATTGATTTTATTAGCATCAGTTGAAAAATCTCCTTTATCCCAAAAAATGAGAAAAATAGACATTGCGTGCTCACATTGCAATTGCCTCATATAGCAATTAAGCGCTCCTTTCAACACCACTATTCGATAATATGGCGTTATTTTTATGTGCCAAGCTTGAATTTGCCAAATGCCTGGATCCTTGAATAACCCCAACCTTCCTAGGCCTATTTAAAACGCCCTATTGAAAACTAACGTTTTCTCAAAAACATAATATAAACCATTGATTTTATTAGCATTGATTTAAAAAACGATAAAATCGCCGTTTTTTCGCTCAATGGTGAAAAAATAGCTAATCAACAAATCGTTTTTTACTGTCATTTTCGCTAACTAGTTGTCCGATAAGGCATTTGCTATTGTCAAGGATCAGCGGAAAAAATTTATCCCTTGAAGTTCATTTTAAAACACATTATCTTGTGGGCCGTTTTATGTCGAGCACTATATATAGTGTTATTTTTAATACTTAAGGTTACCCCGCTATGAATAAAGGATTAATGGTCACAAAACGTGACGGCACGCTTGAACAAATTAATTTGGATAAAATTCACCGAGTGATCACTTGGGCTGCGGAGGGCTTAGATAACGTCTCCGTTTCACAAGTGGAGTTACGCTCGCATATTCAATTTTATGAAGGCATTCGTACTTCCGATATTCATGAAACCATCATCAAAGCCGCGGCGGATCTAATCAGCAAAGATACGCCCGACTACCAATATTTAGCTGCCCGTTTGGCGATCTTCCATTTACGTAAAAAAGCTTACGGCCATTTCGACCCACCGCGTTTATACGATCACGTGAAAAAACTCGTACGTATGGGCAAATACGATCACGCCCTATTAGACGACTACACTCGCGAAGAATGGGATGAAATGGATGGTTTTATCGACCACTGGCGCGATATGACCTTCTCCTATGCGGCAGTCAAACAGTTGGAAGGCAAATATTTGGTACAAAACCGTGTAACCGGCGACATCTATGAATCCGCTCAGTTCCTCTATTTATTGGTAGCGGCCAGTCTCTTTTCCAAATATCCAAGCGAAACCCGTTTGGATTACGTGAAACGTTTCTATGATGCGACCTCTACCTTCAAGATTTCCCTACCGACCCCAATTATGGCCGGTGTGCGTACGCCAACCCGTCAATTCAGCTCTTGTGTATTGATTGAGTGTGGCGATAGTCTTGATTCGATCAACGCCACCGCGTCTTCCATTGTGAAATACGTCTCACAACGTGCAGGGATCGGGATTAATGCCGGTGCGATCCGTGCCCTCGGTAGCCCAATTCGTAGCGGTGAAGCCTTCCACACCGGTTGTATTCCATTCTATAAATATTTCCAAACGGCGGTGAAATCCTGTTCGCAAGGCGGCGTACGCGGCGGTGCAGCCACCGTGTATTATCCGTTGTGGCACTTAGAAGTGGAAAGCCTGTTGGTATTAAAAAATAACCGCGGTGTGGAAGAAAACCGTGTACGCCACATGGACTACGGGGTACAAATCAATAAATTAATGTATCAACGCTTGATCAAAGGCGGCGATATTACCCTATTCAGCCCATCCGATGTTCCTGGATTGTACGAAGCCTTCTTCGCCGATCAGGAAAAATTCGAACAGCTTTATTGCAAATACGAACAGGATCCGGCAGTACGTAAACGTGCGGTAAAAGCCGTGGAATTATTCTCCCTCTTAATGCAAGAGCGTGCATCCACCGGCCGTATTTATGTGCAAAATGTTGACCACTGTAACACCCACTCGCCGTTTGATCCGCAGGTGGCTCCGGTGCGTCAATCCAACCTTTGTTTAGAAATCGCGTTGCCAACCAAGCCATTGCAACATATCAATGACGAAAACGGCGAAATCGCGCTTTGTACGCTATCTGCCTTTAACTTAGGCAAAATCGAAAACTTAGATGAGTTAGAAGAATTGTCCACCTTAGCGGTGCGTGCCCTCGATGCCTTGTTGGATTATCAAGATTATCCGATTATCGCGGCTAAACGCGCTTCCCTTGCCCGCCGTGCCTTAGGTATCGGGGTCATCAACTACGCCTATTACTTAGCGAAACACGGTGTGCGCTATTCCGATGGCTCTGCCAACGATCTAACCCATCGCACCTTCGAAGCTATTCAATATTATTTATTGAAAGCCTCTATGAACTTGGCAAAAGAACAAGGCGCTTGCGAATACTTCAACGAAACTACCTATGCAAAAGGCATCTTGCCAATCGATACCTATAAAAAAGATATCGATACCCTCACTCAAGAACCATTGCATTATGATTGGGAAAGCTTGCGTAAAGACATTCAAGAATTCGGCCTACGCAATTCCACATTAACCGCTTTAATGCCGTCGGAAACCTCTTCCCAGATTTCCAACGCCACCAACGGTATCGAACCGCCACGCGGCCATGTCAGTGTGAAAGCTTCTAAGGACGGTATTTTGAAACAAGTGGTGCCGGATTATGAAAACTTAGGCGAAAACTACGAATTGTTATGGGACATTCCAAGCAATGATGGTTACTTACACTTAGTCGGTATTATGCAAAAATTCGTGGATCAAGCGATCTCCGCCAATACCAACTACGATCCAAAACGTTTTGAAGATGGTAAAGTGCCAATGAAAGTATTGTTAAAAGATCTTTTAACCGCTTACAAATACGGCCTCAAAACCCTCTACTACCAAAACACCCGTGATGGTGCCGAAGACAGCCAAGAAGATTTAGATGACGGCTGTGCAGGTGGGGCGTGTAAGATTTAATCACTCTCATTTACTAGACAATGAAAGGAAAGTTATATGACAATTTGTGATAAAAATCATAGATATGCAGATATTTTAAACAATTTACCTCCTAGTCAAAGCTACGACAATGGACGTCATCTATGCACTGGATGTGCTTTAGAAGCAGGTTTCTCTGATGGACTAAATGGTATTCGTCGACAACTTGAAAATTTGAATTTGCCTGAAAGCCAGGCTGGTACAGGAAGGCATAAATCGGCCCAAGCTGCATATGATTTAGGATATAAAAAAGCTCAAGATGGGCAATCTTTATAAGATCATAAAATGGGATTTATCCCACCCAATCAAATAAATAATGCTTCAATGGTGGAATAAATTCCGCCCTACGGAAGGAGATAAAAATGGCATACACCACTTTCTCACAAACCAAAAACGACCAATTAAAAGAACCAATGTTCTTTGGTCAAAACGTTAACGTTGCGCGTTACGATCAACAAAAATATGAAACCTTTGAAAAACTGATTGAAAAACAACTTTCCTTCTTCTGGCGTCCGGAAGAAGTGGATGTGTCGCAAGACCGTATCGACTATGCGGCGTTGCCTGAGCATGAAAAACATATTTTCATCAGTAACTTAAAATATCAAACCCTGTTGGATTCCATTCAAGGTCGTAGCCCGAATGTGGCGTTGTTACCATTAGTGTCTATTCCGGAATTAGAAACTTGGATTGAGACCTGGACCTTCTCCGAAACCATCCATTCTCGTTCTTATACGCACATTATTCGTAATATCGTGAATGATCCGTCAATTGTGTTTGATGATATCGTGACTAATGAAGAAATCATCAAACGTGCCCGCGATATTTCCTCTTACTACGATGATTTAATTCGCGATAGCCAACTTTATGGCCTGTATGGTGAAGGAACTTACACCGTAGACGGCAAAGAATGCGTGGTTACCTTACGCAGTTTGAAAAAACAACTATATCTTTGCTTAATGAGCGTGAATGCATTGGAAGCAATTCGTTTCTACGTATCCTTCGCTTGCTCCTTTGCCTTTGCGGAACGTCAATTAATGGAAGGTAATGCGAAAATCATTAAATTTATCGCGCGTGACGAAGCCCTCCACTTAACCGGTACGCAACATATTTTAAATATCATGGCGGCAGGGCAAGATGATCCGGAAATGGCGGAAATTGCTGAAGAATGCAAACAAGAAGCCTATGATCTCTTCTTAGCCGCAGCAGAACAAGAAAAAGACTGGGCGGATTATTTGTTTAAAGACGGTTCAATGATTGGTTTAAACAAAGACATTCTGGTGCAATATGTGGAATACATCACCAATATCCGGATGCAAGCGGTGGGCTTACCATTACCGTTCCAAGCGCGTTCTAACCCAATTCCTTGGATTAACGCCTGGTTAGTTTCCGACAACGTACAGGTTGCCCCACAAGAAGTAGAAGTCAGCTCCTACTTGGTTGGCCAAATCGATTCCAAAGTGGATACCAATGACTTCGGCGATTTCGATCTATAATCGCTAAGCATTAAAAGAAAGGCGGTAAATTTTAGATTTTATCTAAAAAAACTCACCGCCTTTTATTATTTCTCTATCCACATAACAATTAATTTATTTATTTCATCTTTTTCTATTCCCAATATTCTTCCGCAATGCTACTAAGTAAAAGCCCTTTCTTACTCGGAGGACTTTTATATGCAAACAACAACTCTTTTTATAAAAAAACAAAAAAGCCTGATTATTCTGCTTTTAGATATCCTTTTAATGTTGGCTCTCATCCGTTATCTGCCGTTTTCCCCCCAAGAAAATCGCGGTTTGGCACTATTGGTATTCACCGGCGTGCTATGGTTGACAGAAGCTTTTCACATTACAGTCACCGCCATTTTCGTACCGATTTTGGCGATCCTGCTCGGCCTCACCAACACGCAAAAAGCCTTTGCGCCATTTTCCACACCGATTATTTATATGTTCTTCGGGGGCTTTGTGCTCGCCGCGGTGCTACAAATTCAAAATCTGGATAAATTGATTGCCAACTACATTATCCGTTTGGCAAAGGGCAACCTAAAATTATCCGTGGCCTATTTATTTGGCGTGACCACATTCCTTTCCATGTGGATCAACAATACGGCGGTCGCCGCCATGATGTTGCCACTCACCTTGGGTATGCTGAAAGGCATTAATGCCACGCAAAATTATCGGCTGTACGCCTTTGTGCTATTGGGCATGGCATTTAGCGCCAGCATCGGTGGGATTGGCACCTTGGTGGGCAGTGCACCGAACGCCATTCTTGCATCGCAAATTCAAGTGTCCTTTACCGAATGGTTGGCCTATGGATTTCCGGTAATGGTCTTACTACTGCCGGCGATGATTCTGGCTCTGTGGGTAATTTTGCGCCCCAACTTTAATATTGATTTCTCACCGGAAATTGCCGAAGTGCAACTGAGTGCAAAAAATATTGGAACCTTGGTCATTTTTACCCTAGTGGCTGTGATTTTATTATTCAGTTCGCTAATTAATCCTTGGCTTTCAAGTGCCCTTGGCTTAGCGAAAGATATCCAAAGTTTTGATGCGGTGGCGGTCATATTTGGTGTCGTCTTAATTTGCGCATTTAAAATCGCCTCTTGGCATGAAATCCAAGAACGCGTGGAATGGGGCGTGTTAATGCTGTTTGGCGGTGGCCTCACTCTCAGCGTGGTGATGAAAGATTCTGGCGCCAGCAGCCTGATGGCGGAAGGCATTGTGCATTTTGCTCAAAGCCAGCCAATCTGGGTACTTTGTATGATTATCACCGCCTTCATTGTGTTCCTTACGGAGTTTACATCCAATACGGCGAGCGCAGCGCTAATTATGCCAATTGTGATTTCCGTGGCGCAATCGATGAATCTACCGCCAATTTCCTTGGCCGCCATTATTGCTTGCGGTGCTAGTTGTGCGTTTATGTTGCCAATTGCCACACCACCGAATGCTATCGTATTCGCCACCGGCCATGTGAAACAAAGCCATATGGTGAAGGTTGGGCTGCTCCTCAATTTGTCTTGTATCGCGATTATCGGCGGACTTTCCTCTAGCCTATGGATCCATCTCTAAATCAATTTCAAGACAACAAAAAGGCTTATCCCTTGGGATAAGCCTTTTTGATTGAATATGTCACATTTAAAATGCATTTTTAAATCAATATTAATAAAATCAATTAGTTACATGGGATTTTTAAGAAAACTTTAGAAAACTCAGGGGCGTTTTTATGTCACATTTTAATCAGGCAAAACTTCCCTTTTGCGTCCTAAGTCTTATTCTAAAGCCCTCTCTTATTTTTGAATTGAAGCTAAAAATTCTTTACGTGTATCGCGATCATTTAAGAATACTCCACCGTATGCGGAGGTCACCGTATAGCTGTGGGTATCTTTCACGCCACGAGCTTTTACGCAAAAATGGGTTGCTTTCACATACACCGCCACATCATCGGTTTCCAAAATGGTTTGAAATGCGGTAAGCAGCTGTTCGGTCAAGCGTTCTTGCACTTGCGGACGTTGCGCGAAAAAAGCCACAATGCGGTTAATTTTGGACAATCCAATCACCCAATCCCTCGGATAATAAGCAACCGCGACACTACCATCGATAGTTACAAAGTGATGCTCACAGGTACTGGTTAGGGTGATATCGTTCACCTGTACCATTTCGCTAACCTTCATTTGGTTTTTGATTTTGGTCATTTTCGGGAAATTGGCATAATCCATTCCGCTGAAAATCTCATCAATAAACATTTTAGCCAAGCGATTTGGGGTTTCTTCCAAACTATCATCGCGCAAATCCAATCCGATCAATTCCATCACCTGACGCATATGGGCGGCAATGCCCGCGCGGCGTGCATCTTTATGTTGGGCTGGATCAATCATCGGAGTTTCGATACCTTTGGCAAGCAAGGCATCGCGGACATTAGCGGCATCGGTGGATATGGTGTTCATTGCATTTGTTCCTAAAAAAATAATCGCGAATTTTAGCAAAAACCCCTTTGTTCGTAAAATGCGAAAAATCCCTCTAAGAGATTAATTTCCTTCATATTCGGTTTCAGGATAAAATGGCGCCGTTTATTTTCTCGATTGCACCGCAATCAATGCTTAAAGGATTTATCATGCTGCCACTAGAACAAGCCCAAGCACAGATGCTTGAGCAACTGCCCCTACCTACACACACAGAAACCCTTTCCTTAAACGATGCAGCCAATCGGATTTGTGCCGAAAACGTAGTTTCACCAATCAATGTGCCATCCTTTGATAATTCCGCAATGGATGGTTATGCGGTACGTTTAGCGGATCTACAACAATCCCTCAGATTAACGGTTGCCGGCAAATCCTTTGCCGGCGCGCCATTTGAGGGCGAATGGCCGGCCAATAGCGTTATTCGTATTATGACCGGCGCAATGATCCCAAGCGGTGCTGATGCGGTGGTGATGCAGGAACAAGTCTGTGTAAATGAAGATGGCACAGTCACCTTCAGCGAATTGCCAAAAACCAATCAAAATATCCGTCGCGTTGGTGAAGATGTCAAACAAGGCGATGTGGTACTACAGCAAGGTGCTTTGTTAAATGCGGTATCCCTGCCATTGCTCGCCTCCCTTGGCATCGCAAGAGTAAAAGTCTATCCGCGCTTAAAAGTGGCGGTACTTTCCACCGGTGATGAATTAGTACCGGTCGGTCAACCGCTACAGCCCGGACAAATTTATGACACCAACCGTTTCACTGTTAAACTGATGCTGCAACAGCTCAACTGTGAGGTTTTGGATTTCGGCATTCTGCCTGATAACCAAGAGGAATTTGAAGCGGCCTTTATTAAGGCACAAGCGCAAGCTGATTTAGTACTGACCAGCGGAGGTGTGTCGGTGGGTGAAGCGGATTTCACCAAAACCGTATTAGAAAAAGTCGGAGCGATTAATTTCTGGAAAATTGCAATGAAACCGGGCAAACCCTTTGCTTTTGGTAAACTTGCCAATGCTTGGTTCTGCGGTCTACCGGGCAATCCGGTGTCAGCCTTGGTCACCTTCTATCAATTGGTGGTACCGGCGATCCGCAAGCTGCAAGGCCAACCCAATCCGCCAAAAGCTGTTCAGCTACCGGCCATTGCTGCCAGCAATCTGAAAAAAGCGCCGGGACGTTTGGATTTCCAACGCGGTTTTTATCAGCTAAACGCCCAAGGTCAAATTGAAGTGCATCCGGTGGGCTTCCAAGGTTCGCACCTATTCAGCTCCTTTGTGAAAAGTAACTGCTTCATCCGTTTAGAACTGGAACGTGGCAATGTGAGCGCGGGCGAAAATGTCATCATCGAACCTTTTAATCATTTATTGGGGCAATAATGGCCGAACTTAGCTATCAAGAAGAATTGCGTTATAACCGTCAAATTATGCTTAAAGCAGTGGATTTTGACGGCCAGCAAAAACTCAAAGAAACCCGAATGTTGATTGTCGGCCTTGGTGGTTTAGGTTGTGCAGCCAGCCAATATCTTGCAGCGGCCGGCGTAGGCCATTTAACCCTGTTAGATTTCGATACGGTTTCCCTTTCCAATTTGCAACGACAGGTACTGCATACGGATAGTCGCCTGGATATGCCTAAAGTGGAATCGGCCAAAATCGCCTTACAACAAATTAATCCCCATGTGGCTATCGACACGCTCAATGCACAATTAGCGCCGGAACAACTGGCTCAGCTAGTACCGCAATTTGATGTGGTGCTGGATTGCACCGATAACGTGGATATTCGTAATGCCCTAGATGTAACCTGTGAACAAGCCAAGATACCGTTAGTTTCGGGAGCAGCCATTCGTATGGAAGGCCAAGTATCGGTATTTACCTACCAACCGAACACGCCCACTTATCGCAGTCTCAGCCGTTTATTCGGGCAAAATATTTTAAGCTGTGTCGAGGCCGGCGTACTTGCGCCGATTGTGGGAATTGTAGGCAATATTCAAGCCTTAGAAGCCATTAAGGTACGCCTCGGCATCGGTGAATCCCTATGCGGCCGTTTATTATTGATCGATGGATTAAGCATGCAGTTTCGTCAGATCAAATTACCCGCCGCCTAGGCGTTAATCCTGTTTTTAAAGTATCATCAATAAAATCAATGAGTTACGATTGATTTTATAAAAAACTCTTAAAATCATAGGGGCGTTTGGAAGTCATATCCTCGGCCCTTTGTCATAACTAAAATCCCCCGAATTAATGATAAGCTCCAGCTTATCCATATGTTATTATGCGCGCGACTTTAATGTCTTATATCGCAAGTTTTGTGTATAGGAAATGAAGACCCGCCAAAAATCTTCCATTTATACCGCACTTGCAAAACTTCACTTTCTTAAAGGAATAACTAATGAACGAAATTTTGCAGCATTTTAAACAAAATTATCTCATCAAATATTGGAATCCGGTGGTTGCCGTGATTGCCGCAGGTGTCATTTCCGCCTACTACTTCGGTGTCACCGGCACCTATTGGGCGGTCACCGGCGAATTTACCCGCTGGGGCGGCCATGCCTTACAAGCATTAGGAATTGATGTTTCCAATTGGAGCTACTACAAGATCATCGGCTTACAAGGCACCATCTTCACCCGTATCGATGGTGTGATGATCCTAGGCATGTTTGCCGGCTGTATCTCCGCCGCGCTCTGGGCAAATAACGTGAAATGGCGTAATCAGCCGCACAAACGGCGCATCGTACAAGCCTTAATTGGCGGTGCGCTGGCCGGTTTTGGTGCTCGTTTAGCCATGGGGTGTAATCTGGCTTCCCTATTCACCGGAATTCCACAATTCTCGGTTCATGCCTGGTTCTTTACTATTGCTACTGCGGTTGGCTCTTATCTCGGCGTCAAAGTCACCTTGTTACCCATGTTTCGGGTGAAATTACAGCTCAAAAAAGGCGCAGCCAAATTGGAAGAATCGGATCCTAAACGTGCTACCCGCCGTTTTTGGATTGGTATGCTGGTGTTCTTCGCCTACCTAGCCGCTTCGTTTTATGTGATGAGCGAATCCGTCAAACTGGGCTTTGCAATGCTCTGCGGCCTCGCCTTCGGCTTGTTAATTGAACGGGCGCAAATTTGCTTTACTTCGGCTTTCCGCGATCTTTGGGTGACCGGCCGTGCTTATATGGCAAAAGCGATTATCTTCGGCATTATTGCCGGCACTATCGGAGTATTTAGCTACATTCAATTAGGCGTTCCGGCAAAAATCATGTGGGCCGGCCCAAATGCGATTATCGGTGGGCTCTTGTTTGGCTTTGGTATCGTGTTGGCCGGTGGTTGCGAAACCGGCTGGATGTATCGCTCCATGGAAGGCCAAGTGCACTTCATGTGGGTCGGCGTCGGCAATGTTATCGGCTCAACCTATTTAGCCTATGCCTGGGATGATTTGGCACCTTGGTTGGCACTAGATTACGAAAAACTCAATCTCTTAAAATCCTTTGGTCCGGTCGGTGGCTTGTTGGTCAATTACGGCCTATTAATCCTTTGCTTGATCGCCGTAGTATGGTGGGAACGCCGTTTCTTGGCCAAGGCGAAAGCAAAAATCAGTGCAGCTACCCCTAGTTGCGGTTGTTAATCAATTTATTACTCATATAAGGAAATTAAAATGGCATTTACCGTTATTCAAAAACTCGACAAAGATCCACAAGACATCACCCCGGATTACACCTTAGACACCTTGGGCGAACCTTGCCCATACCCGGCCATCGTGATGTTGGAAACCATGCCACAATTGCAACCGGGCGAAATTTTGGAGTTGCTCAGCGATTGCGCACAATCTATCAATAACATCCCGGTGGATACCAAAAACCACGGTTATACCTTATTAAGCGTGGAACAAGACGGTACGAAATTGCGTTATTTGATCCAGCGCTAATGATAAAAAAAGTGCGGTTCCATCGGAGCCGCATTTTTTTATATATTTTCAATAAAATAAACAGGTTACACATATCAAACCGGCTACAGATTGCATATAATATAGACCTCATTTACCCCTTAATAAGGAATCAACCATGAATAAAAGATCTTACCTTGCCGTCTTCGGCTTGATTTTGGCGCTAGGATTAATGGCTTCGGCGTTTATCCTGGGAAATCAATTTAAAAACTTCCGCCAAACCGGTTCAATTTCGGTAAAAGGCCTTGCCGAAGAATACTACACCTCAACCCAAGGGACTTGGACTATCAAAGTCAGTGCTTGGGGCTCAACCTATAATGAAGCAATGGCAGAAAACCAACGTAACCTTAATGCAACGGTCGCCTTCCTAAAAGAACAAGGCTTCACCGCGAAAGATCGTGAAATCGATGACTTGGATGTATCCACCTACACCGAATACTACGAAAATGAAAAAGGACAAACCAAAAGCCGTCAGAACGGTTTCACCGCCTCAAGAAGAATCAATATCACCACAAAAGAGTTGAACAAATTGCAAAAAGCTATGGCGAACATTCACCAATTGGTGGCAACTAACCAATATATTGATTTCATGGAGCCACAATACTACTTAGAAAATTTAGAAACGATCAAACGTGAATTGATTTCTAAAGCGACTCAAGATGCTCATGTACGCGCTGAAGAATTTGCTAAAACCAGTAACGTGAAAGTGGGTGTTTTAAAATCCGCCTCCCAAGGTCCATTCTATATTCAAGCACCAAATCCGGATGCTGAGGACACTAGCGACTACACCGGCAGTTACGACACCAGCACCATCGAGAAAAAAGCCCGTTTGGTGGTCACTATTGAATATGCGATTGAGTAATTTCGTTTTCTGATAACAAAAAAGGCATCCTAAGATGCCTTTTTTTGTGTCCTTTTCGCCCAAAGGACGCCTTTCTTTTTGCCTGCTTTTTCTTTAGCGACGCAAAGAAAAAGTAGGTCGCCCTTCGGGCGAAACCCCAAACTACTTCACATTCTCAAAATACTTCGCTAACCGCCCCTTATTCATACTGGCTTTTTTCTCTAAGTCTTTCACTACTTTAGCAGCATCTTCTTTATTTGGAATTTCGTCGCCGACTTGGATAATGCCGTTCATGTTCATGGTGCGGTGTACCGGGCAGGTGTAAACATAAACTCCCGCTTTATCTAAGGTGATAGTCAAATCCTGATCTTCTTCCGATTGGAATTTTTGTGCGCCTTCAGGAATCGCTTTACTGTGTACAAAGTGGCTTTTATTCGTCGCTCGGAAAGTCACCGTATCGCCCGGTTGTACTTTGAGATAGCCCGGTTCAAAAACCATCGAACCATCAGCACCGGAATTAAGCATTTGGATCTCATATTGGGCGGCTTGTGCACCGGCACTGAAGACGATTAGAGTTGCAAGTAATAGTTTTTTCATGTCGTTTCCTTTTAATGATGGCCGATTGCTATCCGAAATCTCTCCGGCAAATCGGCACTAATGATCAAATACTCATTCTTATCAATAATGAAGGATAAAAGTGAGCGAATTAAAATTATGGCTATTCTTCCTCGTAAGGCTCATCGGTCAACGTTTTTAAAAAGGCCTCTAACGCCTGAATTTGATGATCGCTCAACGGCGGGGCTTTCAGTTGCTGAGGATCGACCGTCGCCGCATATTCCGGTTGTGGCCAAGGCTGGCCGGTTTGCGGATTGAGCTTACGCTGCGGATTATTCACGCTGTCCTTAAATTCTAATAGGGTTTTGAGCTCTCGGAATACCCCGTTATGCATATAAGGCGCAGTCACCGCGATATTGCGCAAGGTCGGCACCTTAAATTTGCCCTTTTGCTTTTCATCGCCATTCACCATCGGATTATCCAATAAACCGTTATCAACGAAATCCGCAGACAATTTATTATGCGCAATCAATTCCGGATTACTTGGTACGCCAATATTGTAATAGCGGTAATTAGTAAAGGTTTCCTGAGGGCTATTCGGAGCGGCGGACTGGTGGCAATTACTACAATTGGTTTTAGATTTATCAAAGAATAAGCTTTTCCCTTCCGCTTCTAATGGGGTCAATTCTGCCTCACCTTTTAATGCCCGATCATATTTTGAGGAAAAAGGCGCAAACAGCATTTCTTTTTCAAATTCACCAAGAGCTTTTTCCATGATGGCATAAATGGCATTTTGATCCGCCCAAATTTTCTCGCCGAAAGCGGCGGTGATCGCTTGATAATATGCCGGATTGGCTTTTAAACGCGCCACGATAGTTTGCTTATCTGGCATGCCCATTTCCAGCGGGTTCAACGGTGGGCCACCGGCCTGTTCGGCAAGATCCTTAGCTCGACCATCCCAGAATTGTCCGCCCACATAATCCTGTATTTTTTCATCAAAATGGAAATGCGGAGAAAACATCGCATACAGCGGTGTATTGGCATTGCGATTGCCGTGCAATTGCGGATTATCACCTTGAGAAACCATTTGTTTGGCGGAGTTCTCCCGCTTATCAACAAAGGCTGTACTTGGATGATGGCAGGTGGAGCAGCTTTGAGTTTGATTGAATGATAGTGCCTTATCAAAAAACAGCACTTCACCTAGTGCTTTATAATCAAAGCTCTTCTGCTCTCCCCCCTGAGCCAAGGCAAAAGGGATGGCCAATAAGAGCGCAAAGCATTTCCGCGGCATAAGAAACTCCCATAACAATAGTAGAAAATAAAATCTCTGCGATTATAAGCATAAAAATTGCCGGCTCAAGGGGCTTTATACCGCAAAAGGACGATATTCAGCCTATTGCTTTTCGTCTATAATGGCGGCACTTTTTTTCAGCCCCGAGGCGATTATGAGCATCAAAATTCTTCCGGAAAGCGAAATCAAACAAGCCGCTAATTCCTTTCAAACCCCGGCGATCTTATTTGCCAACCCGAAAAACCTATATCAACGCCGTGCCAAACGCTTGCGCCAGTTAGCGGAAGAGCATCCGTTGGGCGATTATTTGCGTTTTGCCGCGCATATTGTCGATAGTCAATTAGCTTGCTTTGAGCGCAATCCATTAGCGCCTCAGCAAGAATTAATTATCGCTGAAGTGGAGCCATTAAAAGCCACCCAATTTAAACGTGCGCCGATTTGGCGGGATTATTTGGCTGATATTTTGCGCGAAGTAAAAGCACAAGCGAATGAACAGATCGCAGCGACTATTGAACGCTTAGAAAAAACCGCCGATGCCGAATTGGAAAAAATGGCGGATCAATTATTGGCACAAGAATTGAATTTGGTACCAAGCGATCAAGCGGTATTCCTGTGGGCTGCATTGTCGCTCTATTGGCTACAATTGGCTCAACAAATTCCGCATCATAGCCGTATGGAAAGTGCCGACAACCTGCACTATTGCCCGGTATGTGGTTCTGCGCCAATTGCCAGCATAGTACATTTTGGCGCATCACAAGGTTTACGTTACTTGCATTGCGCACTATGCGAAAGCGAATGGAATTTGGTGCGTGCACAATGTACCAATTGCAATCAACACGGCAATTTGGAAATGTGGTCGTTGGACGAAGAATTAGCCTTAGTACGTGCCGAAACCTGCAGCGATTGCCAAAGCTATTTAAAAATCATGTTCCAAGAGAAAGATCCTCATGTGGAAGCAGCGGCTGATGATTTGGCCAGCATTTTCTTGGATGTAGAAATGGAAGAAAAAGGTTATGCGCGTAGCGGATTAAATCCGTTTATGTTTCCGGCACAGGAATAATCTTTAAAGCCAAACGGGCGGAAATTCTCCGCCCGTTTTCATTTTTCTTAAACCATGTCACATTTTTCACATTTTTTTGCAATACTAATAAAATCAATTACTTATGTTGCGCTTTTAAGAAAAACCGGTCTTTAAAGGGGGCGTTTATATGTCACATTACCCCCAACCAATCATCAATCGCCTAAATAACAGGCCATCACCAACGCATTTTCCCATCCACCATCTGGACAAGGGTAATAGTTTTTACGTACATCCACTTCGTTAAAGCCTAGCTTTTCGTATAAATAGCGTGCTGGATTGGATTCGCGTACTTCCAGCCAAAGTTGGTTAATTCCCTGCTCTTTTAATCGTTCCATTAATGTCTGCAATAATTGCCGCCCCAATCCCTGCCCTTGATACGCGGGATCGATGGCGATATTAAACAGCGTGGCCTCATCCAGCACGGTTTGGCAAATGGCAAAACCGAGCGGTTGTTCATCTTGGCAGAGCTTTAAATTGAGATAACGTTCGCCTTGATTATTTTTGAAGGTACCGAGCGACCAAGGCACCAAATGCGCGCGACCTTCGATGGCGTATAACGCATCAAAATCATCACTGTGTATTGCTTGAATAGAAATCATTGGGGAAGTTGTTGGATTTGTTGCCAAAATGCCCGTTTAGCTGCAGGGCTGGCTTTAAATTCCGCCCAAACGGGGGAACGATAAATACGGGCGGCATGCGGTAATTCCGACGGCGTTTGGCCATCGCCTTGCAACAGCCAAAAATCCGTCGCTTGCGTGAGTTTGAGGTGTTGCACTCGCTCCTCATCAACACTAAGGACTTCCGCCTCGGTAAGTGAGAGCGCTCTTAACAGATCGCTAAAAAGTCGCTCACTTTGTGGATTGTGGCGACTCACCACAATTAGTTTGACTTGCTCGGATACTGTCGTTTCCAACGCGCCCTGCAACGTGTGCGGACGGGCTAAGCGCCATTCGCTGAGGCCCATCGCTTGTAATAACAGTGCGCGTCGTTGCATGGATTGTTCCTTAACGGGAAATCGCATCAAACGGATAGTCCACAAGGGCTTTCACCACTGCTTTTTCTTGCTCAGGTGTTAATTTTTGCTGATATGCGGTGAAGCTGCGGTAAGACACGATATTTTTGGATTTATGCACTAAAGCCACAAAACGTTGGAATTTGCTACTTTCGCAAGCGTAATAGGTTTGCGCATCGCTGCTTAAGGTTTTTAAATCGCAGGTAGATTTATTTTTTTCCAAATATTTAGCGGTGAGTGTTGGCTCCATGGAAGCATCATTCAAATAGAAAGTATCGCTCAATACCGCTTTACGGTTTTCGCGATCCACGCTGGCCGCAAGACTTAAGAAACGCGGATAATCGCCTTTCACGGCTTGGGTTTGTTTCACGTAGGTTTCGCCATTAAAGGTAATTTCCTGACCGGCACCTTTTACACGTAAAAATTGTTCATCTAATTTTTGGAATAAGGCGGCCTGTTCCGGAGTGATTTCCACTTTGCTTGGCACTTGTTGTGATTGGCCGGATTGTATTTGGTCAATTAATTGACAGCCGGACAGAAGAGATATCGCTAAAACGCTACCGAGTATTTTTTTCATAAAGTAAATCCTATCGAGATTAATTGTAGAGATTTTTGCTAGAATAGCGCGTAATTTTAACCAATAGCCCGTAGGATTCAAGCGTGATTTCTCCTTCAAGCGAGGTTTTAACCCGCCATTTTTCCCTTTTTGCCGGCAAGTCCGTCCTCTTGGCCGGTGCCATCAACGATGATTTCCCTGCTCAATTGAGTGCCCATTGCAAAAGTTTGCAGGTGTGGAGCTTCTATTTTGACTATGCCCGCCAGCATGCCAATGTGACCTTTGCCGAGCAATTTCAGGGTAATGCTGATTTGATTGTGTACTATTGGAGCAAAAACAAAGCGGAAGTAAATTTCCAATTACAACAATTGCTGGCTCAAGCGCCTATTGGCCAAGAAGTGCTCGTTATTGGTGAAAATCGAGGCGGCATTCGTAGTGCCGAAAAACAATTGGCGGACTATGGCGACATTGGCAAAATTGATTCTGCGCGCCGTTGCAGTCTCTATCATTTCACCTTGCAACAACGCCCGAATTTTGATGAATCCCGTTTCTGGCAACGTTATCAATTGCCGACCTTAACAGTTTGTAGCCTACCCGGCGTGTTTAGCGCAGCCGCATTGGATGATGGCACAGCGCTGTTACTGCAAACGCTGGATCATCTGCCACAGGGGGATATTTTGGATGTTGGTTGTGGTGCAGGAGTGATCGGCGCGACGATCAAACAGAAAAAGCCACAAGCCAATCTGTGGATGAGCGATATTCATGCGTTAGCCCTCGCCTCCACGCGCAAAACCTTAGCTGAAAACGGCTTACAGGCTGAAGTGCTGGCTAGTGATGTGTTTTCGGAAATCTCCGCTAAATTTGATTTGATTATTTCCAATCCGCCTTTCCATGACGGGTTGGATACCGCCTATCGCGCGGTCAATGAATTGATTGCACAAGCTAAATGGCATTTACGTCCGGGCGGCGAATTACGCTTAGTGGCCAATCGCCATTTAGCCTATGCCGATTTACTCGCACAACATTTTGGTCACTTTGAAGTATTAGCGCAAAACAATCAATTTAAGGTTTATTCGGTTACTCATTAGGAGGTTCTATGTACTTAACCAGTTCCGCCATCGAAAACGGCGTATTCGCCGATAAATACGGTAAACGCGGCAGCCAATTCAGCCCAAACGGCATGCCAACCTATTCGATCCCTTTTGAAATTCACGATGCTCCGGCCGGTACTCAATCCTTTGCGGTGGTGTTGGAAGATAAGGATGCAATTACCGCTAGTGGTTTTGTTTGGACCCATTGGTTGATCGCCAATCTTACCCGAACACAAATTGCTGAAAACGAAAGTCGTGATGCGCGCGATTACGTTCAAGGTGCCAACACCTGGGCCAGTAAATTAGGCGGTTTCTCCATTGAAGAGGCATCACAATACGGCGGTATGGCGCCACCAAACTGTTTGCACCGTTACGAATTAATCGTGTATGCCTTGGATTGCAAACTGGAACTTGCCCAAGGATTCCGCTTTAACGAGCTACATTTTGCCATGCAAGGGCATATTTTAGACAAAGCGGAAATCGTCGGCACTTACGATGTCTAGATAAATTAATGAGAAAAAAATAGCGCGGTTATGAGGCCGCGCTATTTTATTTGCTCGATTATTGCCAATTTTTCTTTTTCGAGGTTTTTCCTAGCCCCGGATTAAAGCTATTGGTCGGATCCAATTTTTGATAGAAATTACGCAATGTTGGTTTGGCCTCATAAAGATGCCCCACATTATGCTCCGCCGGATATTGTGCTCCGCGTTTATCCAATAATTCCAGCATTTCATGTTCCAAGGCTAGGCAATCATGGCCTTTTTTTACAATGTAATCCTGATGGAACACATGACACATAAAATGACCGTAATAGAGTTTATGGCTAATTTTATTATCGATATGCGGCGGAAGGCTTTCGAACCATTCCCGATCATTACGCCGTAAAGCCACATCCAAGGCCACAATATCTTCTACTTCCTGTTCATGGATCGCACGATAACGAACCGCCGCCGAGGCTACCGCAAAACGATGCAACATCGCCGCTTGGGTTTCTTCCGCATTACATTCAAAGTAGCTGCCATGTGAACCATCGGCAAAATACGCAGATAAATAATCTCGCGCTTCCTGCACGCCGTCTCCGCCCATTTTCACGATCAAATGATGTTCATATTGATCGCGGTATTGCCATAATTTGGTCGGGAGATGTTCCGGTAACACCTTGGAAATCGCCTGCATAATTTTATCGCTCAAATGATGCGGCAAGAATCCAACCTTTTTCGCCAAACGATCAGTTTTCGCTTTCAAGGCAAATAATTTGGGTAACCAGTGAGTCCCGAAACGTTTAATCACCCAGAAGGTATCTTTGCCATATTTGGCCGCAACATCAAAGGCATCGCGATGAATATATTCCCCGGAAATTGGCAGCTGTTTAAATTCAGCCAACATATGACGGCGAATATCATTGAGCGCATCAATGCTATTTGTGCCGATATAAAATACCGCCGTATTTTTCTCCGCAACAAAGGTATCTAAGCGTACCGCAAAGATCGCCAATTTACCGGCACAACCGGAAGCTTCATAATGGCGCGCCGGATCTGCATTAAAACGCGCCGGCGTGGCTTCATCAACTTGGCGCACATGATTGCAATAGCTGTGGTCATGGCCTTTACCGCAATTATGTGCAATATCCTTGCGTTGATAGCGTTGATGTTGCAGATTGCTCAGAATTTCTTCCGGAGTATCGCCCAATTCAACGCCCAAATGGTTCACCAATTGTAATTCACCTTGCGCGCTGAGTTGCGCATACAGCGCCATTTCTGTGTAAGCCGGGCCACGTTGCACCAAGGCACCGCCCGAATTGTTACAAATCCCGCCGATCACCGAAGCACCAATACAGGAAGAGCCAATCACCGAGTGTGGTTCCCGACCATAAGGACGCAGCGCATTTTCCAATTCATTAAGGGTTGAGCCCGGCAGACAAACCACCTGTTCCGCATCATTAATCAATTGAATGCCATCAATACGCATCGCGTTGATCAACACGACATCGCGATCATAATCGTTACCATCCGGAGTCGAACCGCCGGTTAATCCGGTATTGGCCGCCTGCGCGATCACGATCACATCGGCTGCTACACAGGCTTTTAATACCTGCCAAAATTCCAATAAGCTGCCGGGGCGTACCACCGCCAAGGCATTGCCCGAACCAAAACGATAGCCGCTACGATAGGCTTCCGATTTATCGGGATCGGTAATCACATATTTTTTCCCGACGATGTCGGTTAATTGGGAAATTAATTGCACATTTGCCATCAGACACTCCTTACTCAGACCCTATCGCTTACTGAAATTTATGTAAGCTGTCTTTATTTTGTAAAAAAACAAAAATCAGGCTATTGACTACCCAAGCGCCTAAAATGGCTGCTAATAAATCCTGCGGATAATGCATACCAAGTCGTACCCGACTGACTAGCATTAGGACTGACCATAGCAAAATCACGCCAATCAATAGTTTCGCCCGCCATGAGCGATTCCCCAATAATTGCGCAAAGCCGACTGCCAACATTAACCAAGTTGCGGCAAAAATGGTATGGCCCGATGGGAATGAATAACCGGTTTCCTCAGCATAATGGCTGCGCAACCAAGCCGGCGTATCAGATTGGGTGGCAAAGAAAGTTTGCACGATTTCTGCCCGCTCATCGCGCGAGTGGAAATAAAAATCATCAGTAGTGGTTGGGCTTTGTTCGGCCAAGTAGGTCACAAACGGACGCGGCTCAGAAAATAGGGCTTTCATTCCGCTTTTTAAGGCCTGCGTGCCTACCACGGAAAATGCCATAATGAACACACCCCAAAACCATTGGCGGTTGTTTTTAAACAACACACGGAAGCACAGGGCAAATACCGCACAGGTCACCAACGCATAGGGCGCAGTACCACTTTGCGTGAGGCAATACAGCCAATAATCCCAATCGGCCAAGCCGGCATTGCCGTGCCAATGATAACCAAACGCCCAGATAAAAATCGGTACAAGACAAAGTAATAACGTATATAATGACAGCCTTTTGAACATTGTCGCCCCTTGATAAAGAGAAAAGAAGGCGCATATTTTAGCAGAATTCATTTGAAAGCATAGGAACTTATAATGAGCAAGATTGAACGGGTCACCGAAGCAAATTTACCGACCCAATTCGGCCTTTTTAAAATCGTCGGTTTTGAATTTCCCGACAGCAAAAAAGAACATGTTGCCCTGGTGATGGGCGATATCACCGATGGCAAGCCGGTGTTGGCGCGCATCCATTCCGAATGTCTTACCGGCGATGCCTTGCACAGCCTAAAATGTGACTGCGGTTTCCAATTGGCCGCCGCCCTGCAACAAATCAGCAAAGAAGGCCGCGGTGTGTTGTTGTATCATCGTGAGGAAGGTCGGGGTATCGGCTTAATCAACAAAATCCGTGCCTATTCCTTGCAGGATCAAGGCTTGGATACTATCGAAGCTAATTTAGCCTTGGGATTTAAGGCCGATGAGCGCAATTTTAGTGTGTGTGCCGATATGTTTGAGTTGCTCGGAGTGCAAGAAGTACGTTTGATGACCAACAATCCGCAAAAAGTGGAAACCATGAAACAGGCCGGCATCAATGTGGTGGAACGCGTGCCACTCAATGTGGGGGAAAACCGCTACAACACCAAATACCTCGATACCAAAGCACAAAAAATGGGCCATTACATTATTCACAACAATCAAGAACATTTAATGGACTGCCCGTTCTGCGAAGAAGAAGTGATTTAAGCGCTTCCGCTCAATAAAAAACGGCCCGGATTGCAAAATCCCGGCCGTTTTTTCATTTTTCAGACTACCCGAATAAAATCAATGAGTTACATTCAATTTTAGGAAAAACTTTTATTTTCGAGGGGGCGTTTACTGCCATGGATTAACGCAGATGATTTGCCCTCAAAGGTCTTCACTACCCTTCGTGGCACTCCAACCAAGGGCTTTTCATGCCTTGATAATCCTTATAGTAGATCGAGCCACTTTGACGGGCGATCAAATCCACATAGCTGCCATTAATCGGGTTATAGGAACGATAAATCACTTCAAAACGATTGCCACGGGCATTTAAAGTGCGATTTTCAATATGATCAAAAGGTTCGGCCTTACCGCCATCCAATTGGAAATAGATACCGAAATTGTCTTGCAAACGGCTCTCACGAGACAGCGGGAAATATGACGACAAATGCGAACGGCCACCGGTCTCATGATTGCGGCAAACATAGGAATAGCGTTTGTAGTTTTGCGGATTATTCAATTCCGCTTGGCTAATCTGCTCCTTCAAAAAACGCCCCTTCACCACTTTTTTCGTTGGCGTAGAAGTGGTACAAGCAAACAAACTCACCAACGCCACGGCAAGTACGAGATTCTTTAATTTATGCATACGAGTTTCCGAGTAAAGGTTAAACAAAGCGCGGTATGATAGCGGAAATTGGGGATTGTGCAAGGGAGGCTGTTGGTTATCTGTCAAAGTGCGGTAGTTTTCAGGTGTTTTTTTAGTGAAATTAGGCACACGCTAGGAAGTGTGCGTCAACAGATTGTGCAAATAAAGAAAGATAGCGCCAACGTCTACGCTGGTGCTACTTAAGGAAAACATTGCGAATTTTATCCATAACCGTTGGCAGATCTAATATTCAAAATTCTTTGGATTTTTTGACCACACTTTTAATTGATAGGCACAAGCGAGGACGCTTGCGCCACCAAGGTGCCATAATGGAAAGGCAACATTATATTAGAATAATTTTTGAATCTTCTCTATAACACTATCGGGAAGTCCAAATTTTTCTCTATTAAAATAATCTTCTGCTTTTACCTTATCTAAATCGTAATTTAATATAACTAATATTTTGCTGTATATGTACATAATCTTCTTAAAAACATCACTATCTTTAGAAAAACTTTCGTTAATTTCATTTATTGTATCATTTAGCATTTCATAATTAATATTTTCCTGATTTGTAATAATTTCTAGCTTTACTAAAATAGGATATATACTATTACGATACTTTATAATTGCTTCATCTATCTCATCAATAGCTTCTTCATAATTTTCTTTAATATAATAAATATATTGAGCCTTTGATGTTAGATACATTTCATCTGCTTTTTTATGTGAATTATTTTTTAAAGAATCCAGTAGTTTATTAATTAATAAATCTTTGTTATCAATATTCTTCTTTTTAATAACACATCTCAGATACCCTTGTATATTGTAAGGGTTTAATGAATCTAATTCATAGCTCTGTTTTGCATAATTATATGCTAAATCATATTCTTCTATATTTAAGTAAACCTGAACCAGTTCTCTTTTAGCTCTAAAATGATTAATATCTTTACTTAAAACAGATTTTAATCTTTCTAGAGCTTTATTATACTTCCCTACCATTCTATAATAGAACCCAAGAATAAAATCATGTTCAATACCGTTAATACCCTGTACTCGATTTAAAACCTCTTTATCTCTTTGACGAGCTAATGATAAACAACACCAGTAGATAACTTCATCTATAAATTTAGAATCGATATTATTTTTATATTCTAATATTTTATTGGCTAACTTGACAACTATAGAATATCTTTTCTCTTGATTATAAAGTTCTCTCATGGCATTAAGATAGAAAGATGGGATTATATTTTTTCTAGGCATCTCAATATCTAGTTTTAGAGCCTCTTTAGCATAAAAACCAACTTCAGAATAATCAAAAATAGACTCTTCATTATTTAGGATTTCTTTTGCTTGAGATTTGATTTTAGACATTATTTTCTCATTTAGAGAATATCCTTTACGTTCTATATAATCTCTTATTGAATCAGTAAGTTTTATAAAGTTTATATCATCTCCGACTACTTCAAGAATAAAATTGTTTAAAAATGAGTCAAGTAGTTTTTTTACCTCATCTTGCTTATCTTCAAACAATGTATAGATTAAAGAATAGCTAAAAAATTCTCCCATCGATAGCAATTTTAATAATTGCATAGCTAGAGTATTATTTTCATATTCAGAAATTAATAACTGAGAACTATTTTTGTTATAAGCAATAACATTTTCAATACATTGAGTTATAGTAAGGTCTTTACTTAAAAGTAGATTTATTGAAAATCTAATTTGTTC
Organism: Haemophilus pittmaniae; assembly: GCF_900186995.1. Lineage (NCBI taxonomy): Bacteria > Pseudomonadati > Pseudomonadota > Gammaproteobacteria > Pasteurellales > Pasteurellaceae > Parahaemophilus > Parahaemophilus pittmaniae. Next base: position 1,833,779 of record NZ_LT906463.1, read on the forward strand.
AGGCATACCTGAGAAAATATCTAGCAAATCGTCAAAATCTTTTTTTGATAAAGAAATATCATAAATATTAAGTAGTCTCTCAAAATAATTTTTTCTATCTATCTTATTAAATTCATTTAATGATAAGTAAAGAATTTCATTGTTGTTGAAAAATTTAGATCTATTTATAAATTTAGTAGTTGATGTGACACAAAATACAATTTCGTTATCTTTATTTTTTATTCCTTTTATTAATTCAATAAACCAGTTTGATGCCTCTCCATTATTTTTAAAAATAAATTGATTATCTAGTATAAATAGCATTTCCCCACAACTACGTAATTCATATATTAAATCTCGGCAAATATTAATCTTAGTACTCATGGGAGTGTCGATAAGGTTTGTATTCTCAAATAAAGATTCATTTTTTGAATATCCTAAGCTATGTAATCTACTAATTAAATCCTCAATTGAGTCTCTTCTGTCAAAATTTAATATTATAGGCTTATAGTGTTCTTCAATAATATTATAGTCTTTAAGCATTTTCTTTATGAATTTCTGCTTTCCTACCTTAGGGAGTCCACTCACTATAAGAGTGCTCGGTTTAATATCTCCATAAAGCTCTTCAAAACGTTTTTTTTCTTCATTTCTGCCAATAAATAGTTGCTCTTCTTTTTTTAGACGAGGTTTTTTCTCAAGAGATAAGCTGAAAAGTTCATTCTTTATTAGAAATGCAGATCTTCCGGGATTGATTATGTATTTAATATTATAAGTCCTCATCCAATTAGGGATTTTTTCATGTTTATAATCAATATTATCGTCGATAATTATAGGTTTGAAATATACACTTTCATGTTCATTAACAAATTTTTTAGCAATAAGTAACTCTCTTTTAACCCAATCACTATTTAATGCATCTATAGAAATAAAGAAAACAAATATGCCTGACTTCTCAATTCCTTTATAAATTTCATCTAAGGTTTTCCCTCCCTCTTCAAAAGTCCATGCATCATAAGCAATATTATCTTTACCTAATATTTTAGCAACTTGTTCTACATATGTTTTTTGCTTACTGCTATGTGATAAAAAAGCTTTCATTTATTATTTCCTTCAATTTTATTTATAGAATAATGAATTAAATATTTAAAAAATAATTTCACTTCATCGCCACACCCAACCATTTCATCATCTCTCTCTCATCCCAGCCTTTACGTTTGGCATAATCTTGAGCTTGGTCTTCGTCAATGCGACCTAAAGTGAAATAGTTACTTGCAGGGTGGGTGAAGTACCAACCGCAGACGGAAGCTGCCGGCCACATGGCGTAGCTTTCGGTGAGTTTCATGCCGATGCGTTGTTCGACTTCCAATAAATCCCAAATCAAGGCTTTTTCCGTGTGTTCCGGGCAGCTTGGATAACCCGGTGCCGGGCGGATGCCGACATAGTTTTCATTGATTAAACCTTGATTGTCGAATTCTTCTTGCGTGTAGCCCCAAATGCGGGTACGAAGCTCAAAGTGCAAGTATTCCGCCATGGCTTCCGCTAAGCGATCGCCCACAGCTTGTAGCAAGATAGCGTTATAGTCATCACCCGCTGCTTTATAGCCTTCCACTAGATCCATTTCTTCAATACCCGCACAGACGGCAAACATCCCCATCCAGTCTTTTTTACCGCTTTTGCGATCGGCAATAAAGTCGCTTAAGGCAAAGTTAAACGGACTTTTGCTGTTTTTGCCGCGTTCCGTTTGTTGACGTAAACCGTAAGCGGTGCCGATTGGTTGAGAGCGTTCTTCATCAGCAAAAAGCACCACATCATCGCCCACACGTTCCGCAGGGAAGATGCCTAAAATACCGCTTGGGTTGAGTTTGTGGTTTTGCTCTAATTCATCTAAGACCACTTGCGCATCGTTCCACACTTTGCGTGCTTCTTCGCCACCTTCTGGATAATCAAAGGCATCCGGATAGCCGCCCATCAAGCCCCAAATGCGGAAGAATGGTGACCAGTCGATAAATTTACGCAGAGTGGCAATCGGTACATTTTTAAATTCCACAATACCGGTTTGGTTTGGTTTCGGTGGCACGTAATCTGCCCATTCACCACTAAAGCCATCAAAGCGGTTCGCACGTGCTTCTTCAATGCTCAGTTGTTTGCGTAGCGGTTTGCGATTGGCAAAGGATTGTTGGATTTTCTCGTAATCCTGTTTAAAACGTTCCCACAATTCTACGCGACTTTCCGGATTCATTAAGGTTGCACAGACCGTCACCGCACGGGAGGCGTTGGAAGTGTAAAATACGCCGTGTTCTTTGTATTTTGGATAAAGCTTAATTGCTGTATGTTCTTTGGAAGTAGTAGCTCCGCCAATCAACACCGGCAAGTTCAAACCAAGGCGAGTCATTTCACCAAGGAAATATTCCATTTCATCGAGGGATGGCGTAATTAAGCCACTCAAGCCAATAATATCGGCTTTTTCATCAATGGCGGTTTGAATGATTTTGTCCGCCGGCACCATCACGCCTAAATCAATCACTTCAAAGTTATTACATTGCAAGACCACGCTCACAATGTTTTTACCGATGTCGTGCACATCGCCTTTCACGGTCGCAATCACCACTTTACCGTTGCTTGAACCTTTTTGTTTGGTTGCGTTAATAAACGGCTCTAAGTACGCCACGGATTGTTTCATCACGCGCGCAGATTTCACCACTTGTGGCAGGAACATTTTACCGTCACCGAATAAATCGCCGACCACATCCATTCCCGCCATAAGTGGCCCTTCAATCACATCTAATGGGCTTGGCAATTGCTGACGGGCTTCTTCCGTATCTTCTACGATGTGCGTCGTAATCCCTTTCACAAGGGCGTGTTTTAAACGTTCCTCCACCGGCCAAGTGCGCCATTCTGCGATGGTATTATCTTCTTGCGTAGTGCCTTGATTACGATATTTTTCCGCAATATCGAGTAGTTTTTCGGTGGCATCCGGGCTGCGATTTAACACCGCATCTTCTACAATTTCACGCAATTCAGGATCGAGATCGTCATAAATTGCGAGCTGCCCCGCATTCACAATCCCCATATCCATGCCTTGTTTGATGGCGTGATAGAGGAAGACGGCGTGAATGGCTTCACGCATCACGTTGTTACCACGGAATGAGAAAGAGACATTCGACACCCCGCCTGAGATTTTCGCATGCGGTAGCGCTCGTTTAATACGGCCTGTAGCGTTGATGAAATCCACGCCGTAGTTGTTGTGTTCTTCAATCCCCGTACCGATGGCAAAAATATTCGGGTCGAAAATAATGTCTTCTGGTGGGAATCCGACTTGGTTCACCAAAATGTCATAAGCGCGGCTACAAATTTCCACTTTGCGATCTTCGGTATCGGCTTGACCTACTTCGTCAAACGCCATGACTACCACAGCTGCACCATATTTACGCACCTGTTTAGCGTGGTCGATAAAGATTTCTTCGCCTTCTTTTAATGAGATTGAGTTCACAATCGGTTTACCTTGCACCGACTGCAAACCTGCCTCAATCACTTCCCATTTAGACGAGTCGATCATCACCGGCACTTTGGCAGCATCCGGCTCGGTTGCCATAATATTGAGGAAACGAGTCATGCATTTTTTGCCGTCTAGCAAGGCTTCGTCCATATTGACATCGATCACTTGCGCGCCGTTTTCCACTTGGTCGATGGCAATTTCAATGGCTTCGGCAAATTTGTCTTCTTTAATTAAGCGTTTGAATTTCGCCGAACCTGTCACGTTATTGCGTTCACCCACGTTCACAAATAGGCTTTCATCATCAATATTAAGAGGCTCTAAGCCCGATAAACGCATCGCGGTTTTAATTTCTGGCAATTTACGCGGTGCAATACCTTGCATTGCATCCGCAAAGGCTTTGATATGTTCAGGCGTTGTACCACAACAACCGCCGACAATGTTCACAAAGCCACTTTCAGCCCATTCTTTAAGGTGTGCCGCCATTTCTTCAGCCCCTAAATCGTAGCCACCAAAGGCATTTGGCAAGCCGGCATTCGGGTGCACAGAAACATAGGTTTCGCTGATTTTAGACAGTTGTTCAACATATTGGCGGAGTTCTTTCGGACCTAGCGCACAGTTCAAACCGAAAGTTAGCGGTTTAGCGTGACGAAGCGAGTTGTAGAATGCTTCGGTGGTTTGCCCAGAAAGCGTACGGCCGGAAGCATCGGTAATGGTGCCGGAAATCATAATCGGCAATTCCACACCTAATTCTTCAAACACGGTTTCAATCGCGAAAATAGCGGCTTTTGCGTTTAACGTGTCGAAAATGGTTTCGATCATAATCAAATCCGCACCACCTTCGATTAAACCTTTGGTCGCTTCAGCATAGGCATCCACTAATTCCATAAAGGTAATGTTACGAAAACCCGGATCGTTTACATCAGGGGAAATAGAGGCTGTACGGTTGGTTGGCCCTAACACGCCTGCGACAAAGCGAGGTTTTTCCGGTGTGCTGTATTTGTCGGCAGCCAGACGCGCTAATTTTGCCCCTGCAAAATTCAGTTCATAGGCAATGGATTGTAAATCATAATCTGCTTGTGCAATGGTGGTGGAACTGAAAGTGTTAGTTTCAATAATATCCGCGCCCGCTGCCAAATATTTCTCATGAATCGCAGAAATCAACAACGGCTGGGTTAAGGTAAGCAAATCATTATTCCCACGCAAATCCACCGTACTGTCTTTGAAACGTTCGCCTCTAAAATCAGCCTCGGTGAGTTTGTATTTTTGGATCATCGTTCCCATCGCACCATCTAAAATAAGGATGCGTTCAGCGAGGGATTTTTTCAGTAATTCGGCGGGATTTCTCATGGGTTTTGTTCCGTTAATGGTGTGCAAATTAGTGCGGGGATAATAGGGAGAAGGGGGGAATGTGTCAAATGGTAAGGTGGGATTTTTTATTTAAAATTTCATATCGTTAGTATTGGTTTTATTTCAATATGATGGGATGTTTTCTATATTGGATTTCGCCTAGCGACCTTCTTTCTTTTGCTTACTCAAAAGTAGGCAAAAAGAAGAACAGCGAGTAAAACGTGACATTAAAACGCCCTCTCGATTTTTATAATTTCTTTCAAAAACACACGTAACCAATTGATTTTATTAGCATTGAATAAAAAACCAAAATAAATGTGACATATTTTTGAATAAGCTAAGAAAATCAATGACTCCCTTGTAAATCGTCAGGCGACTTTCAATTTTTAGGAAATTTTCGCTTGTTTGAACCGTTTACTATTAGTTTGAAAATTTCTGTGAAGAAAATTGAAATCAAGCGCGGTTAAGCGATTTACCCGAGGCTCTTGCCTTTGCTTTCTTTTGAGCAAGCAAAAGAAAGAAGTCGCCCTTTGGGCGAAGACCTGATGCAAAAAACCCCAGAATTCCTCTATATTTTTTTGTACTAGTGTAGTAGTATGGCGAGCAAAATTTAAATAAAAACCAAAAAGGGACACGGCATAAAAGTTGTGTCGATTATAAGGAGTAAAATTTCTATGGTTCAAACAGCAATGGTTACCGGAGCAACTTCCGGATTTGGTGCAGCAATTTGTCGTACGCTGGTAAACGCGGGTTATCGCGTAATTGGTACGGGACGTCGCATCGAACGTTTGGAAAGTTTAAAAGAAGAATTAGGCACGGCGTTTTATCCCTTAGCCTTTGATATTTCACTTCGTGATGCCTGTAAAGAAGCCTTTCAATCCATGCCTATTACTTGGCAACAGATTGATTTATTAGTGAACAATGCCGGCTTGGCGTTGGGCTTGGAAACCGCCTATAAAGCCAGTTTGGCCGATTGGGAGCAAATGATCGATACCAATATTAAGGGATTGGTCACCATGACCCGCTTAATTCTGCCGGAAATGGTGGCACGTAAACGCGGCCATATTATTAATATCGGCTCTATTGCCGGCACCTATCCTTACCCGGGCGGTAATGTGTATGGTGCAACCAAAGCCTTTGTAGAACAATTTAGCCTCAACTTACGGGCTGACTTGGCGGGCACGAATATTCGCGTAACGAATGTAGAACCCGGCCTGTGTGGCGGTACGGAGTTTTCCAATGTGCGCTTTAAAGGCGATAACGAACGTGCCGCGAGCCTTTACCAAGATGTGCAATACGTCACGCCACAAGATATTGCTAATATCGTGTTATGGCTCAACCAACAGCCGGAACACGTCAATATTAACCGCATTGAAGTGATGCCGACGGCACAAAGTTTTGCGCCGCTCAATGTGTTTAAAGATCCAAAATAAACAAGGAAATACTATATGTCAGACACCCTCTTAAATCCGTATTTCGGTGAATTTGGCGGTATGTATGTGCCGGAAATTCTGATTCCCGTCCTGCAGCAGTTGGAGAAAGCCTTTGTTGAAGCCAAAGATGATCCGGCATTCCAGCAGGAATTTCAGGATCTGTTGAAAAACTATGCCGGCCGGCCAACTGCTTTGACACTTTGCCGCAACCTCACCAAAGGCACTAAGGCGAAGATCTACCTAAAACGCGAAGATTTATTGCATGGTGGCGCGCATAAAACCAACCAAGTATTAGGCCAAATTCTACTGGCCAAACGCATGGGTAAAACCCGTATCATCGCAGAAACCGGCGCCGGTCAACACGGTGTGGCAACTGCCTTAGCCTGTGCGATGTTGGATATGCCTTGCCGTGTGTACATGGGGGCGAAGGATGTAGAACGTCAATCGCCAAACGTTTTCCGTATGCGTTTAATGGGTGCCGAAGTGGTTCCGGTACAAAAAGGTTCTTGTTCCTTGAAAGATGCCTGTTGTGAAGCTATGCGCGATTGGTCAGCCAACTATGAAAACACCCATTATCTGCTCGGTACAGCAGCCGGTCCGCACCCATTCCCAACCATCGTGCGCGAATTCCAAAAAATGATCGGTGAAGAAACCAAACGCCAAATTCTTGAAAAAGAAGGTCGTTTGCCGGATGCGGTCATTGCCGCGGTTGGTGGTGGTTCCAACGCAATCGGGATGTTTAATGACTTTATTGATGAACCGAATGTACGTCTAATCGGTATCGAACCGGCCGGCCATGGTATTGAAAGTGGAGAACATGGCGCACCATTAGGCCATGCCAAAGTGGGTATTTATTTCGGTATGAAATCTCCGTTAATGCAAACGGAAGACGGCCAAGTGGAAGAATCCTACTCTATCTCCGCCGGCTTAGACTTCCCTTCCGTGGGACCACAACATGCGTATCTCAAAAGCATTGGACGGGCAGAATACCCAAGCATCACCGATGATGAAGCGCTAGATGCGTTCCAACAATTGGCTAAACACGAGGGGATTATTCCGGCGTTGGAAAGTTCCCATGCCTTGGCGCATGCCTTAAAAATGATCCATCAAGAGCCGAATAAGGAACAAATTCTGGTGGTAAACCTCTCCGGTCGCGGTGACAAAGATATTTTCACCGTGGATAAAGTTTTGAAAGAAAAAGGAATGCAATAATGAGCCGCTTTGAAATTAAATTTGCCGAACTTGCAGCCAAAAAAGAAGGCGCATTTGTCCCTTTCGTGACCCTTTGCGATCCAACCTTTGATCGTTCCTTTGAAATTATTTGCACCTTAGTTGAAAACGGTGCAGATGCCTTAGAACTTGGCTTTCCGTTTTCCGATCCGCTATTAGATGGCCCGGTCATTCAGGCGGCCAATAACCGCGCATTAACTGCCGGCCATAGCACGGAAGACAGTTTTCAATTGCTTGCCAAGGTACGCGCAAAATACCCGGAAATTCCAATCAGCTTATTACTGTGCGCTAATTTAATTTTCGCTAAGGGTTTGGATAATTTCTATCAACGCTGCGCGGAAGTCGGGGTTGATGCCGTATTGGTCGCTGATATTCCGCTGTTGGCTAAGGAAGATTATGTCGCTGCGGCCAAACGCCATGGCATTCAACCGGTATTTATTTGTCCGCCAAACGCCGATGCCAAAACAGTACAAGGTGTTGCAGAAAATAGCCAAGGTTATACCTATTTGGTTTCCCGTGCCGGCGTGACCAGTGCGGAAAATCAAAGCCATGCAGCCAATCTGGACAGCCTTGTGGAACAACTAAAAGCCCACAATGCGCCACCGATTCTACAAGGTTTCGGCATTGCCCAACCAGCACAAGTGAAAGAAGCATTACAACTGGGCGCTGCCGGTGCGATTTCCGGTTCGGCCACCGTGAAAATCATTGAGCGTAATTTAGATAATCATGCCCAATGCCTAAATGAGCTTGGCGAATTCGTACGAAATATGAAAGCCGCTACTAAATAATCAAAATAGGCGTTTGGCTGTCCGTTGAGGAAATTCAAACGCCCTCTCTTTCTTCAGCGTTTTTGCGAAAACAGCATCTAACTCATTGATTTTATTAGCATTGCTTTAAAAAAGAAAAAAACGGTCAAATTTGACCGTTTTTTATGCTATTTAGGGTTGGCTAAGTTTTTCAAACTCGCTAAAGAAGGTTGGAAAGGTTTTAGCCGTACACTGCGGATCTAAAATTGTGACCGCCGTATCAGACAATGCCACTAACGCAAAACACATCGCCATGCGATGGTCGTTGTAGGTCGCAATCTCTGCCGGCAAGAATTGTTGTGGCGGTTGAATGCGGATAAAATCCTCGCCTTCTTCCACTTCCGCGCCGACTTTGCGTAATTCGGTAGCCATCGCACTCAAGCGATCGGTTTCCTTCACCCGCCAGTTGTAAATATTGCGGATCACGGTTTCACCTTTGGCAAAAAGAGCGGTTGTCGCAATGGTCATTGCTGCATCGGGAATATGGTTCATATCCATATCAATGCCCTGCAATTCTCCTTGTTCTGCCAAAATAAAATCCTCACCCCAAGTAATTTTTGCGCCCATTTTAGCCAACACATCGGCAAATAAACGATCGCCTTGGATAGAATTTTTACCAATTCCGCTGACTTTCACCTTGCCTTTAATCGCCGCAGCAGCCAAGAAATAAGAGGCCGAAGACGCATCGCCTTCCACCAAATAATTCCCTGGGGAACGATAGGTTTGACGACCTTTGACCAGGAAGCATTGGTAATCCCGATTTTCAACGATAATCCCAAAATCCTTCATCATCGCCAAGGTAATATCGATATAAGGTTTGGAAACTAATTCACCTTTAATACGAATTTCCATATCGCCTTCGGCAAGCGGTGCAGCCATTAATAAGGCAGTTAAAAACTGAGAGGAAATTGAACCATCGATTTCCACCATTCCTCCCTGCAAACCGGCATTGCGAATTGCCAACGGCGGATAACCTTCATTTTCTAAATAACGGATTTGCGCACCGGCTTGGCGTAAAGCATCCACTAAATGCAAAATCGGCCGTTCTTTCATTCGCGGTTCACCGGTTAGAATCACTTCACCGACACTTTTACCCACCAAGCAAAGCGCCGCACATAACGGACGCATGGCAGTACCGGCATTACCTAAAAATAGGCTCAGACCATCCTGCACCGCAAACGCTCCGCCCAGACCAACAACTCGGCATTCGGTTTTATCTTCCGATAAGCTCAGTTGCACACCAAGCGCCTGTAGTGCATTTAGCATATGGCGAATATCATCGCTATCCAGTAAGTTGCGCACTAAGGTTTCGCCCTGAGCTAAGGCAGCTAATAATAAGGCTCGATTGGATAGACTTTTGGAGCCTGGCAGGCGAATTTCACCAACAACCTGTTGAATAGGCTCGAGAGTCAATTTTTCCATTACAGCACCACCGTTTTATTTTTATAAACGAAGATTTTGTCGTGCAATGCTAAATCCAATGCTCGGCTTAATACGGTTTTTTCCACATCACGGCCGGCACGCATCATGGCATCTGCACTGTAAGTATGATCCACATTAATGACGTTTTGCATAATAATCGGACCTTGATCCAATTCATTATTAATAAAATGAGCAGTTGCACCGATGATTTTTACCCCGCGCTCATAAGCCTGTTGGTATGGACGCGCACCGATAAAGGCCGGTAAGAAGGAATGGTGAATATTGATCACACGATTTGGATAACGGGCAACGAACTCCGGATTTAGCACCCGCATATATTTGGCCAACACAATGAGATCCGGCGCATACTCGTCTATTTTGTCCGCCAATAATTTATCATGCTCGACACGGGTTAAACCTTGGTGGCTCACGCAATGGAACGGGATATCAAAACGTTCTACCAATTCGCGTAAATCCTCATGGTTACCGATCACCGCGGCAATTTCCATGTCCAACGCACCATAATAATTTTTCATCAAAATATCACCCAAACAATGAGCTTCTTTAGTCACTAAAATTACAATACGCTTGCGGTGATTGCCAATCAAACGGCAATTAGTACCTTCCGGTAAGCTATAAGCTAAATCGGCAAGCAAGGTTTCTTCATTAAAAATACCTTCCAATTCAGTACGCATAAAAAAGTGTTTGGTTTCAAAATCCACAAACTCATTGTTATGCAAAATATTCAATTGGTGCTTGTAACAAATGTTGGTGATTTTAGCGATTAACCCTTTATCATCGGGACAATCGGTCAGTAATATTTTTTTCTCTAGCATAGTCATTTATAAATAAAAAAAGAGAACCCGTAAAAACGGGTTCTCAGTGAAAAGAATTATTTGATTTTGAAAGAGGATAAGGATTTACCTTTGGCTAACGCAGCTTGAATTGCACGCGGCGTACGGCCTTGGCCGGTCCAGGTTTTCACATTACCTTGCTCATCTTTATATTGATATTGTGCAGGGCGTGGTTCACGTTGTTTTCTTGGTTTCTTCGCTTTTACAGAAGTATTGAAAAGCGCTGCGAAATCATCGGCTGTAAAACCTTCTTTTTCGATGAGTTCTTTATATTTCTCTACTTTCGCACGACGCTCAGCATCCGCTTTCAATAACTCAGCTTCAGCGGCACGTTTTTCTTCGACCAAAGTTTGTAATTTTTCTAAAACAGTTTCAGCATGCTCTAAAGTTAATTCTTTCAAAGCCGCACGCAAACTGCGCAGGTTAGTTAATGCTTTAGTTAATTCGCTCATAATTCATTTCTCCATAAGTAGAATTTGTTGACTAAATTCTGTTACCGGTGTGAATCATACCAAATTTATTGAAAAATAAAATTACAAAAACACATTAATTGTGAAAAAAGTTTGGTTAGACCAGTTCTAAATAATATGTAATACACTGAATTTTCAACAAAAAAACGGCCAAATATAAATAACAAATCCTTTAATCTATATAGAGATAGAATTCTAATTAACAAACAATTTCTTGTCTCAATCCATAAATAAAAAAACAAGTTAATCAAAAGATTAACCTGTTTTTCTTTTATACCGGCTCCTTTGAAAATAAATTATTCCAGAAGAATATTAACTTCTCTTTTCTCTCGCCCCTATAAAAAAATTATCCTCTAGTACATTTGATACCCCTAAGGTTTTCCAAAGGCCTTTCTGAAGCTTGCTTGATAAGATATTCTTAATATTGAATCATGCAAACTCAATTTTCGCTCTATCTAATTTACTCGCATTTTGTAAATCATTGATACTTTTCTTATGACCTAGATTACCTATCCCCATATCTAATACTGATGGTATTCGTTCTATTAAAACTACATATTCTTTAAGTAACGGAAAAGCTTATTAACTTTATTGAAAGAAATAATAAAATAGAGACATAACGCAACAATAATTTGATCTTTTGTCCAATCGCTTATTCGCAGTCATCCTATTCTAAGTATCTTAAAAAAAACAGCTAACTTATTTTCATAAATTAGCTGTTTATATTTATTTAAAACTACAACGCTTCAATCGCTTTATACTGCTCTTGGATTTTTTCTAATCCAGATTGGTATTCCGCTTGTTTTTCGCGTTCTTTCGCAATCACTACTTCTGGTGCTTTAGCCACGAAAGCTTCATTGCTGAGTTTATTTTCGATGCGCTTAACCTCATTTTGATATTTTTCAATCTCTTTGGTTAAACGGGCAAGCTCTGCTTCTTTATTGATAAAGCCAGCCATTGGCACGAGCAATTCAGCATTGCCGACGAGTTTTGCTACCGCAAGTGGTGCTGTTTCGTTTGCAGCTAACACTTGAACGTTGTCTAACTTCGCCATGGCTTTTAAAAGAGCGGTCTGTTTTTCGAGAATTTTTGCATTTTCTACGCTTAAATTACGGAATAACAGATCTAAGCCTTTGCTTGGTGCGATATTGCTTTCTGCACGAATATTACGTACTGCAACAATCACTTCTTTTAACCACTCAATTTCAGCTTCTGCTTCTGGATCAAAGCCGTTTTCTTCCACCTGTGGGAAAGGCTGTAACATAATACTGTCAGCCGTAATGCCGACGAAACCTTTCACTTTTTGCCAAATTTCTTCGGTAATAAATGGAATCAGTGGATGTGCTAAACGTAATAATTTTTCTAGCACATGAACCAAAGTTTGGCTTGCCGCACGAATTTGTGCTGCATTACCGTTTGCAAATACTGGTTTAGTCAATTCTAAATACCAGTCGCAGAATTGGTTCCAGGTAAATTCATAAATTGCGTTAGCACAAAGATCGAAACGATATTGGCTTAATGAGTTACGGAAAGTTTCCACTGTGCGGTTGAATTCTGATTGAATCCAACGATCTGCCAATGAGAACTCGATCTCACCTTCGCTTAAATCTAATTTGTCATTCGTTAAGACGAAACGGCTTGCATTCCATAATTTATTACAGAAGTTACGGTAGCCTTCTAAACGTTTCATATCCCAGTTGATATCACGACCGTTTGAAGCCAACGCAGCTAATGTGAAACGCAATGCGTCTGTGCCGTGAGCCGCAATCCCTTCTGCAAACTCTTTGCGAGTCGCTTTAGCAATTTTTTCTGCTAATTGTGGCTGCATCATGTTGCCTGTGCGTTTTTCAAGTAAATCTTCAAGGCTAATGCCGTCAATCATATCGATTGGGTCAAGTACGTTACCTTTCGATTTCGACATTTTTTGACCTTGCTCATCACGGATTAAGCCTGTTACGTACACGGTTTTGAATGGTACTTGCGGTTTGCCGTTTTCATCTTTCACGAAGTGCATCGTGAACATAATCATACGCGCAACCCAGAAGAAGATGATGTCAAAGCCAGTGATTAACACATCTGTCGGGTGGAACATTTTGAGTTCTTTAGTTTGCTCTGGCCAACCTAAAGTAGAGAACGTCCATAAGCCTGATGAGAACCATGTGTCTAATACGTCTTCATCTTGTTTGAGTTCAACCGTAGAATCTAAGCTGTATTTTGACCGCACTTCTTCTTCGTTACGTGCAACATACACATTACCTTCTGCGTCATACCACGCAGGAATACGGTGTCCCCACCAAAGTTGGCGAGAGATACACCAATCTTGAATATCACGCATCCAAGAGAAGTAAAGGTTTTCATATTGTTTCGGAACAAATTGGATTTCGCCGTCTTCCACCGCTTTAATCGCCACATCAGCAAGCGGTTTCACACTCACATACCATTGGTCGGTTAGCATCGGCTCAATCGGCACGCCACCACGGTCACCATAAGGCACTTTCAAATCGTGCGGTTTGATTTCGTCTAATAAACCCAGCGCTTCAAAATCTGCCACGATTTTCTTACGTGCAGCGAAACGCTCTAAGCCGTGGTAATCAGCTGGGATAGTCGCTTCATAGCCTGCAAGCGGTTTACCGTCAGTACCGATAATTTCCGCTTCATCACGGATATCTGCATTTAAAGTTAACACGTTAACCATCGGTAAGCTGTGACGTTTACCCACTTCGTAGTCGTTGAAGTCATGCGCTGGAGTGATTTTCACTACACCAGTACCGAATTCACGATCGACGTATTCATCCGCAATAATCGGAATTTCGCGATTAGCCAATGGCAGAACCACTGTTTTACCGATTAAAGATTGATAACGTTCATCTTCAGGATGCACCGCCACCGCCGTATCACCCAACATGGTTTCCGGACGCGTGGTGGCAACCACTAAATAATCTTTACCATCTGCCGTTTTTGCACCGTTAGCTAACGGATAGCGGAAATGCCAAAGAGAACCTTTGCTCTCTTTGTTTTCTACTTCTAAATCAGAAATCGCGGTATGAAGTTTTGGATCCCAGTTTACCAAGCGTTTGCCACGGTAAATCAAACCTTCTTCGTGCAAACGCACAAACACTTCTTTTACCGCGTTAGATAAACCGTCATCCATGGTAAAACGCTCACGTTCCCAGTCGATTGAGTTACCTAAACGGCGCATTTGTTGGCTAATTGTGCCACCAGAATAGGCTTTCCAATCCCAAATTTTGTTGATAAACGCTTCACGACCATAATCGTGGCGGGTTTTGCCTTCTTCAGCCGCAATTTTACGCTCAACCACCATTTGAGTAGCGATACCCGCGTGGTCTGTTCCCGCTTGCCATAAGGTGTTATGCCCTTCCATACGGTTAAAACGGATTAAGGTATCCATTAAGGTTTGTTGGAAAGCATGCCCCATGTGTAGGGAACCTGTGACGTTCGGCGGCGGAATCGCAATACAATAGCTCGGCGCATTTTCATTTTCAGACGGTTTAAAATAACCGCTCTCTTCCCAATGTTGATAAAGGGCTTGTTCTACCGCAGACGGATTAAAACGGTCTGCCATTTCAAATTTTTGTGTCATTGTTTTCTCTATTTTGTTAATTTCGAACCTAAATTTTTTAAATTATCCGCTATTTCATCAGACTTAACGAAAGCTGAATCTAAATATCGCTCCTTCATGATCTTCATTAAATCATAAATACTAATTTCTTTGATTAAAATATCTGGAGACTGTTTATCTTCTATTAGTCTCGTTTCCCCTTTAGTTATGATCCAAATTTGTTTATCTGCATTGTCATTGAATGAAATAGTTTGCTTTACTATTTTTCCGCTATATGTAGAACCAAAATTATAATTAATATTTGTAGAACTTCTTATTATTTGAGCCTCATAATTATTAATTTGAGTCATTTTTTCTTGTTCCCACATAGATGTAGGTTTTAAAGTACAATCATAAATAACTTCTAATCTATGTCCATTTGTTGATACACTTGATACTTTAAATATACCATCGGCTCTTCCCCCTGAATTATTTCTTGGGACAGCATAAATCTCTGGAATTCCTAGAGATTTTAATATAAAGAAGGTAAAATCTTCGAAATCAGATCCTCTATAAATTTTTTCTAAACTTGATTCTAAATTAGTAAAAAATACCTCTGTTAGTATTTTTGTGTCTAATTCTTCTTTTATAAAATTATCTTTAATCTCGTTTTTTTTAATCAATTTTAATTCGTTAGCAAAGCATTTATCATTAACAAATTTAGGAATAAAACTAACAGAATCTCCTTCTTTTAATCCGTTAACTTCATCTGCTAATAATGAATGTTTATACGAATCTTTCTTACAAAAGAAATCATTTTCTTGTTTCTCATTAACTTTATTAATTATAAAATCACCATTGTCTAGTATCTTCTTTATAGTTGATTCTAAGCGTTTCTCAGCAAGTTCTATATTATTAGCAAAAGCTCCTTTTTCTGTAATATTAGGGATAAATCTAACTAATGAGCCTTCTGCTAAAGATTTTATTTCTTTCTCAGGTAGAGTTTCCGCATAAGAGGATTTTTTGCATAAAAAATCCCTTGATTGATTCTTATCTATTTTGTTAATAATAAGATCACCATTATCAAGAACTTGTTTTATTGTTGATTCAATTTTATTCATAACATATCCTTTCATCATGCCAAATTAAATTTGATTACATAAAATAGACTCTCATTCGGATAAATTACTTTAATCAGTTCTCGCAATTCTACTAACCCCATATTCTCCTGCTTCGCCTGCTGATCCGTCAGTTCATCAAGAGTAATCGGCGACACACTTAACACTTCAATCGTGCAGAAATATTGATTATCTTCAAACCGCCCCACTCGCAAAATATCACCTGCTTTAAAATGGCTTTCGGATTTATCCCGAATGGTAATCGTTTTACGCCCAGCGAGAATATCGGTTTCGAAGCGTTGATAAAAGGTGATGTCGTTCATTGGCTTATTCATTTACACGTAAATCATCGCGTAAACGTTGCATTTCTAAAAATAAGCGACGTTCTTCTTGGCGGCAAAAACTATATTCACCTAATTTAGCATAATCTTCAGTACAGCGAATTTGCTCGTATTGTTTTTCAACTTCTGTTAGTAAGGCGAGTTGTTGCTGATAATAGGCACTACGTTTTTTAGTTTTACTTTGGCTTTTATTTGAAAGGGCTGAGGTTGTTGAAGATGCTGCCTTTTGTTCTTTAGTTGCTTCAGCATTTTTTTCAACGGCTTCAGCTGGCGTGGCTAAGGCTGCTTTAATGCTCTTATTTTCTACCTGAGGTGCTTCTGATTGTTGTTCCATCTTATTTGCGGTTAGCGAGGTTTGTTCTGCTTGTGTTTTTGCCTCTTGTTTTGAGGTTTCTTCCTGTTGTTGAGATGCAGTTTCCGTCACTGAAGCTACCGTAGGTGCAGCATTTTCATTTTTAGCTGGAGTTTTTTCATTATTATCGCAACCGGCCAATAACAAAACAGCACTAAAAGAGATAATGCTAATTGTGTTTTTAAAATTCATTTGAGACTCCAATGTGAGATTATATGTAATTTACTGATTTTCAGTTGAAAGTTGCCAACCTTGTTGACGTAGCATCTTATAACGCTCTCTCGCCTGTGCTTTTTGTTCTTCCTGCTGTGGCACAAAGTCAATCAATTGCGTGAAACTATTGCTAAACTCAGGTACATCCTGTTGCAGATTGATTAACAAATCCCGCCGTTGCGCATTTCGTTTACCTTTCCAGCTAATTTCAATGGGCGCCGCATATTGCGTCGCTTCACCGGAAAGATTGTGTGGAACAAATTCATCGGGTTCACGCGCCCATAAGGCTTCATCAATATCCAATGCTTGCTGCTCGGTTTCACAAGCAATCAGCACTTTCCGCCCCAAACGCCAAGATTGGGCGGCTAAATCACAAGCCAATTGTTCAGCTGTTTGCTCTTTTAGAATATAAAATTGGGCATTCTTCGCCATTTTTGTGCCTTCAAAGCTAAATTTAAGCGCGTAATTTTACCTAAAACTCGCCTAAAAATAAATGCTTATCTATAGGTCGGACAAATAATAAGCATAAATAAAATGCTATTATTCATTCCTGCCCAAATGAGCTTTTTTTTTATAAAGATAGACGAATAAATGTTATTCACTCTATTTTATGATCTAGGTCACAAAAGTAAGTTTTAACAATTTTCTTACGTTTTATTCATACCACCTGGGTGGTAGAATCTTGGCCGAATTTTTTACTCTAAACATAAATAGGAGAACAACATGACATTTCGTATTGAGAAAGACACCATGGGCGAAGTTCAAGTGCCAGCCGATAAATACTGGGCTGCACAAACCGAACGTTCACGCAATAACTTTAAAATCGGCCCTGCCGCGTCTATGCCACACGAAGTCATTGAAGCTTTCGGCTATTTGAAAAAAGCAGCAGCATTCGCCAATGCCGATCTTGGTGTTTTATCCACTGAAAAACGCGATCTTATTGCTGCGGCCTGTGATGAAATTCTTGCCGGTAAATTAGATGATCAATTCCCATTGGTAATTTGGCAGACCGGTTCCGGTACCCAATCCAATATGAACGTCAATGAAGTAGTGGCTAACCGTGCACACGTATTACACGGTGGCAAATTGGGCGAAAAATCCTTTGTTCACCCGAACGATGATGTGAATAAATCCCAATCTTCAAACGACACCTTCCCAACAGCAATGCATATTGCGGCATACAAAAAAGTCGTTGAAAAAACAATTCCTGCGGTAGAACGTTTACAAAAAACCTTTGCGCAAAAATCTGCTGAATTTAAAGACGTGGTAAAAATTGGCCGTACCCATTTAATGGACGCAACACCATTAACCCTAGGTCAAGAGTTCTCTGCTTATGCTGCTCAATTAGACTTTGGTCTGCGTGCACTTAAAAATACCCTTCCACATTTAAGCCAATTAGCACTTGGCGGTACAGCTGTAGGTACGGGTTTAAATACACCAAAAGGTTACGATGTAAAAGTTGCTGAATATATCGCTCAATTTACCGGTTTCCCATTTGTGACTGCAGAAAATAAATTTGAAGCGCTTGCAGCTCATGATGCGATGGTTGAAACCCACGGGGCATTAAAACAACTTGCCGTGAGCCTATTCAAAATTGCTAACGACATTCGTTTATTAGCATCCGGTCCACGTTCCGGTATCGGTGAAATCTTAATTCCGGAAAATGAACCAGGCTCATCAATCATGCCGGGTAAAGTAAACCCAACACAATGTGAAGCATTAACAATGGTATGTGCGCAAGTATTCGGTAACGATACCACTATCTCTTTTGTTGGCTCACAAGGTCATTTCCAATTGAACGTATTCAACCCAGTAATGGTTGCGAATTTCTTACAATCCGCTCAATTATTGGCCGATGCTTGCGTGTCCTTTGATGAACACTGTGCAACCGGTATTCAACCAAACTACCCTCGCATCAAACAACAATTGGAAAATTCATTAATGTTAGTAACTGCATTAAATACCCACATTGGTTATGAAAATGCAGCAAAAATTGCTAAAACCGCACACAAAAACGGTACAACCCTACGCGAAGAAGCCATTAACTTAGGCTTAGTTTCTGCAGAAGACTTCGATAAATGGGTTCGTCCGGAAGACATGGTTGGCAGCTTAAAATAAGCAAAAAAATCAATAAGTATCAGGCGGGGGAACCCGCCTTTTTTATTCGTTTTACTCTTTTCCCGGCCTTTTGCTATAATCGCCGCAATTTTCACTATTTAGTCATGCTATGAAATTAAAATTTTTATTGCCGCTTGTCGGCGCTGTCTTTTGTGGTCCTTTAATGGCGCAATGGCAACCGGTTGGTAACGCCGAATATACTTGGGGTCCATTCCATGTTTACACGGTCGGACTCTATTCTGAAAACGGGCATTATCAAGCAAATGAACGTCCATTAATGTTTTCCGTGCGTTATGAAAAACCGATCGAAGGGAAAAACTTTGCGATTACCTTGGTAAAAGAAATGGAGGCGCAAAAATTAAGTACCGATGACACCACTGCTTGGCTGAAAAAAATGCAGCAAATTTTTCCAGATTTTTCGCCTAACGATATTTTGAATTTTATCGCCTTAGAGGATCGCGGCTATTTCGTACTTAATGACACCATTTTGGATCATGAGTTTGATGCAAAATTTACCCAGGCATTTATTGATATTTGGCTTTCGCCAAAAAGTAGTTTTAGCAAACTACAACCCCAGCTAACCGGCAAAGAAAAAAGTGGGCATGATTTCCAAGAATTTAAATTACATCCGTCCAGCGAACCCTTTGACGAAGAAAGTACCATGCCGGAATTACCGCCAAATTACGACCAACGAAATAATTTACCGGGATAATTGACTCGCCATTCAATGGCGTACACAAAAATCAAAAAGGGCTTATTAGCCCTTTTGTTTTACCTTCTTTTCTAACAATGCAATCATTTCGCTCGCAATATCTATGCCGCTGGTTTGCTCAATCATCTCCAAACCCGGCGATGCATTAACCTCCAAGACCAGCAGTCCACGCGCTGATGGAATCAAATCCACTCCGGCCACCTCGAGTCCCAATGCTTTTGCTGCAGCTACCGCCAACTGTTGCTCACCAACACTTAATTGAACCGACTCAGCCCGTCCACCACGATGAAAATTCGCACGAAAATCCTCTTTTTTACCAATCCGTCGCATGGCAGCAACAACCCGTTCTCCCACCACAAAGGCGCGAATATCGGCGCTTTCAGCCTCTGCAATAAATTCCTGTTGCAAGGCCGGTGTACCGTTTTGATATAAAAAATCCAACAAGCCATGGGCACTTTTGACACTTTCCGCCAACATCACACCCACCCCTTGCATTCCGGCCAAGGTTTTAATAATCAGTGGCGGAGACAATTGTGCCAATAGTGTCTCAGCACTCACTTCCCGTCCGCTTAAATAGCTATCCGGCAATGGCAAGCCGGCTGCAGCCAAATATTGCAAGGATTGCCATTTATCGCGTGCTAGTGCAAAGGCTTGTGGCGAATTTAAACTCACTGCACCGCGCGCCAGCAAATGTTCCAACACGGCACAACCTTGCTGATTGCTAGTCACTCCAAAACGAGGCAATACCCCATCATAATCCTGCAGCGAATACGCCGCTTGCGTTTCCTTGGCTTGATAATACAGCGAAAATGTTCCAGCCTCGGACAAGCGCAATAAAAAACGATTGGGATCCAATATATCCATTTGATGCCCACGAGCCGCAGCCGCCTCGCATAAACGCTGACAACTATATAGTCGTGGTTCGCGGCATAACATTAATAAATTCATTGCCATCCTTATAGCTCCGAAAAAACCGTCGATATACTACACCAATCGGAGCAATCCTGA